>CALEKX010000001.1 GCA_937904525.1 uncultured Phycisphaerales bacterium
GACGATTTCGGGCGACTATCGCCTATGTTGATGCATAATGTTGGAGACGCCCGCGTCCCAAAGTAAGCCGCTGCGCTCAGTTCCCGCCATCAGATCGCCTTCAGGCGATCGGCGATCCGCTGGCGCGTTGACCACAGGCCGGCGCTGGGGGTGTTGATGAAGTAGATCCGCTCGCCGTCGGGCATGGTGTTCCAGCCTTCGGTCAGCTTCGACGGATCGTAACGCTTCAGCGTCTCATTCAGATCGGCATAGCCGAAGTGCACCGACTCCATCTGCTGCTTCGTCAACTTGCCCGGTGCATACGTGACGCGGAAGCGGCCCTCGGTCGAGCCGTTCATCAGGTGCGCCGTCGCGTTGGCATGCTCCTGAAGATCCTTGTTGGTCTTCATCAGCTCCAGCGTCCTGGGCGTGCCGCAGTAGCCGTATTTGGCGATGATCTCCTCAACCTCCGGCTGCTCGCCAAAACGCTCCAGGCCGGGCGCGATGATCAGCAGCTCGCCGCCGTCCGCCATGGCCAGGCGCGTGCGGTAAATCGCCTTGTTGGCGACCCATGTGCTGCGGAACTCGTCCGCCTGCATGACGGCGACGATCTTCTGCACCGGCTCGTCAAAGAGCGTGATGTTCTGCTTGGCGCTGCGGCGGGCGGCCTGCAGATAGGTCTCCAGGTCATCACCGACGTAGATCCCGCTGTGCACGAGCTGCCCCTCGGGCGACCGTTGCATCACCACCTGGAAGTACACATCCGGCAGATGGCCGAGGAACTTCTCCTCAGCCCAGTTGAAGCAGGCCCGCACGGGCGTGATCAGGTTGCCCAGGTTGTTCTCGATGCCGACGATCGCGCTGGTCAGATGCGCGGCGCACATCAGGGCCTTGTCAGCCAGGCCAATGAAGTAGTTCTTGTTGTGATTGGCGAAGCCCAGCACCTCGTGCGGCACGACGTGGCCGACGTTGATCACCAGATCCCACTTCTCGCTCATGAGCATCTTGTTCAGGCCGACGGGGATGGGCATGTCGACGCGGCCGCTCGTCTTCTCACGCACGACCTCAGCGGGGATCTCACCGACGCTCACGCAGCCGTTGCGGAAGTCATGGGCATGGATGCGGTCATTGGGGATGCTGCCGAACATCCAGCGGTTTTCTTCGGGCGTGTGCGGCACGTGCTGCCCGAGCGTGGGGATGACATGCGTGTCGCAGCTTGCCGGCAGGAGCTTGTAGAGCGTCTCAGTGATCCAGCCGGCGCCGCTGTGGGCACGCGTCAGATCCGGCGGAAGCAGCAGCACGCGGCGGAAATCCTTGGTGATGCGGGCGCGCGATTCATCCAGCAGGCGCTGGCAGAGCTGTTCAACGTCTTTGCGGGAAATCGACTCGGCTTCTTGTGTGAACCAGGGCATGTTGAAACTCTTTCGTGGAACCTTGGGAAACGTTTACTGCTGCGGATACGGCGGCTGCGAGCCATAAGGCTGATATGGTTGCTGCTGATACCGATTGGCCGCCTCACCCAACCCGAATGCCGCCAACACATGCGGCTTGCGGTAGAACAGCAGCACGAAGAACGGATAGATCACGCCGATCAGGGAACCCAGCACCCCACCGATCAACCCGCCCCAGGCGGCGCCGACCTCAGCCGGATCGGATGAAGAGAAGTACGGGTTCAGCAGCGGCAGAAGCACCGCCAGCGTCATGATCATTCCCAGGATCGCAAATCCGATCGCCAGCCAGGCATACAGCAGCATGGCCTTGTGTGCCGGGGCCTTGAGTTTGAGCGAGCCGATGCTGCCGTACATCAGCAGCGCCGCCATCGCGAACCCTGTCACAATCGAGAAAACGCTGTAGACCTTCCAGGTCAGGCTGTTGTCTATCGCAACTTCAACATCGCTCATCTCCGCCTGAACGGCTTCGGCCACTGAGGAAAGGATCAGGCTGAGACCGCCGCAGATCCCGCCCAGCAGGCCCATCGAGGCGAAGATGATCCCGATGATCGCCAGTACGGTTACGGAGGTAGGCCGCGCCGGCGGGACGGGGTAGTAACCGATCGGCTGTGAAGGGGGCTGTTGATAGGTCATATGTCTCCTGCGCCAGGGCCTGTGAAATGGTGACTATCTTAGAGATGTCTGGCGTCAGGACAAATCTTCCCCTGCCCGCCAGGGCATCGCATCCGACTGGTGTGCGAAGGTATCGATCAGCGATGGCGAACCTCGCCATCCGGCTGGCGAGCGTCCGCGCCTACGGCAGCCGGCTGATCAGCTCATCGATCTGCTGCTCGGTGTTGTAAAAATGCGGCGATGCGCGGAGGCGCCCTTCGCGAACGGCGATCTCGACCCCCTGCTCGCGCAACTGCCGGAAGATCTGCTGATGGTCGTGCGTCTTCGACACGAACGACACGATCCCGCTCCACTGCCCTTCGCCGCGCGGGCTGACGATCTGATAGCCCTTCTGCTCCAGGCCGGCGATCAGGCGATCGCCCAGCGTCTTCAGCCGCTCGGCAATCGCAGACGTGCCGATCTCCAGCAGTAGCTCCAGCGACGCCTTCAACCCCAGCAGGCCGGCGACGTTGTGGCTGCCGGACTCGTAGCGGCGGGCATCATCCTTAAGGGTGTAATCGTACTCGCCGAAACGCTCGGCATTGATGACATTCATCCAGCCGACAACCAGCGGCGGGACCTGGTCCTGCAGCTCGCGCCGCACATAGAAGATGCCCGCTCCCTCCGGCCCGAGCAGCCACTTGTGCCCGTCGGCTGACAGGAAGTCGATGCACATTTCCTGCACGTCGACCGGCAACACGCCCAGCGACTGGATCGCATCGACGCACAGCAGCTTGCCCGCCTCGCGGCAGCGCCGGCCGATGGTCGTCAGCTCATGCCGCTGGCCGCTGGCGAACTCGACGTGCGACAGCGTCACCAACCGCGTCCTTGGATGCTCGATCTCGCGCAGGATCTTCTCGAGCGGGACCTGCCGCCGGCCGTTCGCGTCGGTTTCTTCGGGGAGCAGTACGAGTTCGCAGCCGAACCGCTGGGCGACATCCATCCAGGGGTAGATGTTGGCGGGATACTCGACGCCTGTCGTGATGATGCGATCCCCCGCCTTCCACTGCAGGCCCTTGGCGACCGTGCAGATGCCCTCGCTGGTGTTCTTGACGAAGGTGATCTCCTGGGGCGTCGCATTGATCAGCCTGGCTGCCGAGACGCGGAGCACGTCGATGTCCGCATACCACCGGCTGCCGAAATACGACTTGTTGACCAGTTCATTGACGAATTTGAGCATCGCGTCGGCTGCCACCTGCGGCACGGGCGCGACACCGGCATGGTTGAAGAAATGCAGGTTCCGGAGGATGGGGAAAGCCTGCTCATTGCCGATCAGATCCTGGATACTACGCATACGACGCATCGTAGCCGCATCCGGTCGGAGGGTGAACCCATGGCGGTGGCGACTGGTGGTTGACGTGCGGCATCGACGAATCTGCACGACCGGATCCCTCCGTCGCTTCGTCCCTCACCCTAATCCCTTTTCCCCTAACGCACTGGCAATGCGTCAATTGCGTCGTTATATCTGCACGCATGCTTGCTGCGTTGACCGGTCTGGCGACGCGGGCGCGGATCCTCATTGGCCGGATGCTGAGCCGGTTGGGGTTTCGGGAAGATTCGATCCTGATGGTGCTGGCGTTTGTCGTCGGAATCCTCGCGGCGGCTGCCGCGGTGGGGTTTCACGAAGCGATCCAGTACATCCGCAACCTGCTTTATTCAGGCCATGGAGAACAATTCGACCTCTACGGCGGCGGCATGCTGCTGCTGGTGCTCTTTCCGGCCATGGGCGGGCTGGCTGTCGGTGCGTTCAGCCAGTTCATCATGCGCCAGCGCGAGGGGCATGGCATCATCGACGTGCTGGAATCGGTCCTGCGCAGCAGCGGACACATCAAGAAGCGCACCAGCATCGAGAAGATCCTGACCAGTGCGATGACCATCGGCACAGGCGGCTCAGCCGGCGCTGAAGGGCCGATCGTGCAGATCGGCGCGTCGATCTCGTCGGCTGTGGCGCAGGCGCTGAACCTGCCGAGGCATTACCTGCCGGTGCTGATCGGCTGCGGCTCAGCAGCCGGTATCAGCGCGATCTTTAACGCGCCGATCGGCGGGCTGCTGTTCACGCTGGAAGTGATTTTGCGGGATTTTTCCATCCGCGCGATCACGCCGGTCGTCGTCGCCAGCGTGGTGGCCAACTTCACGACGCGGGCAATCTTCCAGGGGCTGGGACATGAGTACAGCGCGATCTTCGATGTCACGGACCTGCTGGCGGTCGACGTGATCAGCTTCCGATTCGCGCACCTGGGGAACTTCATCCTGCTGGGGCTGATGTGCGGGCTGATCGGTGTACTGTTCACCCGGACGATGCACTGGTCGGAGGTGATGTTCTCGCGCCTGCGTTTGCCGCGGTGGCTCAAGCCAGGCCTTGGCGCTGGGACCATGGGCCTGATTGGCGCGGCGTACATCCTGGTCTTCCAGACGCTGACCGAGCGGGTCAAGCCGTTTGCCGCATACGAGATGCCCGCCTTCTACAGCGATGGCTACGGCGTGGTGAAACAGCTCTTCACCAGCGCCCTTTACCTCGACTACACCCCCGGCATGCTGCTGCTCCTGTTGGGGACGCTGATCTTCGTGAAGATCATCGCCACGGCCCTGACGCTCAGCAGCGGTGGCAGCGGCGGGATCATCGCGCCGTCGCTGTTTGTGGGCGCGGTGACGGGAGGATTCCTGGGGACGATCCTGCAGGTCACCGGCTGGTTCACCGACCTGGCGCCCAATATCTATGCCTTGATCGGCGTGAGCGGCGTGCTGGCAGCCGTGGTGCACGCGCCGCTGGCGGCGGTGCTGATCCTGTTCGAGGCGACGCGCGAGAATGACGTGGTCGTGCCCGGGATGCTGTGTGCGTTCATCGCGACATCGATGGCGCAGGTGCTGTTCCGCGATTCGATCTACACGCTGGGGCTGCGCCAGCGCGGCGTGCATGTCGGCACGAGCCGGGATCTGTCACTGCTGCGGCGGATGACGGTGGAGCAGGTGCTGCTCGAGCCGGCGACGTTTGTGCGGATGACTGATCCGTTCCAGAAGGTGCTGGATCTGATGCTGCATACGAACGTCACCGACTTTGTCGTGGTCGACAAGAAGGGCTACTACGCCGGCATGCTGGTGGCGGAGGACATCAAGACCGCCCTGGTCGAACCGGCTGCGATCCCCCTGCTCACCTGCGGCGAGGTGATGCGGCCGAACATCCCCACGCTGGCCAGCAACGACGACCTGGCCACGGTCATGGACCGCTTCGCCCAGCACGAAGTCAGCCGCCTGCCCGTGTGCCTCCCCGGCCAGAACTTCAAGGTCATCGGCCTGATCAGCCGCTCATCCCTGATGAAACAGTATCAGCGGGCGCTGCAGGAGCGGTGAGGTCGGCAGTGAGAGAACGACGGCGGGTTGCGGGAGAGACGAAGTGAAGTCGACAGATCGTTGCCCGGCTGCGGGCTCCGCCCCTTCGCGTGAGTGCCCCGATATCTATCAATGGCCTCTATCGGACTCGAACGTA
>CALEKX010000002.1 GCA_937904525.1 uncultured Phycisphaerales bacterium
AACTCAACCAACAGCAGGTATAGGTGACAACTTCTGATCAGGACTTGACACGGAGCGTGGGGCGTAGGGCAGGCTATTGCCTGCCGCAACTGGCAACTCGCACCTAACCACTCGCAACGAACATCAACCCAATCACCGCTCGGGCTTCAACTGCCTGACAGCTTCCGGCACGGTGAGGCGGTCGCCGACCTTCACGCCACAATCCTTTGCCTGCCCCATGTTCAGTTCGATGGCGTACCTGGCCGGCCCGTCGCTGCTGGCTGTGCCGACGTGCGGGCGCATCTGCTTGATCGAGATGACGTTGCCTTCGCCATCGAGGAACAGGATGTCGAGCGGGATCTTCGTATCCTTCATCCAGAAATGTCGCTCCTGCTCGTCAGGGAAGACGAAGATCATCCCATGCCGCGCAGGCATCGAGTCGCGCCGCATCAGGCCGATCTGCCGATGCACCGGCTCGGCGGCGATCTCCAGCGTGTAGTCGCGGTCGCCGATCGTCATCCGTGTCACGGGCAGGTTGCTGGAGGGGGCCGGGTTGCAGCCGAACAGGCAGCACAGGCACAACGTCACAAGCACAGCCAGGTGGTTCATAGATCGTTCCGGTCCCGTTGACGCATCCGCATGGTGAGGCGAAGGTCGGCCAGGGCGAGCGCCACGATGATGAACATGAGCACCGCCACGCCCAGCCAAGTCAGCACGAACAGCGTCGGCGAACGCTCCGGGTCGATGGCTTCGAATCCGGCAAAGAACGCCACCGCCAGCACGAACATCGTCCCGCCGCCGATCCGCCGAAGCCGGATCCGCTGGCGGTTGAGCTGGGGATCCTCGATCCCCGCCAGGCGGTGGGCCGCCTTCGAGTAGAACATGTAATACCACCCAGCCGCTGCGGTGAGCAAGGCGAGGATGAGCGGCAGCAGGTGCATTGGTCCCAGCATACCATGCGGCATCGGCGGCGTCCCGTGATATGATGCTCACATGTCCAACACTCTCGCCCAACGCCTCAAGGAAATGAAGATCGACCTGCCCGCGCTGGCGGGTCCGTTCGGTTCGTATGTGCCGGCCAAACGCGTCGGAAACCTGATTTTCGTGGCGGGCCAGTTGCCGATGAAGGACGGCAAGCTGGTGGCTGCCGGGCCGGTGCCGTCCAACTGCTCGATCGACAAGGCCAGGGAGGCCGCCCGCCAGTGCGTCATCAATGGCCTGGCCGCCGTCGCGACGCTCGGGCCGGATGCGCTGGACCGCCTGCGGGGCGTGGTGCGCGTCGGGTGCTTTGTCAGCTCCGATCAGGGCTTCACCGCCCAGCCGCAGGTCGCCAACGGCGCCAGCGATCTGCTGATCGAGCTGTTTGGCGAATTCGGCAAGCATGCCCGCGCTGCCATTGGCGTCAACACGCTGCCGCTGGATGCGTCGGTCGAGATCGAGTTCGTTCTCGAAACCGAGTAGGCCGTCGCAGCGTATCATCCGCTGGCTGCGCAGCCGCGCCGCGTCCGTCCGTGCGGATCGGCTTGATCAAAATGAACCCCGCAATGTCCGCCATTGGCGGACCGGTTACGTGGAAATGATCCGTCCCGCCACTGTTCATGATGTCCCGCGGATCGCGGAGATCATCAACTCGCATGCCGAGCTGGGCAAGATGCTCTTCAAGAGCTTTGCGCAGCTCTATGAGGATCTGCGCGATTTCGCTGTGTATGAGCATCGCCATCCCGATGGCCGCATCGAGGTGATGGGCTGCGTTGCGGTGACGATCATCTGGGCCGATCTGGCGGAGGTGCGGTCGCTGGCGGTGGATGACCGGATGCGCGGCAAAGGGATCGGTTCGCACATGGTGCAGTGGGCGATCGACGAAGCCCGGCGGCTTCAGATTCGTAGGCTGATGGCGCTGACCTACGAGCAGCGGTTCTTCGAGAAGTTCGGCTTCCAGGTCGTGCCGAAGGACACGCTGCCGCTGAAGGTCTGGTCGGACTGCGTGCGGTGCCCGAAGAATGCCAACTGCGACGAAATCGCCGTCGTGCTGACGCTGGAAGATGTGCCGGTGATCGAAGCGCCCCAGGCCATCCCAACCCCCAGCGGCCGGAGTATTCCGGTGCTGGAGTGGCACGAAGATTAGCAGGCGGCGGGCAGCCGCGGGTAGGGCACGCTATGGCGTGCCGCGAAGCCGGGATGATCCACGAATTGGCACGAGCAAACACGAAGTGAGGGCGATTCGTGAAGATTCGTGTTCATTCGTGGATGTGACTTCTGCACGCTATGTCGCGTCCGCGCCTTGGCTGTTGGGGCACATGGCAATTTGCCCCCTTTTCATCGACAGCCGGGCCGCGACTCGCCAGCGTCCTGTCGAACGCGGGGGGCATTGCCGTGCACCCCTACAGGGGGCTCCAAACCGTCACGCTCTGGTCAGTTCGAACAGGAACACACCCGCGGCCACGGCGACGTTGAGCGAATCCGTGCCGAGCTTCATCGGGATGGTGACGCGGTCGTCGCAGAGGGCGACGGTCTCGGGGCGGAGGCCCTGGGCTTCGTTGCCGAAGAGGACAGCCAGCCGCGGCGGGCGGGTGTAGCGGGCCAGCGGCTGGGCGTCGTCGTCCAGGACCGTCGCCATCAGCCGCACACCCCATTGCGTCTTCAGCCGCTGGAGGTCGGCATGCAGCGACTCGCTTCGTACGACCGGAATGCGGAAGACCGTGCCCATTGAGACGCGCACGGCTTGCCGGTAGAAGGGGTCGCAGCTCCGCTCGCCGAGGATCACACCCGCACAGCCAAAGGCCGCCGCGATGCGGATCATGCTGCCGAGGTTCTCGGTGTTGGCGACCTCCGGCAGGACCATCAGCGTCACCGGCTCGACGGCGGTGGACATCACCTCGTCGATCGAGGGCGCCTTCGGCCGCACGCCGCACGCCAGCACGCCCGAGTGAAACTTGAAGCCGACGATGTCGCGCACCAGCTCGTCCGGCACGATGTACATGGGCGCGCGATCACTCACCAGCGGCTCCATCTGCTCCGCTCGCCGCTGGGCCACCAGCACCGACTCGACCGCGATCGACGAGTCCAGCAGTCGGCAAACCACCTGCCGCCCCTCGGCGATGAACCGATCTCCCGACGCCGCCAGATCACGGTCCTTTAAGTTCCGATAGGGGGCGATGCGGGGATCATCGAGATGATCGATGAAAGTGGGCATGGCTTGCTTAGCGGGGAAATCCAACGCAGAGAGCGCAGAGGATACCGCAGCGATCGCAGAACATGCGAATCGGCTTTGAGATCTGCGGTCTCCGCGACAACGTCCGCGCTCTCTGCGTCGGACAGGCGGTGAGCCGACGCTAGTGCGGCATGGGGAACTTGTCGCAGAAGGCCGCGACCTCTTCCCGGATCTTCTTCAGCGCCGCCGCGTCGTTGCGAGCCGTCAGAGCGCGGTCGATGAAGTCGGCGACCGTGCGCATGTCCTGCTCCTTCAAGCCGCGGGTTGTGACGGCGGCTGATCCGAGACGGATGCCGCTGGTCACCTTCGGCGGACGCGGATCGTTCAGGATTGCGTTCTTGTTGCAGATGATGCCCGCCTGCTCCAGCGCCTTTTCGGCATCGGCGCCGGTGAGATCTTCGCTGCGCGGACGCAGATCGACCAGCATCAGGTGGTTGTCCGTGCCGCCGGACTGCAGGCGATAGCCTTTGGACTTCAGGGCATCGGCCAGGGCAGCCGCGTTCTTGACGATCTGCTGGGCATAGGTCTTGAACTCCGGCTTGAGGGCTTCGCCGAAGGCGACGGCCTTGGCGCCGATGATGTGCATCAGCGGGCCGCCCTGCGAACCGGGGAAGACGCTGCGGTTGATCGCCTTCGCGAGCTGCTCGTCGTTGGTCAGGATCAACCCGCCGCGCGGGCCGCGGAGGGTCTTGTGCGTCGTCGTCGTCACGACGTGGGCATGCGGGAAGGGCGACGGATGCACCCCGGCCGCCACCAGACCGGCGATATGCGCGATGTCAGCCATCAGCAGGGCACCGACCTCGTCGGCGATTTCGCGGAACTTCGCGAAGTCGATCGTGCGCGGGTAGGCGCTGTAGCCGCAGAGGATCATCCGCGGCTTGAGCTCGTGCGCCTTGCGGCGGACGGAGTCGAAGTCGATGGTTTCGGTCTTGGGGTCGAGGTCGTAGTGGTCGGGCTTGTAGAAAATGGCTGAGGTGTTCAGCTTCATCCCGTGCGACAGATGCCCGCCGGAGGCGAGGTTGAGGCTGATGAAGGCATCGCCCGGCTGGAGCATCGCCATGAAGGCGGCGAGGTTGGCATTGGCGCCGGAGTGCGGCTGGACGTTGGCAAAGTGGCAATTGAACAGCTTCTTGGCGCGTTCGATGGCCAGGTTCTCGATCTGGTCGTAGAACTCGCAGCCGCCGTAGTAGCGGGCGCCCGGGTAGCCTTCGGCGTATTTGTTGGTCAGGCAGCTCCCGGCGGCTTCCATGACCGCCTGGCTGACGTGGTTCTCGGAGGCGATCAGCTCGAGGGTCGAGTGCTGGCGCTTCTTTTCCTGGGCGATAAGTTCGGCGATTGTTGGATCGGTTTCGATGAGTGTCATAAGGCGGGGCATTCTAACGATGATAGGTCCGGATCGCCACCGGTGGGACGTGCGTTGGGGAGGGGAATATTGGTGTGAGGATTGCTTGCGTTTTGGCTGATCCATGCCCTTGTAAAGTCCGGTGCAGGCGGTATACTCCCGGATTCGCTACTTGATATAGAACGACAGACGGAGAAGACGACGGATGGCAGTGAAGTTGCGACTAAAGCGATTCGGGCGGAAGAACCGCTCGTTTTTCCGCCTCAACGCGGTGGATTCGCGCAGCCCGCGCGACGGCCGGGTGATCGAGGAGCTGGGTTACTACGATCCTCACAACAAGGATCCGCAAGCCCAGTTCAAAGCGAACCTTGATCGTTGCCGATATTGGCTGGACCAGGGCGCGATTCCGTCCGAGACCGTCTCCTCGCTGCTGAAGCGTAACGGTGTGGAACACAAGCAGTTGCGCCTTCCCAAGCCCGGCAAACCCAAGGCCAAGCCCGAGGCTGCTGCCGAGGCCGCTGCGACTGCATAACACAACAGGCGGCACCAAGCCCATGCATTCCGATGCGTGGGCTTTGTGTATGGACTGATCGCGATGGGGCGCAAACAATCTGAAATGGCCCTTCGCATCGACATCCTGACGCTATTCCCGGAGATGTTTCATGCCATATTGGGTGTGAGCATCCCCAAGCGGGCCGCCGAGAAAGGGTTGGTCGAGTACCACCTGACGAACATCCGGGACTTCGCCACCGACCGCCATCAGTCGGTCGATGACAAGCCCTTCGGCGGCGGGCCAGGAATGGTCATGATGGCCCCCGTGGTCGTCGATGCCGTCGAGCATTGCGAGAAACTGGATCCCCGGCCGGCGACGCGGATACTGCTCAGCCCGCAGGGTCGGCGATTCGATCAACGTCTGGCGGAGGAGCTGTCGACGCATCCGCGTCTGCTCCTGATTGCAGGACATTACGAGGGCTTCGATGAGCGGATCATCGAAATCCTCCAGCCGATGGAACTGAGCATCGGCGATTACGTGCTCACCGGCGGCGAGCTGCCGGCGATGGTGGTCATCGACTCGATCGTCCGGCTGCTGCCCGGGGTGCTGGGCGCCGATGACGGGGCAGCCGACGAGACCTTCGCCGACGGCCTGCTCGAGCATCCGCAGTACACCCGCCCGCGCGAATATCGCGGCAGGGCGGTGCCGGAAATCCTGCTCAGCGGCAACCACCCAGCCATCGCAAAGTGGCGCCGCGAGCAACGTCAGCAAAGAACACAAGCACGCCGACCGGATCTGTGGGCGGCGTACCTGAAACGACAAGAGGAACAGCAACTGAAGTAAACGGAGCTAGCCATGCGGAACCGAATCATTGAACAAGTTGAGCAGTCGAGCATGAAGAAGGAAATCCCCGAGTTCCGCGTGGGTGACACCGTCGACGTTGCCATCCGCATCGTCGAAGGCGACAAGACCCGCGTGCAGGTCTTCTCCGGCACGGTGATCATGCGCAAGGGGCAGGGGATCAACGAGACGTTCACCGTTCGCCGCATCGTCAACAACGAAGGCGTCGAGCGTATCCTGCCGCTGCATTCGCCGTTCATCCAGTCGATCACGGTCCGCCGCAGCGGCGAGACCCGCCGGGCCAAGCTCTACTTCCTGCGCGATCGCGTCGGCAAGGCGGTCCGCCTCGTCGAGAAGCGCCGCACGACCAAGGCCGAGGGTGGCGAAGCCGAAGCCAGCGATCAGCCGGCTGGCGAACTCGCCGGCGCCGCCAGCTAACGCCTCCGGCCATCGCCGTACAAGACGATCCACACGAGTGGCACGGGCTAACCAGCCCGTGCTTTCTCTTGCGCGCTCGGGCGTTGGCGACGGTGGCCGCGAACTCGCGAAGGGGGAGGCGCAAAGATCGCAGAGGGCTCAAAGATCGCAAAGAGGGGTGGCATTGTGTGTGGGGGACGGTAGCGGCGCCGTTTGCCATCTGTTGCCGGGGGCAATGCGCGGGCGAGGACGCCCGCGCCACTGCATGGGGTGCGGCATAGCTCCTGTAGGGGCACATGGCCATGTGCCCTTTTCTCGCGTGGCGGTCGATGCCGGCTAACCCCTGGCCACGCACGGGATGCATTGGAATGCACCCCTACAAACCGACGCCACGCCTGCGGAACCGTGGCGCGGGCGTCCTCGCCGGCGTTTCTTGAGCATGGCGGCAATCTGCCCGCGTTCCGGTGACCATGGACGCGCAGCCGGTGGCACGGGCGTCCCGCACGTGCCCTCAGGCCTTCTCCAGCGTTCTCCTCCGTGTTTCCGCGTCTCGGTGGTGAAATCCCGCGCGCAGAAGCGCTACAGAGCCATCGCGCGTTCGATCACACCCGGCACGTCGATCGCCTGATACGCCTGCCGCTCGACGATCGCCGGATCGCCTGCCAGCACAGCCGGCGTGGGGAGCTGGCGGCCGTGGCTGCCGCGGATACGCGCCGGGTCCTGGATGATCGCCCTCGCGGCTGGGTCGAAGAACAGCTCCAGCGGGTCGTAGCCGGGCTTGCGGTGGATGTCGACCGTGCGCGCGAAGGCTGGCGCATCGGCAGGATCGCTCCACCAGCGGTAGTCGAACCATCCGCCCGCCGGCGCCGAAGCCACCAGATCGCCACTTCGCCGATGGTGCAGATGCACGCGGCTCAGCTGCGATCGCTCGAGGATCTCGCATCCTTCGCGGGCGAGGATCTGCCGCGCGGTGTCGGCGGCTGACGCATCCTGCGTGTAGATGTGCGCGATCTGGTGATCGCACATGGCGAAGGCACGCGAGCGGGCGTAGTCGATGCGCGGGCCTTCGTCGGTCTGGCGTGTCTGAAGCAAGCCGGCTTCGGCGAAGAGGCGATTGGGCGCGATCGAGCGGTTGACCTCCTCCATCGCATACTCGCCGATCAGCACGACGGCGGCCTGGTCCTGCTCAAGCTGCTCCAGCAGCGGCTCGAGGGCGGCGGCGACATCGGCGACAGCCTGCTTCGCCTTGTCGCTGGTCGGGCCGAAGCGCTGCAGGTCGTAGTCGAGGTGGGGGACGTAGACGAGCTGCAGTTGCGGCTGATGCTGTTTCCACACAGCCGTCGCGGCGCGGACGATCCACTGGCTGGACTGAATGCCCGCCATCGGCCCCCAGTAGTGCATGAGGGGAAACGGGCCGAGTTCAGCCGTCAGTTGGGCTTCGAGCTCACGGGGATTGGTCCAGACAAGGCTGATCGTCTTGCCGTCGGGGCCGTGCTCGGGCTTGGGGGTGATGATGATGTCCGCCGCCGGCTGGGGTTGGCCGGCGAAACCGGGCATGGCGTTCTGGAAGAAGAGCATCGCCGTCTTGTAGCGGCTGGTGCCGTTCTCGTTTTGCCAGAAGCGCCGCCGCTGAAGGAACTGGTTGGACTGCTCCCAGAAGCTGACCTCGCAGCGGTAGTCGGCGTGGTTGGCCAGATCGACCAGTTTCTGGTCGTCCGCCGACCGGTAGGTGGCCAGGCCGTTGGCGATGATGCCATGCTCCGCCGGCCAGGCGCCGGTCGTGAGCGTGGCCTGCACGCTGCAGGTGACAGCCGGAAAGCTCGGCTGAAGGTCGGCGATGCGCTGTTTGGCCAGCCATTGCCCCAGGCGCGATGCAGGCGGCACGGCTTGCAGAAGGTCACGGCTGAGTCCCGGCAGATCGATAAGGCAGACACGTTTCATGATGCCATCCAGAATAGGCCCGCAGGCGGGCAGGGCAACCCCATGGAGACTACAGCGTACCGTGATGGGGGTTCATGCGAAGGGGCGAAGAGGGGATCTCACCACGGAGACACGGAGGAAACAGACCAAAGCACGTACGGGACGCGCGTGCCACGGGTCGCGCGTATGCCGGATTGCTGTGACGTGCGCGTTGTGTCTCCTTGCGGAACAAACGCGGGCGAGGACGCCCGCGCCACGGATGGGGCGCATTGCCATGCACCTCTACGATAAGTGGGGACACCGCATCGTCCGATGACGTCGCGCGCACCGTCCCCTGGCAGTGCACTCAACAGGTCACGCAGCGCGGCCGCCAAACCAACGCGTGCATTGCCCGCCACCCTTCGTCGCTCTTAACTTCGTCTCTCCGTCTCTCCGTCTCTGACCCATCCCCCTCACACCTTCTTCAACTTCGTAATCCTCCCGCCGATCAGCCATTCGACGACGTAGATGTCGCCGTTGGGGGCGAAGGCGGCGGCATGGGGGCTGTTGAAGCGGCCGGGGGCGATTCGATCAGGATGCCCCATGCGATGGTGGTCCGGCCAGCCGGGAATGGTGGTGGTGTAGCCGTTGTCGCCCAGCGCAGCCACGAGCTGATCGTCGCCATCGAGGATGTCCACCCGCGCATACAACTCGGGCACGAGGCACAGCTCGCCCAGGAAGCTGAACATGCACGGGCTGTGCAAAGTTCTCGCCCCTGCGACGCGGCGGAAGTTGCCCTCGGCATCGAAGACCTGGATGCGCGCATTGCCGCGATCGGCGACGTACAGCTCCGGCTGGCCGCGGCGATAGTCGAAGGCGATGCCGTGTGGGCAGGCGAAGCGTCCAGCGCCTTTCTGGCCGGAGATCGCGCCGATGTAACGGCCCTGGCGGTCGTAGCGATGCACCAGCGACGCGCCGTAGCCGTCGGCGACCCAGATGTCGCCGTTGCCGCCATGGCGTACCTCATTCACAGCCACCCACGTGGGGCGGTAGCGGCTGCCGTCGCGGTAGGCGTCATGCTCCGGCTGGGGGATCGAGAGGAGCGTCTCGCCGTCGAGTGACGTCTTGACGACCTCGCCGCTGTGCTCATCGGTCAGCCAAAGCAGCTCGCGGCCGTCTTCCTCCACGAGCGTCATGCCATGCGCGCCGCGGAAGCGATCGCCCCAGGCGCCGATCTGTCGGCCGTCGGTATCGAAGATCAGCACAGCCGGATCGGCCTGGTTGAAGACGATCACGTTGCCGTCGCGCGTCACAACGACGCCGTGCGTGCGGCCGTTGTCACGCCCGCTGGGCGTGTCGGGAATGCGGGCCCAGTTGTCGATCCACTGATAGCGCCACGCGCCATGTCCTGTGATAGTCAAGTTGCGCTCCTGAAAGCAGTGGGGTTTACGGCTGAACGGAAAGTTCCCCCCGGAAATACCCGCGACAGGATTCGAACCTGTGACCTTCGGTTTAGGAAACCAACGCTCTATCCAACTGAGCTACGCGGGCACGCCATTCAACAGTATCGCAGCCGGCGGGCATGGGCAAGTTTCTCACGTCTGGCGGCGATATTCGCGGGGCGTGGTGCCCGTGTGCTGGCGGAATCGCGTGGAGAAGTAGAACGGGTCGTCAAACCCGACGTCCCGAGCGATGTCCTGGATGGTTCGTTGGGTGAAGCGGAGCAGCTCGGAGGCCCGCCGCATCCGCTGGCGCTCGAGGAACTGCTGTGGCGTCATGCCGACCTGCTGGCGGAACAGGTGGCTCATCCGCGAGACCGACAGCCCAGCCGCGTCGGCCAGGTCCTCCATGCTGATCGGCTCGGCGAATCGGCTGCATACAAAGTCGATCACCTCGCGGATGCGCGGATCGAGTCGCGCAAAGGCCGACCGCGGGTTGAGGTCGTCGCACCACAGCAGCAGCAGCTCCAGGGCGTTCATGGCCAGCGTATACCGGCGCCGCATGGCCATTCGCGTCGCATCGACGACGCGGTGAAACTGCGCCAGCAGCCGCGTCCGCTGGGCGCGCTCGGCAATCCGAAGCCGATGCAGGCCCGGCGCCTCCAGCGGCCAGTCCAGCCATTCGATCCAGTCGGCCCGAGGGATGAAGTGCGCCCAGATCAGCTCCCAGCGGCTGGCGGAGGCGTCGACGCCGTAGTCGTGCAGCGTGCCAGGTCGCAGCAGCACGAGATCCCCCGGCTCAGCCATGATCTGCCCGTCGCGATGCCCGAATCGTCCGCGTCCGCGGATCGTCTGCACGAGCAGCCAGTCGACCGTTCCATGTGGACGGTAGACCGTATACCCGCGTTTTTCGTGGAAATACCCGGCAACGATCTGGTCTGCAGTGGTGGGCCGGCTGGGGGTGACGGGAAGAGTCATAGCAGGATATTAAAGGTTTTCAGGTGGCGATTCTATTCTCATCTGGCCGATGCGAAAAGCATACTGTCGACATCGGATCGACCAGCCCATTTTGCGGGATTGTTCACGATCCGGGATCGCCGCATCACAGGATCGGAAGGACCGCTGCCATGAGCACCGCCACCGTCGCAACATCGAACGACCTGTCAGCCCTGACGCACGACTTCAACACGCTCGGTTTCGCCGTCATCCGGCAGATGCTCCGACCCGATGAGGTCGCGACGATCCGGGATGCCTTCATGGAGGAAGCCCGCAACGGCCCGGTCGAGGGTCTGTCGGAGATGCTTCGCCGCGATGGCGAGTATGATCCGACCGATCCGCTGCACTTCTATCCGCGGATGATGCATCCGCATCGCCATCCGCAGAAGCGCGTCGGGCAGCTTGCGATGCAATACATGCTCGACCGCCGCCTGTATGCGCCGCTGAAGGCGTTCATGCAGGACGAGCCGGTGGCTGTGCAGAGCATGTTCTACTTCAAGCCGCCCGGAGCGCGCGGGCAGGCGCTGCACCAGGACAACTACTACCTGCGCGTCAAGCCGGGCACGTGCTGCGCGGCATGGTTCGCCATCGACGATGCCGACTTCGAGAACGGCGGCATGGTCGTCGTCCCCGGCACGCAGAACATGGAAGTCGTCTGCCCGCAGCAGGCGGACAAGACGCGCTTCTTCACCGAGGACTACGTCCCCGTGCCCGAGGGCTTCTCCGAGCAGCCCGTCGAGCTGAAAGCCGGCGACGTGCTGTTCTTCAACGGGAGCCTCGTGCATGGCTCGTATCCCAACCAGAGCAAGACGCGCTTCCGCCGCTCACTGATCTGTCACTACGCGCCGATGAACGCGCGTGAGCTGTCGCGGTGGTACACCGAGCGGCTGACGTTCGACGGCCGGCAGGCGCATTTCGACGATGTCAGCGACGGCGGCCCGTGCGGCGGTGAGTTCCAGACACGCCCGCACTAAAGGCCGGGCGAAACGGTCATCTTGAGCAACGTGAAGGATCCGGGCGCGCGAGGCGTCCGGATCCTTCGCTGCGCTCTTGCGGGACATTCCCACAGGCATCGCATCGCAGCGCAGATGGCTGCGTGCGGTGGGACGGCGGCGTGGGTATAGTGGCAGGCCATGCGGGCATCGATGCACTATCTGCTGATGGCCTGGTATCTGCTCGGGCCGATCGCGGTGCTGATCGTGGCAGCCGTTCGGGCGAAGCGGATGCGGCGCAGCGGGCCGATCGTCGGCTATACGATGACAGGCCTGAGCGCCGCCCTGATCGCGACAGCCATCATCTTCATCTACGCCCAGGCGACGGGCGCCCGATGGCTTTGGGGGCAGTGGGGGATGGCGGTCTACTTTTCGCTGGGATTGCTCCTGCTGCTCAAGGGGCTGGATGGCGCGTTGAAGCGCGGGGCGAAATGGCTGAGTACGCGATCTTCCGATGATCCCACCCAGCCGGCGCGACCGTGGCTGCGATACACAGCCGCCATCGGCCGGGTGGTGCTGCTGTTTGCGATCGGCTTGCCGTATGTCATGGCGACGATCATGACCTACCGGCCGAAGGTGCTGCCTGTGCAGACGCCGAACCGGCCGTTCGAGGTCGTCCAGTTCCAGGCTGACGACGGCACGGACCTGGTGGGCTGGTGGATTCCCGCTACGCCGCAGCCCGCGGGCGACAGCCTGCCCGTGTGGGGGCGCCGCACGATCCTCGTCTGCCACGGGCTGGCAGGGAACAAGTCCAATCACCTTGAGCTGGCCGAGTACGCGCTGGATTACGGCTACAACCTGTTCATCTTTGATTTCCGCGCCCATGGCGAGAGTGGCGGGCAGTTGACGACCTTTGGCGACCGCGAGCGGCTGGACGTACTGGCGGCAGTGCGGTGGATTCAGCAGAATCGCGCCGATGAGTCGCGCCAACTGTTTGGCGTGGGCGCGAGCATGGGGGCGGCTGCGCTGATCGCAGCCGCGGCGGATCCATCGCCGCAGGGGCAGGCCATCGATGCGGTTGTTGTCTACGGCACGTATGCCGACCTTGGGGATCTGGCCAGCCTGGTTGCGGACAACCACTTCATCCGGCCGCTGAACTGGCTGGTGCGATACGTGGCCGTGCCCATGGCGGAGGTGCAGACCAATCGCGACCTGTCCGCCTTCGCCCCAGCCGGGCTGATCGCGACGATATGGCCCAGACCGGTGATGATCGTCCACGGCCTGCGCGATGAGATCATCCCGTTTACGCAGGGCGAGGCCCTGTTCAACGCAGCCGTGCCGCCGCGGCGATCGCTGTGGGTCGAGCGCGCCGGTCACAATGACGTATACCGTGACCGCGATGTCCGCAACGCGGTGCTGAACTTTTTCGACCTCGCGAAGCCTGTCCCGGTCGTTCAGCGTGATCTCCAACCGACTTCTGCCGGATGAGCCCGCCCGTGCTGCCAGGGCAAATATAGGCAATTTTCGCGATTCATGTGGATGATGTTGCCTGTGTGACGACGCGATCCTTCGTCTGCGTCCCATAAGCTTGCACAAATCTTCGTATGCGGTTGGAGGGGCTGAAACCGTGGCTTACACTGTAGACTGTCCCCCTCGCACCAGCCGCGGGGTACATCGGGGAGATGGGGTCAGCCAAAACAAGGAAGTCGCACCATGTGTGGAATCGTTGCGTACATTGGTCGGAAGCTCGCCCAACCGCTGCTGATCGAGGGACTCAAGCGTCTTGAGTATCGGGGATACGACTCAGCCGGCATCGCCGTCATCGACGGCCAGGGTGACCTGCACATCCGCCGCGCCGTCGGACGCATCAGCGTCCTCGAAGCCACCATCCAGGCTGACAAGCAGAAGATGCCGCCAGCCCATCTGGGCATGGCGCACACCCGCTGGGCGACGCATGGCGCGCCCACGGAGACCAACGCTCACCCGCATACCGACGATCGCGGCCGCATTGCGCTGGTCCATAACGGCATCATCGAAAACTACGCCGCCCTCAAGCGCTTCCTGACCAACAAGGGCCACACCTTCCGCAGCCAGACCGATACTGAAGTGCTGGCTGTGCTGATCGGCGACCTGTACGACGATCTGAAGGCGCGCAACGGCGATTCGTCCGACACGTCGCTGCTGCAGCGGGCGGTGCAGGCGGCGCTGCATGAGGTCGAGGGGACCTACGGCATCGCCGTGGTCTGCCGCGATGAACCGGATACGCTGATCGTCGCGCGTCGCGGCAGCCCGCTGATCATCGGCGTCGGAAAGGACGAGTACATCGTCGCCTCCGATGCCAGCGCCATCGTTGGCCACACGACGCAGGTCATCTACCTGAACGACAATGAGATGGCGATGCTGCGGCCCGACAGCTTCCGCACCGTCACCATCGACGACATCGAGATTAACCCCGTCGTTTCGCAGCTCGACACCAAGCTCGAGGAGTATGAGCTGGGTGACTACCCGCACTACATGCTCAAGGAGATCTTCGAGCAGCCGCAGGCGATCCAGAACTGCATCCGCGGGCGCGTCGAGCAGAAGGAAAACCGCATCGTGCTGGGCGGCCTGCAGAACCATGTCAAGGAGCTGGTGACTGCGCGGCGGTTCATCCTGACGGGGCAGGGCACGGCCTGGCATGCGGGGCTGGTGGGCGATTACCTGATGGAAGACCTGGCCAAGGTCGTCACCGAGGCGACGTACGCCAGCGAGTTCCGCTATCGCAATCCGCTGGTGGAGGAGCATACGGTCGTTGTCGCGATCAGCCAGTCGGGTGAGACGGCCGACACGCTGGCTGCGCTTCGCGAAGCCAAGGAGAAGGGCGCGCTGGCGCTGGGCATTGTGAACGTCGTCGGCTCGACGATCGCGCGCGAGGTGGATGGCGGCATCTACCTGCACGCTGGCCCGGAAATCGGCGTGGCCAGCACGAAGGCGTTTACCTGTCAGGTGGTGGTGCTGACGCTGCTTTCGCTGTTCCTGGGGCGCCGGCGCTTCATGAGCCCCCAGCAGCACCAGGAGCTGATCGATGCCCTCTGCCTCATCCCCGAGCAGATGCAGCAGGTGCTGCAGGCCAGCGATCAGATCCGCGACATCGTCCAGCAGTTCTGCGACCGCGAGAACTGGCTGTTCCTCGGCCGCGGGTATCACTATCCCGTCGCGCTGGAAGGGGCGCTGAAGCTCAAGGAAATCAGCTACATCCACGCGGAGGGCATGCCGGCAGCCGAGATGAAGCATGGGCCGATCGCGCTCATCAGCGATGGCATGCCGGTCGTCTTTATCGCCACGCAGGGCTACCAGTACGAGAAGGTCATTTCGAACATCGAGGAGGTCCGCGCTCGCGGCGGCAAGGTAATCGTCGTCGCGACCGAGGGGGACCAGAACATCCGCCGCTACAGCGATCACGTCATCTACGTGCCCGATACGCTCGAGCCGCTCCAGCCGCTGCTGACGGTCGTGCCGCTGCAGCTCATCGCGTATCACGCCGCCGTCATCCGCGGCTGCAACGTCGACAAACCGCGCAACCTGGCCAAGAGCGTGACGGTGGAGTAGGTCGTTCGGAGAAATGGCAGCCGCGAAGGCGCGAAGATTGTGAAGGTTTCGCGAAGGCTGGGCTCTAGCGCAAAGATCTCAAAGATTGCAAATAGCGCAAAGACCGAGAATGTCATCGGTCATGCGCTTCTAGCGGGGCACGGTGTCCCGTGGTGCGGGCATCTTACGCGTGTGGGAGAAGCGCGGGCGGGACGCCCGCGCCACGATGGGCGCGCATGGGCGACAGGGGGGCGGATGGTCCCGGCATGCCTCTGTAGGGGCACATGACAATGTGCCCCCGGTTCGCGATGCCCGTTCTGTCGCTTGTGTCTCCCGCTGGCCGTATACGGGGATTCTGTGGCGCGGGTCTCTTGCGCGCGGCTTGCAGAAGAGCGGGCGGGGACGCCCGCGCCACGATGGGCGCGCATGGGTGGGGCGCCCCTGCCACGGGTGGGGCTTGGGGTATCCTGATCTTGTGCGATCTTTGGGTGTCTTTCGTGAGCTTCGCGTGAGCCGATCACGCCGGCTGGGGCGGGCCGGTCTGGACTGAGATATGAAGGACATCCGGAGTAGAATCAGCCACTCCCAGGGTATGTCCGTGCAGGAGCGTGTCAGCGACCTGCCGGCAGGCGGATTGGAGGGCAGTGGCGGATGCGGGCCTGGATGGCTGATGGTTGTTGGATGGAATCAGGGCGCGGCGGTGGGGGACTGGCTGCGCTGGGTGCGGTGCGTGAGGCTGAGGGGTGGTGGGTGAAGGATCAGCCGGCTCGCTGGGCGCCGTCGGGGCGGTGCCGTCAGGGGCGGGGGCTGGGGCCTGGCGTCGGCAGTCCACGGCCTGTGCATCCCCGTCCTGGTCCTCGTCGAGGTCGGCGAGCTGATGGAAGAGCCGCACGAGCTTCCAGTACTGGTTCTGGACAGCCCGGCGGTGGCGTTCGAGTTTGGCGAACGGGCTGGTGGCTGGTGCCATGAAGCTGCGGGCGAGGGTCTCGGCGGGCGACTCGGGGCTGCGTTCCAGGAGCACGAAGAGCCGCTCGCGGGCACCATCCAGCGGACGCAGTTCCTCTTCGAGGCGCGTAAGTTGAGCCAACAGCTCGCGTTGCGCGGTACTGCGAGGCGAGAGGCTGGCGGACAGATCGACGGACTGAGGGGTAGAGGGCATGGCAGGTTCCCCTTTCTGCGAAATGGACAGTTTGGCCGGCGAACGATTCCGCCGGCGCGAAGTATCCTAATTATAGCCTAACATTGTGAGGCGTCAAGGAAAATTGGTGTGAGATTCCAACGCTGAGGGGTGGGATGCCCGCGGCCCGGATGCGCATGGGCGCTGGATGATCTGCAGAGGGGCACATCCCAGCGTGTCCGGCCAGCGGCCTGCTCGGTATCTTCCCGCCGCTTCGTGTGTTTCGCGGCTTGGCCTGAGGCGATGGCGGGCTAGGCGGTGGTGACGCCTTCGACAATGGGGGCGATTCTGGCGGCGTAGCGCAGGATCCGCTCGTCGATGTCGCGCCACGGGGTCTGGCGGCGATCGTAGGAGCGGCGGGCGACGCTGAGCGCCTTCTCCACGTCGTACGACTCTTCGCCCTTGTCGGTCAGGAACGAAAAGCTGCGCACGAACTTCGGCGGAATGGTCGAGCAGCCGATCATGCTGCCGTAGCCGATGTAGCTGCCGGTCATCAGGCGCGTCAGGATGGCGGTCTTCGTATGATCGCCGATCAGCGAGCCGAGATTCATCCGGCCCGTCGGCACGTGCTTGTCGGGCGTCGCGCCCATCTTGACCGTGATCTCGCCATACGTGTTCTTCAAATTGCTCGTGGTTGTCAGCGCTCCAAGGTTAACCCACTTGCCAAGGTAGCTGTCGCCGAGATAGCCGTCGTGGCTCTTGTTGGAATAGCCGAGGATGATCGAATTGCTGACCTCGCCGCCAATCTTGCAGGCGTTGCCGATCGTCGTGCCCGGTCGGATCAGCGACACCGGGCGGATATAGGTGTAGGCTCCGATGTAGGCGGGGCCCTGAACGACGACATTCGCGCCGAGCGTCACGTTGTCGCCCAGCACGATCGGCCCGTCACGCGCGTCCAGCACGCAGCCGGGTTCGATCTTTACGCCGTCGGCTTCCCAGATGTCCTTGGGATTCATCAGGAAATACGGCCCAGCCGACTCGACATTGTTCAGCCCGTGGATCTCGCGGGCGTCCATCGCCAGCGATTCCTTGTTCCAGGCGATCAGATCCCAGGGGGCATTGACCAGCCGCGACTGCGGCTCAGCCCGCGGTAAATCGAGCAGCGACTTCCAGCGGTCGGTCTGCTGAAGGGCATCGGTATGCGTCAGGCCGGGATGGCGCGTCACGGCGATGCGGACGCGATCGGGTTCGTCCACGACGACCGCATCCGCTTCGGGTACGCGATAGCGGGCAAAATGCAGCGTGCGCGCGTTGACCAGCACAGCCCGCTCGTCATCCAGCGGCTGATTGATGCGCGTAGGCGTGCGGAGATTGGGGACGAGCAGTTCCTGGCAATACTCAGCCATTTCCGGGCGGACCCACAGGGTCAGCCGCGTCGGCTGAAGGTGACGGAGTTGCTTTTCCAGGAGGTTGGACATCCCCGTGGCGAGGGTGAAAACCGGCCGGCTCAGTGACAAGGGTGCCAGCCGCGACCACAGGTCATCCTCAAAGATCACAACGTGCATCGCGGTATTCTATAGAAGGGCGGCCTCAGTACACCAGTTCCCGGCGCGGAATGGCGGATCCGCTCAGCAGCAGCCGCTGATTGCCCACCTCGACGACCAGCGTGATGCCGACATTGACCAGCCGGCGGACGCCGGTGTCCGGATGCGGCTCGATGACGCCGTCGAAGGTCGCACTGGCGACATCGCGCGCCAGAACATAGCTGCTCTGGTTGCCGTCTTCGTCGGTGCGCACGAGGCTGAGCGTGCGGCTGGGGGCGTCGAAGACGTAGGAGATCTGCCGCCCGTCTTCGGTGATCAGATCGAGGTTGGCGGCATCGTTGATGAAGTTGAGCGACTGCTGGTTGGGCAAGCCGACCTGCGCCGCGTCGGACGTGCGCACGGCGTAGGTCATCTGCGTCATGGCGACGCGCGCGGTCTGCGAGGCGCGGAAGAACCGGTCGTTGACCTCGATCGCCATGGTCGTGGAATGAAAGGCGGCTGCGACGGCCGTCAGCAGGCCGGCGCAGATCGCCAGGCTGATCAGCAGTTCCGCCATGCCCAGGCCGGCGGGGCGGCTGCGGGATCGGATGGAGATCGTCGCGACGGTCATGGGATGATCTCCTTGTAGGTGTCAGGCAGCGGCACGTACCGGCTGCCGAAGAACATGCCCGCGGGGGTGTCGGTGGTACCCTGCGACTCGATGATGATGTCGGTGTTGCCGTGGAGCGTCACCATGGTGTCCTTAAGGTTGATGATGCTGCCCTTGACGGTTCCGCCGGCGTTGCCGCTGAACTCCATCTCGTCGGCTGCGACGGCGCCGCCGATCACGCCGAAGTTGCCGCGCATCTGCAGCTTGAATCCGGGCGCCAGCAGCATCGCGCCGTCAAGATTGCGCAGCTCGCCGAAGCTGGCGTCGAGCGTGTGCACGCCCTCGAAGTCGACGTTGCCGCCGAAGTCGATCAGGTTGGTGGTCGAGTCACCCTTGGGATTGTTCTCGACGACGATGACGCCCTGCAGATCGAGGTTGCCGCTGAACGACACCCTGTTGGGGGTTTCGATGTAAACCAGGCCCTTGATCTTGGTGTTGCCGTTGAACGTCGGGTTGGCGTTGGCCTTGATCCGCAGGCTGCCGAAGTTCTTGCCGCTGGGGCTGCCGGTGATGACGGTGTGGGGGTTGGCTTCCAGCCAGTCCTTGAAGGCCGACGTATCGATCGTCGGGAACTCCGGCTCATCCACGCCGAAGTGGACGTGATCGTTAAAGCCGGACTGGCTGGGCTTGTAGCCGCCGATGCTGTTATTGCCGGTGATGTCCAGGGCCGAGGAGCTCGGGTTGGCGAAGGAGACGTCACCCGAGATCATGCTGTTGCCCTGCATCTTCAATGCCGGCACGCGGTAGCTGGTCGACAATACGCTGCCGTGCGCGGGGTTGTTTTTCCCCTGCACGCTGGTGTTGCCGATCATCTGGATCGGGCTCTTGGAGGCGATGCCGAAGTCGAAGATCGCGCTGGGGCGGCTGTAGATGGCGTAGGTCAACTGGATGCCGCGCTTGGACTCAGCCTGGCCGGATCGGCCGATCGAGGTCACGACCAGCTCCATCCCCTGTCGCCGGATTTCGATGCGGAAGGCGCCATCCTCGCTGTCGGCGTTCATGAACGCCGTGGGATTGCCGGGGATGAGGATCGTATCGCCGACGCGCGCGATGTTGCCGCCGCCGAGGTTGGCTGTGCCGTCCAGGCGATCCTGGAGCTGTTCGTACACCTTGTCGAACAGTTGGTCGGGCGGCAGCGATCGCTGCACGCTCAGGTCCCACAGGTGGTAGCGGATGAAGTTCATCCCCGACTCGGCTGCCAGCATGGCGCGCACGCCGCGCTGCTCGTTGCCGGAGATCTGTACCGCGGAGTTGACGGTGGCGACGAAGCCGATCGCCAGCACCGCGAACAGCACCATGAAGAGCATCGCCAGAACTGAGGTGACGCCCCGTCGCCCGGTTGTTCGCCTGTCGTACATCATGTGAACCGTCCTGCTGTAACAGACTCGGGATGCGACGCTACTGGGTCTTCACAGCCAGCCAGTCGATCGAGCAGACCTCCTGGTCGTGTCGGCTGACCGTCACCGTCACGCGCGCCAT
Organism: uncultured Phycisphaerales bacterium; assembly: GCA_937904525.1. Lineage (GTDB taxonomy): Bacteria > Planctomycetota > Phycisphaerae > Tepidisphaerales > Tepidisphaeraceae > CALEKX01. The sequence continues at coordinate 19,905 of CALEKX010000002.1, forward strand.
AGGCGAGTTAACCGTCTGCGCCACGACGAGCGTGATGTAGTTGGGGTCCACCTTCTGCACCTTGACGGTTTGCTTCCATCCATCAAAACCGCTTTGCGCCTGGCCGAGGGAGTCGACCGGCGGCGAAAAGACCTCGCCGTTGAGATCCAGAATCTCGGCGTAGGTCATGGACTGGGTCATTTCCCGGATATTGCGGGCGAGGTTCAGACCGGTGGTCAGCTCATGCGCATCGTTGTTGGCCATGCTTCCGGCTGCCAGGAGCTGGATCATGGCGACGGTTCCGACGCCGACGATGACGGTTACGATCGCCGCCTCGATCAGCGTGAATCCGCGGCGCAGGGGCCTGCGCGGGATGTGCGGCTGACAGGTCATCACCTGTGACATCGAATACTTTCCCCGTCCAGTCAAGCGGCAGAAGGTGCAAAGCTTTGCCTATTTCACCAGGCTGCTCAGCTTGAAGATCGGCAGGATGATCGACATCGCGATGAAGCCGACGATGCTGCCCATGGCCACGATCATCAGCGGCTCGATCATGGCGGTAACGCTCTTGATGACGGCCTTGAGCTCGCGGGCGTAGTATTCGGAGACCTCGTCGAGTACTTCGCCGAGTTTGCCGGACTCTTCGCCGGCTGCGATCATCTGGACGACCGATCGTGGCAGCAGGGGGCTGCGGTTGAGCGGGGTGCTGACCTTCTTGCCCTGCTTGACGGCGCCGTGGACGGCCCGCCACATGCGGCGGTAGAGCGTGTTGCCGCTGATCTCAGCCGTGATGCTGATGGTGTCGAGCATCGGCACGCCGGCGTTGAGGAGCTGGCCCATTGTGTGCAGCGAGCGGCTGATATACAGCGCCCGGAACAGCTTGCGGAACAGCGGCACGGTGAGTTTGGTCTTGTCCCACCACAGCCGGCCCCAGTCGGTCCGCAGCACCAGCACAAATCCCCACACGGCGGCGGCTGTCGCCACCAGCAGGATGTACCAGTAGTTGGTCATGAAATTGGACAATGCCAGCAGCAGCTTGGTGGGCGCGGGCAGGGCGGCTTCCTTGCCCTTGAAGATCACCATGAACCGCGGCAGCACGAACGCCAGCAGGAAGATGGTCGTGCCGATGGCCATCGTTCCGATGATGCCCGGGTAAATCATGGCGCCGCGCACCATGCTGGCGGTCTCGATCTGCTGAGCCAGGTATCCGGCGATGCGGTCGAGCATCTTGCTGAAACCGCCGGACAGTTCCGAAGCCTTCACCATGTTGATGTACAGCGGGCTGAAGACTTTCGGGTGGCGCATCAGCGCCTCGGAGAACTGCTTGCCCGACTCGACGTCCTTCTTCATCTGCTGAAGGATCTGCTTGAATCGGGGGTTTTCGGTCTGATCGGCAATGCCCTCGATGGCCGCGCGCAGGCTGATGCCGGCGCGGATCATCACCGCGAGCTGGCTGGTGAAGGATTGCACGTCCTTGGCGCTGGGGCCGAAGGAGAAGCTGAGGTTGAGGCCCGCGCCCTTGCCGCCCGACTCCAGCGGGGCCAGGGAGAGGATGTACTGGCCCTGCTGGCGAAGCTGCTGCGACGCCGCGGCAATGTTCGCTGCGGCGATCACGCCGCTGGCGACCTTGCCCTGAGCGTTCCGGGATTCGTAGCGATAGTTGGGCATTGATCTTGGCAGGGGGCCGGCGGCAGGTGATAGGCAGCGATCTTAGAGCTGCCTGGGGCCTGCTGCCCGCGGCCTGCCCTCCTTAGGCTGCCAGTGCGCGTTCGAGCTTCTCCGGATGGGCCGCCTGGGCGATGGCGTCCTCGCGGGTGATGTAACCATTGACGTAAAGCTGCTTGATCGAGCTGTCCAGCGTCTGCATGCCGATGGCGCGGCTGGTTTCGATGATGTTGGGAATCTCGAAGATTCGGTTCTCGCGGATGCAGTTGCGCACCGCGGGGGTACAGAGCATCACCTCGACGCCGGGGATCATGCCCGGCTGATCGGCGCGCTTGAACAGCGTCTGGCTGATCACCGCCTGCAGCGTGTTGGCGAGCATCGATCGGATCTGGTTCTGCTGATCCGACGGATAGATATCGATGATACGCTCGATCGTCTGCGGCGCGTTGACGGTGTGCAGCGTGCTGAAGACCAGGTGGCCGGTTTCGGCGGCCGTGATGGCGGCAGCCGTCGTTTCCAGGTCGCGCATTTCGCCGACCAGGATGACGTCCGGGTCCTGACGCAGGGCATGCCGCAGACCGCTTTCGAACGTCGGGCAGTCGGTGCCGATCTCGCGCTGTTCGATGCAGCACTTGGCTGAATGGAACGCGTATTCGATCGGGTCTTCGATGGTGATGATGTGCCCCGATTCGCGGCGGTTGATCGCGTCGATCATAGCCGCCAGCGTGGTCGACTTACCCGAGCCGGTCGGGCCTGTCACCAGCACCAGCCCGCGGGGCAGGTACGTCAGCTTGTGCACGATATCGGGCAGGAAAAGCTGCTCGATCGGGCGGATCTTGTCATCGATGGTACGGAACGCCATGGCGATGGTGTTCCGCTGCCAGTGGGCGTTGACGCGGAAGCGGCTGACGCCGGGGATCTCGTAGGAGAAGTCGGCATCGCGCATTTCCTCGAACTGCGCCCATTGCTTGTCGGTCATCAGCTCGCGGGCCAGCCGTGCCAGGCCGTCGGGCGTCATCAGCGGGAAGTCGCTGGGCGTCATGACCGTGTGGATGCGGAACAGCGGCGGCGCGCCGACAGTCAGGTGAATGTCGGAGGCCTTGGCTTCCACGGCGGCTCGGAGGATGTCGTTGATTTGGCTCATGGTGATGTTGCTACTTGTTACTTGTTGCTTGTTGGTTTTGTCATTTGTCACTGGTCACTTGTCACTCGCCGCACCTCGTGGGCTCGGGCCGTTCGTGCTTCGCGAGCGATGGTCATGCTTCGGTTCGTCGCGAGTAACAAGTAACAAGGAACAGATAACCACTAAATCCCACTCTCCGTCACTCTCAGCACCTCATCAACTGTCGTCAGGCCTTGCGCGGCTTTGTCGAAGCCGTCCTGCCGGAGGGAGACCAGGCCCTTCTCGCGGCAGAGGCGGCGGAACTGGGTCACATCCGGGTTGCGCGTGACCTGGTCGCGCAGGGCGTCGTCCATCACGAGCATCTCGTAAATGCCCAAACGGCCGGAGTAGCCGGTGCGGCGGCAGCGTTCGCAGCCGGCGCCCTTGTACAGGCGGCTGATGTCCACACCCTGGAGCGCCAGGAACTCAGCCATTTCCGGCGTGGGCTCGTATTTCGTCTTGCAGTGGGAGCAGATGCGTCGCACAAGCCGCTGGGCGAGGATCGCATTGACGGCTGAGGCGATCAGGTACGGCTCGACGCCGATGTTGATCAGTCGCGTCACGGACGACGGCGCATCGTTCGTGTGCAGCGTGCTGAGCACCAGGTGGCCGGTGAGCGAGGCCTGCACGGCGATGCGCGCGGTCTCGGCATCGCGGATTTCACCGAGCATGATGACGTCAGGGTCCTGTCGCAGCAGCGAACGCAGGGCGGCGGAGAAGGTCATGCCAATCCGCTCATGCACCTGCACCTGATTGGCTTGCGGCAGGTGGTACTCGATCGGGTCTTCGACGGTGCTGATGTTCAGCTTGTTGCCGTCCATGCAGCGCAGGGACGAGTAGAGCGTCGTCGTCTTACCCGAGCCGGTGGGGCCGGTGACGAGCACGATCCCGTGCGGCTCGGCGATCTGGCGTTTCCAGATCGTCAGCGACTCCTCGCTGAATCCCAGTGCCTCCAGCGGCACGTTGATCGAGCGGTTGTCGAGGACACGCACGACGACCTTCTCGCCGTAGGCCGTCGGCAGGGTGCTCATACGCAGGTCGACCTTCCGGTCGTGGACGACGGCGCGGATGCGGCCGTCCTGCGGCAGGCGGCGCTCGGAGATATCGAGATTGGCCATGATCTTCATGCGCGACACGATGGCCGGGTGCATGGACCATGGCGGGTTCATCACTTCGAACAGAATGCCGTCGATGCGGTAGCGGACCTTGAGCGCCTTTTCCTTGGGCTCAATGTGGATATCGCTGGCGCCCTGCTTGATGGCGTCGGCAATCAGGTAGTTGACGAAGCGGATGACCGGCGACTCGCTGCCGGCCTTTTCCAGGTCGGCGACGTCCTCGGTCGTGTCCTGGACGACCTGCACGTCGTCCTCAGCCATGTCCTTGATGATCTCATCCACCTGCACGTCGGACTGGCCGGTGGTGATATGCTCGCAGACACGGTTGATGTCAGCCGGGGTGGAGACGACAACACGCACCTGCCGGCGCGTGCGGCGGCGGACTTCGTCCAGGACGAAGACGTTGCTGGGGTCGGCCATGGCGACCACCAGCGTCTTTTCCCTGGGATTGTCGGCCTCGCCTTCGAAGCGCAGCGGCAGCACGAGCTGCTTGCGGATGTACTCGACCGGCAGCAGATCGAATGCGGCCTGGTCGACGGCGGAGGCGTCGGGTACCTCAAACTGCAAGCCGAGGGTATCGGCGACGGCTTCGAGGACCTGCTGCTCGGTGGCAGCGTTCATCGTGAGCAGGATCTGCGCCAGCGGCTTGCCGGGGGTCTGAGCCTGGACGTTGCGCGCCTGCTCGAGCTGTTCGATCGTAATGTGGCCGCGCTCCAGCAGCAGATCCTCGACACTGCGGCGCTGCTGGCGCTGTGTGGGTTGCCACAGCGATTCCAGCTCGACCGGCGTATCGTCGGCGGTCGCAGTGCCGATGGCGGCGGTGTCAGAGGTTGTGGAGCGACGGAGACGCATTGGGGTTCGTTGTCGGCTGTCAGTTGCCGGTGGCTTGTTGCTTGTCGCCTGTGGACAGGCCCTCGGATGCGGGGGCCGTCGACATGCAACTTGCATCAGCTACTGCATCTTGAGTTCGAATCGATAGACACCTGTCCTCACGATCACGGAATCCGGGGTAATGCGTTCGATGGTGAACTGGTCGACCTGCTGGCCTTCCATGTAGAGCTGATCGTTGATCATGCAGGCGCGGTGAGTCCCGCTGTGCATGATGGACCGCAGCACGAGCTGGCGGACGGCTTTGATGGCCTGGTTGCGTTCCTGCTCGCGCGAGTTGGCAACGGGCGGGCCCGCGGCGTTGTCGGCTGGGTTGCCGAAGCGGAACGGGTTGGTCTGCAACTGGCTGAGCGGCACCTGCCGCATGCCCGGGTAGCTGCGGAACTGCTGGACGATGCCCTCGGTATTGCGGAGCATCTCCTGCATCTGCTTGATGTTCTGCGATCCGCTGTTGAGGAACTGCGTGATGGTCTGGTCGGCGGTCGCGGCGCCGGCGGGGGCGGCGGCAGCCTGGGCCGGTCCCTTGCGGAAGTACATGAAGTACGCGCCAGCGCCGGCAACCAGCACGAGCAACAGCAGCAGGGCGGCGGTGCGGTTGGACTGCTTGGGCTCGGCTTCGTAGATGAAGTCGCCCTCGCCGCCGCCGAGCGTCTGCGCCAGATCCGAGCCGATCTGCTCGTCGGAGGTTTCGACGCCGTCGATGTTGTCCTGGTCCAGGCTCATGCCATCAGCTCCTAGCGGGACGTTTGGGTTAGTAGGTTGCAGCGACGCGGGATTCCGGCTCGTAGAAGATGCTGAGCGTCAGATCGGCCTGCATGGCGCCGTCGCGATCGTTGATCTTCTTGAGATTCATCTGAAGGATGCGCGTGATCCGCGGCAGCTTCTCGAGCTGCAGCAGGAACGAATAGAAGCCGTTGAAATCGCCCGTGAGGGTCATCTCGATCGGCTGCTCGCTGTAGTTGGCGTGGCGTTCCGCCTTGAGCGTGCGGAACGTGCGTGTCTGCAGCGAGTTGGCCAGGGCGATCTGCGAGACCTCGTCGAGCACGCTGCCGACTTCGCGCTCCTGCGGAAGCTTGGACTCGAAGAAGGCGATCGCCTGCTGCAGCTCAGCCACCTTGGCATCCAGGTCCTGGATGCCGGCGGTGATCTGCGCCAGGTGCTGCATCTGCTTTTCGCGCGCTTCGATCTGAGCGAGCTTCTGCTCGCGCCGCTCGCTGGCTTTCTTGAAGATCAGGAAGTAGGTGCAGGCGAGCATCGCGATCATGACGCTCAGGAACAGCAGTTCTCGGACACCAAGCTTCATGGACGTTTCCTTTCGATGGCGCCGCGGAGCGGCACGTCCGGGTCATCGCAGTTTCATTCCGGTTCCAGTTCGACGGCGGCGGTGCGCGTATCGCTGCCGATGGGCGCGGGCCGCGCGTCGGGGTTCAGGTTCATCTCGATCTGGAAACGGCGGACCTTCTCGTCCTGCATCTTGTATTCCTCGACGAGGATCAGGTTGACGTCGCGGAACAGGGGAGAGGTCGCAAGCTGGTTGATGTACTGGGCGACCTGGCTGTCGGTGTAGGCGACACCGGTCAACTTGAGCGAGACGTCGTAGCGTTTCGGCTGAACCAGCGGCGGCGCGGCCTTCTCCTTGGCCTTTGTCTTCTTGTCAGCCGCTTTCTTCTCGAACTTGGTGGCGGTGACGGCGGCAGGCTCAGCCTGCTTGCGGACGCGGCTGGTGAGGCTGAAGTCCAGCAGCGACACGCCCGCGGGCAGACGGTTGGTCAGCTCGGCGAGGATGTTGCCGCGGGGGATCTTCTCCAGGAGCGAAGCGGCCAGTTCGGCCTGGTGGGCCATGCGTTTCTGCTTCTGTTCGATCTGACGCGCCTGCTCGATGGTGCGGGCGGCTTCGGCGTAACGCGCGAGCGTTTCGGCGTCGCGCTTGTCGAGCTCGCGGGCGTTCTGTTCAGTGATGGCAAAGGTGATGCCGATCGTGACCAGCACAATCAGGAACAGCACGGCGCAGATGATGTTGGTGCGCCGCTGCTGCTTGCGCACGAGGTAATCGTCGGGCAGAAAGCTCAGTTGATTGGGGCTGGTCATGATTGCACCTCCGCGGTCACAGCGGCCGGGCCCATGCTCAGGCCGATGGCGACCGCCCAGCCCGGCTGGGGCTGGCGTGGATCGATGCCGCTTTCCAGGCCGATGCGGCAGGTCTTGGCCATGCGAATCAGGGGATCGCCGATCTGCGCTGCCAGGCCCATCTCACGGGCGATGCGCAGGCAGAGCGAACGCTGGCGCGCTTCGCCGCCGACGAAGATGAGCCGGTCGACCGGCTTGCTGGGGAACGCGCTTTCGTAGTAGCGACGGCACAGGTCGAGCTCTTCGATCAGGCGCATCAGCGGCTGAGTGCAGGCCTGCTCGATGCGGCGAGCCTGCTGGTCGCTGGATGGCGGCTGAGGCGACGGCGGGAGCCGATCGATGGTCGGGTCGCTGGCTTTGCGGCGGTCGGTGTCCTGCCGGGCATGCGCGCTGAGTGCGGCGCCCAGCAGGGCAAAGGACTGGTTCTGATCGTCGTCCTCGACATCAGCCGATGTGTCTGCGTCCGTCAGCTCCGGCGTGATGGCATCGACCGCCGACGGCGCCTGCGATTGCGACGGCGTCGCCGGCTCGGCGGCGCAAACCTTCAGCCGAAGGATCTTTGCGTCCTGCACGCCGATGTCGAACGCGGCTGCGACGGCGCGGTTGAAATGTTCGCCGCCGATGTTGATCGTCCGGGCGAACAGGATCTCCTCGCCGCGCGCGATGATCGCACGCGAGGCATTGCAGCCGATGTCGACGAAAAGGTTGGTGATCTTCGCGTCGTCGGCGCGACGGAAGATGTGGGTGAAGCAGTCGATCAGCGCCTTTGGCTCGACGTTCATGCCGACCACATCGAGGCGCGCCTTGGCGGCTGCGGCGAGATACTGATTGACGATCTCGCGTGCCGCAGCCATGACAATGACTTCAAGTTTGGTGTCGTTGTCGGCGTAGACTTCGCCGGCGAGGACATGCCGCAGCACAGCGGCAGCCGGGTCGATCGGGATCTTGCCGCGCACCTCCCAGGGGAGGGCCTTGGCCAGCGCCTGCTCGTCCATGCGGGGCAGGCGCAGATGCTGGATGTGCATCATGGACGCCGGCAGCGACAGCACCGTCTGGCGGCCGATGAACTTGCCCTGCGACAGCAGATCGCGAACGGTGTCGACGAAGAAGGCGAAACGAGCCTGGGGATCGTTGCGGACGTGGGAGGGAACGTCGGCGCTGGCGGCTGCGGCGAGCTGGTACTCACCATTGATCAACCGGACCTGGGCCATCCGCAGGCTGTCGGACCCGAAGTCGACGCCGATGGGATTGGCCTTGGGCGCAAACCAGTTCTGTACAAAACCGAGCATTTTTCCTCTCCACACGGCTGGGCGGCATTGCAGGACGTACGATAAGTCGCGGACGTCAGGCAAACCGGGCAAGCCGAGTTGGCTGGGGTAGATAACAACTTCGTTATCACCGCAGCCTCTCCTGTGGTGTCTATCGACGGTGCGATCCACGGGATTTAGGAAGGAACTGCGGAAGAAAGGGGCGGGGCATTTGCCGCGGCTGCGGGAACGGCATCACCGCTATAAACGTCAAAGTTTACCAGCGTTAAAGCGGCCTGAAGGGGCGTCGTCGGGCCCCGCGGCAGGGGGGATGCCCGGTCGGGCGGATTGAGAAGAACCTGCTTTTCAACTGTATGAGGCGGGTTGAACAGCCGATTCCAAGTCTTGCCAGACACGCTTTTTATTTGCAATATCTGGGGATTGGACGTATGACTATTCCGATTCGGGCGTACGGATGGGGACGCTATCGTCTGTGATTCCGACAACGATGACGGTTCCGACCGAGCCAATCCGCCTATAGGCTACTAGCAACCACCGGCAGTCGCCCGCGACCGGGCCGGTGTGGGAAGGACCATGCTGAACAATCTCGGAAAGGAGCTCACCTTGTTTACCAAGGGGCCTCAACAGGTATCGCGATCGCGAAAATTGATGGCTGCCGCCGTGGCAGCGGGAATGGCGTTCGTCGTCGGCTGCCAGAATCCCAATGACGGGCTGGGCCCCAAGGGCCTGCTCGACCCGACCGCCACCGGCCGTTGGGATGTCGAGCCGCTGGTCGTGCCCATTCTCGACAAGCTCGACATCATGCCCGAAGACGCCGCCACGGAGTTCGCCAATGCCGAGCCGCCGCGGCAGAGCGATCTCGAAGCCATCCGAGAAGACTACCGCATCGGCCGCAATGACGTGATCACCGCCTCCATCACTGGTCTGGTGGACCAGTTCCAGGAGACGCTGGTGACCAAGCGCGTCAGCGAGAGCGGCAACATTTCGATGCCCTACATCGGCCCGGTCAACGTGCTTGACCTGACCGAAGCCGAGGCCGAGCAGGCCATCGTCCGGGCATATCGTGAAGCCAACATCATCCAGAACGCCAACGTCTCGGTGACGGTCATCGAGGCGCGGGCCCGTACGTTCAGCATCCTGGGCGCCGTCCAGGCGCAGGGTCAGTACGCGATCATCAGCAGCGATTTCCGCCTGCTGGACGCCCTGGTCCTCGCACGCGACCTGACCACCCCGATCGGTATCGACAACATCTACGTCATCCGCCAGACCCGGTATGACGCTCCGTCCGACGCCAACGGCCAGCCGGCTCAGCCGCGTGACGGCCAGGTGCCGTCGCCCGATCTGCTCGAGCCGCAGTCGCTCAACACGCAGAGCCCGGCCAAGGTCGTGTACCTGCAGGCTGAGGGCGAAGCCGCGCCTGAAGGCGTCGTCGTGATCGAAGGCGAAGAGCGCACCGTCGGCCCGGCCGGTGAAGCCGCCGCCCAGCAGGACGTCGCCGTGACCACGGCCGAGCAGGCCCAGCCGCAGCGGTTCGAGGGCTTCAACGACCTGAGCGATCCGGTTGAGAAGCGCATCATCAAGATCCCGGTGGAAGCGCTGATGTCGGGCGATTTCCGCTACAACATCGTGATCCGCCCCAACGACCTGATCCTCGTGCCTCAGCCGACGGTCGGCGAGTACTTCATGGGCGGTCACGTGGCGCGTCCGGGTGCCTACAGCCTGACGGGCCGCAAGATCACCCTCAAGCAGGCGATTGTGTCGGCTGGTGGGTATGATCAGTTGGCGATTCCCGCCCGCACGGAGATTATCCGTCGGCTGCCGGATAACCGCGAAGTCTTCGCCCGCGTCGATCTGGAGAAGATCTTCGCCGGCGAGCAGGCGGACATCTACCTCAAGCCCAACGACGTCGTGAACGTCGGCACCAACGCGGCTGCTCCGTTCATGGCGGCTCTGCGTGGGGCGTTCCGCTTCACCTATGGCTTTGGGTTCCTGTATGACCGCAACTACTACGACGATGACGACAACAGGTAATCACGCCTGATCGTCATTGATCAGCATGATCCAGCGAGCCCCGGGCGTCAGGCGTCCGGGGCTCTTGCTTTGGGCGTGGTGGAACATTGCGGTGCAGCGCTGGGGCGGGGCGAGCAGATGTTTTGCCCCGCGAGGCGATCGCACCTAAAATCCCATCTGTACGGGATCTGCGAATCATGCCGGGCGACGGTTTGACCGAATTAAGGGAAGAACCCGCCTGGCAGGGTCTCGTAGAACTCTGGATCACTTTTGCTTTCGCTGTGTGCGTCCGGCGTTACACTCAAAGGCGGGTGAGTGGAGGCGCGAAGGCAGCCGAACGGCGGCTTGCTTCTTTCGAGGCATTTCGACTTCAGCAAGTTGCGGAGGGTGTGTGAGCGCTGTGACTCCAAGCTCGACGTTAACTTCGTCGCCCCCGGCCGCAGTGCAGGATCCCTGGGAGGAACGGTTTCTCGGCCTGACGCGAGCCGTCTGGCTGCGGATCGGCGTCCTGGCAGTACTGTTCGCGATCCTGTTCTGGCCGAACCTCTGGCGGCTGTGGAAGAAGACCAATCCCATCTCGGGCGACGGTAACTGGGCCCATGCCATGGCCGTGCCGCTTATCGGGCTTTATTACCTGTACATCAATGGCGAAGAGCTGCTGAAGCGGCGTGTTCATCCGGTGCTGGTGTCGGATTTCTCGCGTCAGCGACTGGTGTCAGCCGCGTGGTTTGTCGGTGCGGGGTTGGTGATCTGGCTGCTGTCGACGCCCGTGGGCAGTATGCTGGCTGGGCAAACGGCCGTTGTCGCCGCCTTCGGCGCAGCCCTGGTCATCTGGGGCGTCCTGGCGGCTGCACTGAACTGGGGCGTGGGGACGTTGATCTTCGGCCTGGCCGTTTACGCTTACGGCATCTACCCGGGCTTTAACGACTACGCCAAGGACGTGGGGATGGTCCTGACGCTCTTCGGGCTGGTCCTGGCGCTGTGCGGCTGGGATGTCATGAAGATCGCGTGGTTCCCGATCGCGTTCCTCATCTGCGCATTGCCCTGGCCGGGGTTGGTTTACAGTTGGGTAGCCAGCCCGCTGCAACGAATCGCCGCGCGGGTTGCGGTTGAAGTGCTGCAGATCAGCGGCGTCGAGTCGTATGTCGCCGGGACGAAGATCTTTATGGTCGGTGAGGACAACGCATGGCGGGCGCTCAATGTGGCGGAAGCCTGCGCGGGCTTGCGCTCGCTGATGACGTTCATCACCTTCGGCGCCGCGGTGGGATTCCTGTCGTCGCGGCCGCTGTGGCAGAAGCTGTTCATCACGTTCAGTGCAATCCCGATCGCGATCTTCTGTAACACGGTGCGCGTGTCAGGGCAGGGTCTGCTGGACTACTACTTCGGCCACCAGGTGTCGGAGAACTTTGCCCATCAGTTTGTGGGGCTTGTCATGCTGATCCCGGCCTTCCTGCTGCTGTTGCTCGTGGGATGGATCCTGGATCATCTGTTCATCGAGGAAGTGGACGACAAGCAGAAGCTGATCGCGGCTGCGGCTGTTCAGCCGGGTGTTATTGCCGTGCCGCCAGCCGGCGCAACGGCTGCCGTTCGCCAGCCGGCGCGGACGCCGCCTCCGGCGGGCACACCGGCGCGACGTCCGGTTGCCGTGCCGACGCCACCGCCGCCCGCCGGCGGATCGCTGCATCGGCGACAAGCCCCCAAGCCGCCCACTCCACCTCCGGCGAAGGAGTAACCCATGGCAACGGAACCCCAAACCAACACTGCCCAGCCGGTCTCGCTCCTCAAGCGCCTTGCCGCGCCGGAGGCGCGCGTGCCGTTGCTGATCCTGCTGGTCGCGGCACTGAGCCTCAACCTCGCCGCGACGCAGTTGCAGGTGCATTTCCAGAAGCGTCCGATCGACCTTAAGACCTTCGGCCGTGAGCTGACCGAGTTCCCGATGCAGGTGGGCGACTGGGTGATGGTCTCCCGCGACACGCGCCTCAATGCCGACATCGAGCACGCCCTCGGCACCGAGCAGTACATCTTCCGCGACTACGTGAACAGCCAATACGTGACCGACGAGCAGGTTCGCCAGATGCGCGAGATGCCGGAAGGGCGGCGCATTTACGAGCTGGATCGCCTGCAGCGGGAGCATCCTGGTTCGGTCGTGCGTTTTGCCCTGACCTATTACACCGGCATGGTGGATACGGTCGCGCACATTCCCGAGCGGTGCTACGTGGCGGACGGCTACGAGGCGAAAGAGACCGTGGCTGTCACCTGGGGAGAAGGTGACGACGCGACCGATGCGCGCTTCATCAGCTTCCAGGACGCCACGACACTCGGCAAGCTGCCGCGATGCGTCGGCTATTTCTTCTATGTCAACAACAAGCAGAAGGGCGATCCGCTGGGCGTCCGCACGGAGCTGCAGAACCTGTTTCAGCGGTACTCCTACTACGCGAAGGTGGAGATGATGGTCGCCCATGCCGACCCCGAAACGGCCAAGCGCACGATGGGCGATTTTTATGCTGCCGCCCGACCGGAAGTCCTCAAATGCCTTCCGGACTGGCAGAAGGTTGAAGAAGCCGAGAAGAATGAGCGCTGATGCATCGCCTCTGGCCGCCGGCTGCATTGAGATGACACCTTGAGGATCAAATGGCACGCAAAGTCAACACGAAGTTCCTGATCATCCTGACTCTGGTGGTGGGCGGCGGACTTGTCGCGGTTCTGCTGGCGCAGAAGCTGCTTAACCGCCGCGATCCGGATGCGCTTGTCGCCGAGTCCGAAACGCACCTGGCCAATCAGCGCTACGACGATGCGCTGCTGAGCATGCAGCGCGCCGTCAATGCGCGCCCGGAAGATCCGGCGCTGCGCGTCAAGCTCGGCGACGTCTACATGCATCGCATTCACCTGGACCGCGGCGAGTTCCCCAAGGCACTGGGCGCCTGGCGAAGCGCGCTGGAGGTGAATCCTTCGTATCTCCCGGCCCTTGAGCGTCTGCTGGCGATTTTCCGCGTCGAGTCGCAGCGGAGCGGGTCGCCCGATGTCATCAACCGCACTTACACGGAGTTGCGCGACCTGGCTTCGCGAATCGCGGCCCAGCAGCCGGACAACTACGCCATGGCTGGCCTGGTACAGGCAGCCGTCATCGAACCGTGGACGCGCGGCGTCACCACGCCCGAGCCGCAAATCCACGCGGCTGTCGAGGCCTTGCAGAAGCTGATGGAGCTCGATCCGGCAGGGGCGTCGCATCCGTACTGGATCGCCCGTGCGCATCTGCAGTTCGCCACGAATCAGCCGGCCAATCAGCGCCAGGCGCTGATCGACCAGGCGCTGTCCGTCATCGACGAGGCGCTTGAACGCCAGCCTGAGAACGCGGAGATGTACTGGCGCGCCGCCACGATCCAGCAGATTGTCGCCAGCCTGCAGGAGCAGGAGTCGGTACGCGATCAGTACCTGGCTCGTGCCAAAGATCTGGCCCGTCGCGCCAGCGAACTGGCCAAGCCCGACAACGAAAACTACCTGCAGATCATGTCCCATGCAGCCAGCATGGCTCTGCAGGACCAGGATCTGGCTCGCGCCAATCAGATCATGCAGCAGGTTGTCGAGGCTCTGCCTGACAACCAGGAAGCGCGCCTCATCCAGGCGCGCGTCCTCGCCACAGATCCCAGCCGCCGTGCCGATGCGATCAAGATCCTCGAGACACCCGTCAAGGCGGCGGCGGTAACGCCGGAGACCGTCGCGCGCGACCTGGAACTGATCACGCTGGCGGATCTGGTCGAGATGCGCATCGAGTACCTGTCGCAGGTGAACGACCCCGCCCAGCGGCAGCAGATCATCCCCAAGATCGAAGCCGAACTGGCTCGCCTTGTGCAGCGGCTGGGCGATCAGCACTGGCTGGTCCGCCTGAGCGGTGATTTCGCAGCCGCTCGCGGCGATCTGGTGGAGGCCATCAAGGCCTACGAGCGTGCCCGCGAGATGGCCTCGCTCGAAGGCGCCACCAACGACCGCAAGTACTACGAGATGCTGCTGCGTCTGGCCCGCGCGTATCGCCGACTTGGCCAGACGGGTCAGGCCATCGCGCTGCTGGACCAGGTCCTCAATGTCGCGCCGGGGCATGTGCCGTCGCGTCTGGAGCTGACCGAACTGCTGCTTGAGGATCGCGACATCGCCCGCGCCCGCCAGCAGCTTGCATTGCTGCGTCAGTTCGGCGCCACGCCCCAGCAGCTTCAGGCTGTCGAGCTGACGATCGCGATGGTAGAGGGCGATCAGGCAACCAGCGCTTCGCTGTATCGCACGCTGCCCGAGGAAACGCCCGCCCAGATGCGCAACAAGGCGACCGTCGCGCTGCGTCTCAATCGCCGTGACGAGGTCATCCGTCTTCTGGAAGCCGCGCGAAAGGTCGAACCGGATCGTGTGAACATTCCGCTGCTGGTCAGCCTGTATGTCGCTGACAATCAGCCGGCCAAGGCGCGCGAGCTTGTCGATGAAGCCCTCGCGGCCGATCCCAACAACCGCCAGCTCCAGATGCTCGCCCAGCAGATCGAGAATCCCGATCCGCAGCAGTTGGAGGATTTCCGCCGCGAGACGATCCTCGGGATCGAGGATGAGTTCACGCGCGAAATACAGTTGTTCGATCTGGAGCGCGACCTTGGCAATCACGAAGCGGCGCTGCAGCATCTGCGCCGCGCAGCCGAGTTGCGCCCGGATGACCTTGGCGTCAAGAGCGCCATGTTCCAAGTCGCGCTCCACGAACGTGACTGGAACCGTGCCGAAGAACTGGCACGCGAACTGGCGGCTGCCGATCACGACGATGCCGGCGGCGCGCTGATCCGCTTCCAGCTCGCACTGGCACGCGGACAGACGGCTGAGGCGCTCGAACACGCCCGTGAAGCCGTGCGTCGTCTGCCGCACTTTGCCCGCAGCTATGTCGCGCTGGGTCAGGCACTCGCGGCCCAGGGCCGGTTTGACGATGCCGTGACCGAGTTCCGCCGCGCCCTGGAGCGTCGCAGCAACAACGTCGAGGCCCTTCGCGGCATCATCGGCTGCTACTATGCCCTCAACCAGCCGGACAATGCTCGCCGCTACATCGAACAGGCGCGCCGTATCCGGCCCAATGATCCGTACTTTGCCGAATTGGAGCTGGACTACATCCAGCGGTATGGCGATCCGACGCAGGCCTTCGCCGCGCGGGAGCGCGCCGTTGAGCAGCGGCCGGACGACCCGATGGCTCGCCTGCAGCTCGGCCAGGTCTACCAGCAGGCCGCCCGCTATGCCGAGAGCCGCCGCAACTCGCAGGCTGCCACTCAGCATCTGAACAAGGCCGCCGATGTCTATCGCAAGGCGATCGAGAAGTGGCCGGATGAGTTGCAGTTCTACGCCTCACTGGCGGAAGTGCAGGTCGCGCTGGAACAGGTCGATCGGGCGGAGCAGACGCTGCGTCAGATCCTCCAGCGGGACGCCTGGAAGGAAACGGCTGCGCCGCATCAGCTTCTGGCGGAGTTCTATGCCCGTCTCGGCCGAATTCCGCAGGCTGAGTTCGAACTGCGCCAGGCGATGATCAAGTCGGGCAGCGACATGACCGTCCGTCTGCAGTTGGCCAACTTCCTGTCGCAGATCGGCAAGGTCAACGAGGCCCTGGCAGAGCTGGAAGGCGTTCGCAATCACCCAGCCGCGCAGCGGCAGCGGGTGGAGATCCTGCTTCGCGCCGGCCAGGTCAAGCTGGCTGAGGAAGCGCTTCAGCAGGCGATTGATGCCAACCCCGACGCGCTCGATCTGAAAGCGCAGCTTGCATCCGTGTATTTCGCGACCGAACGCTACGATCAGGCGATGCGTGTGGTCGGTGAAGTTCTCGCACAGGACGGCGAAAACGTGCTGGCGCTGCTGACGCGCGGCCGCATTCGCGTGGTCCGCGGCGAGACCGACGCGGCAATCGCCGACCTCAATCGCGTTCTTGAGCTGTCAAAGCAGAACGTCGATGCCCGCCTGGCGCTGGCTGCCGCATATCGCCAGCGTAACAACTGGGATGCGGCTATCCGTCAGCTCGAAGAGGCTGTGAGCATCCAGCCGCTGAACAAGGTGCTGCGGCAGCAACTGGTTGATATGTATGCCTCCGCCCAGCCGTCGCCGCGATGGCTGGAGGCGCAGCGCCTCGTGGATGAGACGCGGCAGATGCCGCAGTTCCAGAACGATCCGGACTGGGCCGCGGCTGCGGCGCGCCTGTGGCGGCGTCGCGGCGTGACAGAAAACGCCCTGGCCGCCATCGCCGATGCCCGTCGGCTCTCCGGCGACGACACGCTGCTGATGGATGAATATCTGCAGGTGCTGCTGAACGCTCGGGACTATCGCCGCATCCTGCGGGAGACCGAGACGCTGGCAGCCGGTGATGAGGCGCCGGCATGGGTCTATCACTTCCGCGCCATGGCGCAGAAGGGCCTGAACGATCGAGCGGCGGCGCTGGCTGAGTATGAGCGGGGCATTGCGCGTGCCGAAGCCCGCAATGACCAGGCTGGCATCGGCCAGCTCATCCAGAGCCTCGGCCGGGAGATCGGAGCCGACGACGCGATCCGCCACATGGGCGACCGCATCGACACCGAGCCGGCGTGGCAACTGCTGGCCCTGCATCTGTACCACCAGTCCAACCAGCTCGACGCCGGGCTGGCGCTGCTGAACCGGGTCGATCAGAGCAAGCTGACCGATGTGCAGAAGCAGCAGTTCCTGCGGATCGCAGGGCTGATCTACAGCAGCGTGTCGCCCGTCCCGATGGCTGAGGAGGCCCGGGATGCCTACCTGCAGTTGCTGGACCTGGATCCCGACGCGATCGACGTGTTGAACAATCTGGCGTATCTGCTGATGGACACGATGCGACCGTCACAACCGGAACAGGCCGTCATCTACAGCCAGCGGGCCATGGACCTGCTGAGCCGGCAGGGGCGGTCCGAGCTGGCCGTCCAGGACACGCACGGTTGGATCCTCACGCACCTGCCCGGGCGGCTGGACGAGGGTCTGAACATCCTGCTGGAGGTGGCCAACCGCGGAGCCGATTTCCCTGATGTGTACTACCACCTGGGTGAGGCGTATCTCCGCAAGGGTTCGGTAGACAACGCCATTCCGCAACTCGAGCGGGCACAACAGGTTATCAACGATGCTGAGGCTCGCGGCTTCCAGCATTACGGGACGCTGAAGGTCCGTGTCGAGCAGGCGTTGGACCGGGCGCGCCTGGCCGCCCGCGACAAGGCGGCGGCTGCGGATTAGTCGGGTCCTTCGGAACCCGTGTGGACCGCCCGAAGTATTAGTGGATGGACGGGGCCGAGCCGTCACGACCCCCGACCGGCCGCCGAACGAAAATCGTTGGAGCGGCACGGTTTATCGGGTAAAGTAACGTTCAGGACCCGGGGGAGCCCGCCAACTCCCCACGCTGATGCCGTTGACTCAGCCGTAACGCATCGCCCGCGGGCGCGGTGCATCGAGGAGTATCCATGACGACGTTGCCGCAGACGACCACCACGACGCTTCGCCTTCCGCGCATCACCACTGGTCCAGGCGTCAATCTGCCCAGCACGGCGCCGGTTCCCGGCGGCCAACTGGGGGCGCCGGCTCCGTTTCAGATGACCGGAGCCGATGTGTGGCGCGTCCTTCGGACGAACATGTGGCTGATCCTCATCACCGTGTTCGCGTTCGGCATTGGCGGATACTTCCTCAACCGCTATCTGGCGGACTACCATCCCCGTTTCACCGCAACCGGTGTCATCCAGGTTCAGCCGTACTTCTTCTTCGATCCAATGAACCCTGTGCCGCAATTGCCCGATCAGGACACACTCCTGATTGAGCAGCGCACGCAGGCACAGCTTCTCACTCAGCCGCGGCTTTTCAGCGAACTGCTCGAAAAGAGCGAGGAAGTTCGCAAGACGAACTGGTTCCAGTCCTTTGAACGCCCCGAAGACCGCAAGAAAGATCTCGAAGACACCCTCCGCGTCAGCCCGATCCCCGATTCGAAGCTCATCACCGTCTCCATGACCACTCGCGAGCGGGCCGACGCGCGCATCATCGTCGATGAACTGGTCAGCCTGCACATCCGCAATGAGCAGGCCCGCACGCAGGCCGACAACCTCCGCCGTGCCGAGTCGCTCCGCCGCATGCGTGAAGACATCCGCCGGCGCCGCAATGAGATGCAGTCGGAGTTGCACAAGCTCCAGGTCGACCTGAACCACTACGGCATGGGCATCCCCGGTGGCGGCATCAGCCCCAAGGAGATGGAGCTGGCCAAGCTCACCGACCAGAAGGTCCAGCTTGACGGGCAGCTTGGTCTGGCCCAGTCGCTGCTCGAGCAGACGCAGCAGACTCTGGCCGCCGGGCAGGATCCGCCGCGCGTCGATCAGATGATCCGCCAGGATCCGATGATCATGATGTATCGCCAGCAGATCGACCAGGTCGACCTGCAGATCAGCACGCTGGTCGGCAGCATGGATGGCGATAACCCGCGCATCGAAACCCTCCGCAAGCAGCGCGAGCATCTCCAGCAGAAGCTCGAAGACCACAAGGCTGAGGTCCGTGCCAGCGCCAAGACGGCTGTGCTGGACGAGTATCGCGGCATGGTCAGCGCCGCTCAGGCGCAGCTCCAGGCCGTTGAGGAGCGCATTGATCAGATCAAGCAGGAGATGGGCGAGCTCAAGAAGGCCCAGCTTCGCTACCTGCAGCTCGTCGAAGAAGAAAAGGAGCGAGCCGAGGAAATCCGCGAGCTCGAGCGGCAACTGGCCAAGGTGCAGGAAATGCAGCACCAGAGCGAGTTGACCGGCGTGAGCTGGATGACCCGCCCCGAAACGCCCGACCTGATGAGCTTCCCGAAGCTGCCGATCACGATGGCGCTGGCTGTCTTTGCCGGCCTGGCGCTGAGCGTCGGCATCGCGTTCCTGCGTGAGCTGCTGGATACGTCCGTCCGCTCGCCGCGCGATATCGCTCGCGTCGGCCAGATCAACCTGCTGGGTGTGATCAACGACGAGTCCAGCGATCCGCAGGCCCAGGGCGCCACGCTGCCGCTGGTGATCGCTCAGGCGCCGCATTCGATGATGGCCGAGCAGTTCCGCCAGCTCCGCACGCGGCTGCACCATGCGGCCTCGCTGGATACGACGCGCAGCATCCTCATCACCAGCCCCAGCCCGGACGACGGCAAGACGACCATCGCCGTCAACCTCGCTGCCGGCTTGGCCCTCAACGGCCGTCGGATCCTGCTGGTCGACGCCAACTTCCGCCGTCCGGCGGTCCACGAGATCTTCCGGGTTCCCAACGATCAGGGCTTCAGCAATGCCCTGCAGGACCAGGATCGCATTGCGGAGGTCGTCCGCGAGACGGAGATCCCCAACCTGTCGATCCTGCCGGCTGGGCCGAAGCCCGCCAACCCGACGGAGCTGCTGGAAAGCCAGTTGCTGATCGACTTCATCGAGCGGTGCCTCGACGACTACGATCACGTGATCTTCGACTCCGGCCCGCTGCTGTTCGTCGCCGACACGGTGGCCCTGGCCCCGCGCGTCGACGGCGTGGTGACAGTCATCCGCGCCCGCAGCAACTCCCGCGGCGTGCTCCAGCGGATGCGCGACGATCTGCGCAAGCTCCGTGCCGAGCATCTGGGCGTTGTGCTCAACGCCGTCCGTGCCCAGGCCGGCGGCTACTACAACCGCAACATCAAGACCTACTACGAGTACTCGATGCCTCGTGGCGCATGATCAGCCATCCGCCCGCATCGATCTTCGCAAACGAGAAACCCCGCCACGAGCATGGCGGGGTTTTCGTTGCGCGATGCGATGTCCTGACGGTTGCTACACGCCGCGCGACTGGCGCACGGACGTGTACAGGTCGTTCACAGCGGCCCAGTTCACCACGTTCCACCAGGCGTTGATGTAGGCGCCGCGGTTATTCTGGTACTTGAGGTAATAGGCGTGTTCCCACACGTCCAGCGGCAGCAGCGGCTGGCAGCCGGCGATGAGCTTCGTGTCATGCTCATTGAGGCTGAAGACGACCAGGTTGTCGCCCATCGGCTCATAACACAGCACAGCCCAGCCGCTTCCCTTCACAAGGCTGGCAGCCGTCGTGAAGTAGCGCTTGAAGCCGTCGAACGATCCATACTGCGCCTCGATCGCCTGGGCGATCTCGCCCTGCGGCGCGCCGCCGGCATTGGGGCCCATCGTCGCCCAGAAGACGGTGTGCATGATGTGCCCGCCGCCGTTGAAACTCAGATCCCGCTGTAGCGCCGAAAGCGTCGTCGCGTCGGCATCGCCGCCGGTCTGGCGCAGCGTCGCCAGGGCCTTGTTCAAGCCGTTGACGTAGGCCTGGTGATGCTTGTCATGGTGCAGACGCATCGTCTGCTCGTCGATGTGCGGCTCGAGGGCGTTGTAGTCGTATGGCAGGGGAGGCAGCTTGTACTCGCCATCGGCGAACGCCTGGGCTAGGAGGCGCTGCATGGCGTTATTGCCTCCGGCGTCGCCGCCAGCCTGCGCAAGTGCGTGCATCGATCCGAAAGCCGTCATCGCCAGCGCCGCCGCCGGCGCAGCTTTGGTGAGAAGATCCCGTCGTGTCGGTGTTGGCTGCATGAATCACTCCTTCCGCAAGAAAAACAGGTTCGAACGGCTGATGATAGGCGGTAGGGGCGGTGAAGGTGAAGGTGGCATTAGCGAATGCTCGCAAATTGGGGCGAAGGAGTCGAAGAGACAAGGTGAACAGCGACGTAGCGACGAAGCGTCAGCGGGCAACAGGCGGCATGACGCCGGCCAGCTTATTCGCCCGTGACTGGCAACCTGGCCACTGGCAACTAACTCTCTACCGCTACCCCGACTGCCCCCGATACGCAGTCGAAAGCGATGCCACGACGGCGACCAGCTCCGACGGTTCAAATGGCTTGGACACGAATCCCTGATAGCCGCTGAGCAGGGCGCGCGTGCGGTCTTCCGTGCGGGCGAACGCCGTCACGGCAGCCGCGGGGATGCGCGAGTTGTGCTGCATGTCCCCTTCGCGGACCTGGCGGATCAGATCGTAGCCGTCGCGGTGGGGCATGCCGATGTCAGCCAGCAGCACATCAAACGGCTCGCGCGACAGCAGCTTGATCGCCTCATCGGCGTTGGGGGCGGTTGTGACGTGTGCGCCATAGTCGCCCAGCAGGCGTCGCATCAGCTCTCGCGCATCGGGCTCGTCGTCGATGGCGAGCACACGCACGCCGTTGAGGCGGGTCGTCGGGAGGGCCACCTTCGCGATCGGCTGCCGTCGGGTCGTTGCCGGCTGAGCGCTCGATGGCTGGGATCGCGACACCAGTGGCAGCGTCACGGTGAACGTCGCTCCCGTGCCCGGGCCGTCGCTGTGGCAGCGGACGACGCCGCCGTGCAGCTCGACCAGGCTCTTGACGATCGACAACCCCAGCCCCAGCCCGCCGAAGGTGCGGGTGGTCGACGCGTCCGCCTGGCGGAAGCGCTCGAACACATGCGGCAGGAACTCCGTCGGAATTCCCTGGCCGGTGTCCTGCACAGTCAACTCGACATGCTGGGCATGTCGTTCGAGCCGAACGATCACCCGCCCCCCGCGCGGGGTGAACTTGATGGCATTGCTCAACAGGTTCCACAGCACCTGCTGCAGACGACCGGCATCGCCGGCGATCGTGCCGGCATTGGGGTCGATGTGGCGCTCGAGCTGGATCTCCTTGGCGTCGGCTGAGTGCTGCACCGTCTGCAGCGCGCCATGCACCAGCATCGGCAGGTCGACTTCTTCGACCTCCAGCCGCAGCTTGCCGGAGACGATGCGGCTCATGTCCAGCAGATCAGAGATGATCTGCGTCTGCACACGCGCGTTGCGCTCGATGACCTCCAGGCCCTGGTCCAGCTCCTGCTTGTCCGGCTGGCCGGATCGCAGGAGCTGCGCCCAGCCGAGGATGGCGTTCAGCGGGGTGCGAAGTTCATGCGAGAGCGTTGCGAGGAACTCGTCTTTCAGCCGGCTGACGCGCTCGGCTTCGCCGCGGGCGTATCGCTCGCTGTTGAGCAGGTATTCGCGTTCCTGCTCGTGCTCCTTGCGGTCGGTGATGTCCACGCACGAGCCGATATAGCCCGTGAACTGGCCATCGGCATCGAACAGCGGCCGGCCGATCTCCCACAGCCACCGGTACTGCCCGTCGCGCCGCCGCATGCGGTACTCGATGCTGAACGGCAGGCGGGCGTCGAATGACGTCGAGTAGACGTCCAGGCATTTCTCGCGGTCGTCGGGATGGACCTGCTTGGACCAGCCATCGCCCTGGTCCTGCTCCATCGTGCGCCCGGAGAACTCCAGCCACGAGCGGTTAAACCAGTTGCGCGCCTGCGTCGTGTCGGCAATCCAGACCATGACCGGTGCGCTGTCCGCCATGATGCGGAACTTCTCCTCGCTGGCGCGCACAGCCGCCTCGGCGCGCCGACGCTCGCTGACATCCGCCACCATGACCGCGAATCCGCGCACCCGCCCGTCCTGGCCGATGTCGGGCATGTAGGTGCCGAGGATCGTCTTGGTCTGGTTGGTGGGGAGGGTGATCGTGGTCTCGTGGCTGACCACTTCGCCGTCCAGGGCACGCTCGATGTGCGGAAGCAACTGCTGAAACGCCTCAGGACCAAACAGGTCACGCATGTGGCGACCGGTGAGCTGATCCTTGCCTACGCCGAACCAGTCGGCATAGGCGCGGTTGTTGAAGCGGTACCGAAGGTCCGTCCCGACGTACGCCACCAGCACCGGCAGCGAGTCGGTCATCAGCTCCAGATGCCGTTGCGTGCGGGCGATCTGCTGGTCGGCACGCCGCCGCTGCTGTGACAGGAAGGCAACCAGCGCAGCCGTGGCGAACAGCACGAACGTGCGGATCGCGTCGTCCGTGCTCGGGTCCCACCGCATCCGCGGCTCGAACAGGAGGAATTCATTGGCGATGACTGCGACCACGGCTGCCGCCATCCCGGGGATCCAGCCGCCCAGCCAGGCCGAAAGGAGAACCGCCGCCACAGGCAGCATGGTGGTCGGCGGCGACATCGATCGCATCAGCTGCAACGTGATCCATACCGTCACCAACACCAGCGCTACCGCCGCGCCAGTCCACAGGAGTGTTATGGCCGCACGATGCCAGCGCATCTTCGACTCCATTGAAGCACCCCCAATGCTCCGCCAAACGCTCCGCAGTCAGCCACTACTGTAGAAGGTGGGGCCGCTCGCGACAACTAAATCATCGCGCATTGGCACAATCGAGTCAGAATGCCCTCCAGCATCCGGCCGGCCGTTTCAGGATTGATGAGGGCCGAGCGGTAAGTCATCGCGGCTTGGAGGTCGTCTCCGAGGGTCGTCGGCGTGAACGCCACCGGGATCATCGGCCCGGTCGGAGAGGCCCTCACGTACCCCAAAAGCGGGTTGGGGTGGTACTTCCCAGCCCAGGTGCGGTTCATGTTCACATTTGAAATCCCGCCAGCCAGGGGCATGTGCTTGCGGAAGAATCGGTAGGATTCCGGCCCGGGCATCCTTCGGCCGAAAATCAGAGACAGGCCCAGCCATACGGTCCCAGCGGCGGCGCCGTAACGCTGCTTGCTGAGCGCACTTTGGGCATGGATCGACCGCAGCATCCGCTCAAAATCGCTCAGGTCCGTGCCGCGAACGATCGTATGGGTGAATCCGAGAAACAGCCCAAATACATCCGCCAGCGCATCGTCGCCCGAGCCGCGAAGATCGACGATTGTCCCCAGCGCCAGGTCCTGGCGTCGAGGCGTCTGGCGGAATGGCAGATGCCCGACGCACTGTTCCATCATCGCCGCCAGGAACAGGTCGTTGAGCGTCACGCCTCTTGAGCGGCTGTACCGGATCAGCGCCGGCACGATGCCACGCGGGGCGGTGCGGGTGATGAACCGTTTGGCGAAATCCGACGACCCAGCCGTCGAGATCCGTCGCACGCTGCGGAATCGGGAGAACGTCCGCACGATGTCGAGGACGGCCTGATCCAGCTCCCACGGGACACGCTGCGGGCCGAAGTGCCGCCAGTAGCCGCCCGTCGGCTGGCGGGGCGGGCGCGGGTCGACGGCGGATGGATCCATCACGCGCGCAAACCACTGGCGCAGCAGCATGCGAATCGAGACCGAATCGGCGATCCAGTGCTGATAGACGACGCCGACGTGATAGGTGCCATCGTCCTGGCGGATGAACGGGCGGATCGGGATATCGCCCTCAGCGAACGGCTGGTTCATGCCGACGGTGACGTGCTGTTCCAACGGGACGTGCGGCGGGACGATGTCGATCGGCTGGGAGGATTCCGGCGGCTGATAGGTCAGCCGGTTGTCCTCAACGATCGCCCGGCCCAGCCGCATCGCCCGCAGCGTGTCATCCCACGCATGTTGCCATGCGCTCACGCCGGCCTGGCCGCGCAGGTGCATCGCCTGAGCGGCGTTGTAGGGATGCACGGCCTCCCATTGACGGATGATCCGCTGAAAGACATTGAGACTGACAGCCGGCGTTCCCGTCATGGCCCTCCCATCACCGGTTAGGACGATAGGGCACCCATGACTTGGGGAAGAACCGTCCGGTGTGACGGGCATAGTCCTCGTAAACCTGCCCATGCACCTGTGTGAGATAACGTTCCTCCCGCCGGGCTTCCCATTGCAGCAGCAGCAGGTGCGCCACCGCAATCACCGCCATGGCTGGGCTGGGCACGATTACGAAGCTCGCGATCATCAGGATCGACGACAGGCCGTAGATCGGGTGTCGCACGTAGCCGTACGGCCCGCTGACGACCAGCTCCGTCTTTTCGCCCGGGTCGATCCCCATTCGCCAGCTCTTGCCCATGCGGCGCCAGCAGACGAGCGTCGCGGCGAAGGCGGCGATCGCGACCGCCAGAGCCGCCCACCGCACGGCTGGGTGCAGCTGCCGGGGCTGCACCACCGACGGCACGCGGGGCGACAATGCAACCACCAGCGGCAGGGCGATCCACAGCGCCACCACCGGGTTCCACACGATGCGCAGCAACCGCCCCAGCCGCTCCCGGGGGATGAAATTCCCCGCCCGGCCCGTGCGGCGCCGCGCCTTGATCGTCAATCGAATCACTCGACCCCAGTAGGCCAGGAGCACCAGCCCAAGGATCAGCGCAGGAATGTTCTGCATCGGATCACCAGTTTACGCCAAGCGGCTGTTGGCGGCGAGAGACTCTATCAGGTGAAAAGGCCCACGGATGGCACTCCGTGGGCCTTGGCTCGATCGGTGAAAAGTGCTGACGACGATCAGGCGTCGCGACGCTGGTTCCGGTCGCCACCGCGACCGCCGCGTCCACGATCACCGCCCCGGCCGCCCCGGCCGCCGCGATCTCCGCCGCGCCCACCGCGGTCACCACCGCGATCGCCGCCACGCTGACCGCCTTCGCGCGGGCCGCCGCCCTGACGGCGGTTGCCCTCGTCACCCGCGCCGACAGGCGCCGGCTGGCGGACGGGGTCCGACTCGCCCAGCTCCTGCAGCGCCGCCTTGCGCGACAGCTTGATGCGGCCGGTGTCGTCGATCAGGATCACCTTGACCTTGATCTCGTCGCCGACGTTCACGACGTCGGTGACGCGCTCGACGTACTGGTCCGACAGCTCGGAGACGTGGCACAGACCGTCGGTCTCAGGCGCGATCTCGACGAACGCGCCGAAGTCCTTGATGCTCACCACTGTGCCGGTGTAGATCTTGCCGACCTTCACCTCGGCGGTCATCGCCTCGATGATGTCGCGGCACTTCTCGGCGGCTGCGGCATCGGTCGAGGAAATGTAGACGGTGCCGTCGTCTTCGATGTCGACGTTGGCGCCGGTCTCGTCCTGGATGCGCTTGATGTTCTTGCCGCCCGGGCCGATGACCTTGCCGATCTTGTCCGGATCGATCTTGATCGTCAGCAGGCGCGGCGCCCAGACGCTGATCTGCGGCCGCGGCTTGTCGATGGTCTGGGCCATCAGGTCCAGAATCTTCAGCCGGGCTTCCTTCGCACGGGCCAGCGCCTGGCGGATGAGGTTGTAGTCCAGGCCCTCGATCTTGATGTCGAGCTGGATGGCTGTGATGCCGTTGCGGGTACCGGCGACCTTGAAGTCCATGTCGCCGAAATGGTCTTCCTCACCCAGGATGTCGGTCAGCAGGACGGCCTTGTCGCCTTCCTTGACCATACCGATCGAGATGCCCGCCACCATGTCGGTGATCGGCACGCCGGCGTCCATCAGGGCCAGGCAGCCGCCGCAGGTCGTCGCCATCGAGCTGGAGCCGTTGGACTCCAGGATGTCCGAGATCACGCGGACGGTGTAGGGGAAGTCATCGACAGCCGGCAGGACCGCCGACAGCGCCCGCTCAGCCAGCGCGCCGTGGCCGATCTCGCGCCGGCCCGGCCCGCGAATCGGGCGAACCTCACCCACGCTGTAGCTGGGGAAGTTGTAGTGCAGGTAAAACTTCTGGCCGTACTCCTCCATCAGGCCATCGACGATCTGCTCGTCGGAGGCCGTGCCCAGCGTCACCGTACACAGCGCCTGCGTCTCGCCACGCGTGAACAGGGCCGAGCCATGCACGCGCGGCAGGATGCCGACCGAGCTGCTGATCGGACGGATGTCCTCAAAGCCGCGGCCGTCGGGGCGGGTGCCCGCCAGGATCGTCTCACGCGTGACCTGCTCCTCGACCTCGGCAAACGCCAGGCGGATGCGCCGGGCGTCTTCCTTTTGCTGAAGGATCGACAGGTACGAGGCGTTCGGATCGGTGACCGGCGGAGCCATTTCAGCCACCAGCTCATCGCGGATCTGGGCGACGGCCTCGGCACGGTCGTGCTTGCCGGGACGGCCCTTGACCTCGCGGATGCGGTCGCCGACGCGGGCGGTGATCGCATCGATCAGGCCCGGCTCGATTGTCTTGAGATCGCCGACCTTCTCCCGGCCGCACTTGGCGACCAGTTCCTTGATCATGCCCACGATCTCGATGACGTACTTGTGGCCGAACTCGATGGCTTCGGCGACGTCTTCCTCGGAAGACTCGTAGGCGCCGATCTCGATCATGTTGACGTAGTGCTCGGTGCCGGCGACGACCAGATCAAACTCGCTTTCCTCGAGCTGCTGGACTGTCGGGTTGAGCACGAGTTGCCCATCCACTTTGCCGACGCGCACGTGGGCGGTCGGGTGGAGGAAGGGGATGTCGCTGATGGCGACACACGCGCTGGCGGCGATGCCCGCCAGGATGTCCGGATCGTTCTGCTGATCGGCTGACAGGACGTTAAGGTGGATCTGCACCTCGTCCATGAACCCCTTGGGGAACAGCGGCCGAAGCGGCCGGTCGATGAGGCGGGCGGTCAGGATTTCCTTGGTGGTGGGGCGGCCTTCACGCTTGATGAAGCCGCCGGGGAATTTGCCCGCGGCTGACCGACGCTCGCGGTAGTCGACCTGCAGCGGGAAGAAATCGATCCCCTCCCGCGGAGCGGCGCGAACCACCGCGCCGAAAACGACCGTGTCCGCATACTGAACCGTTACCGATCCATGGGCGAGCTTTGCCAGCGAACCGGTCTCGATCGACAGCGTCCTGCCGCCGATCTCCCGTTCTACACGAATTGCCTGCATGCAATCTTTCCTCTGGGCCTCCACTGATCCTGAAAAACAGACTTAGAAGGCCGGAAGGCTTGCTGGCGGATACGGCGGGGATTGCGAATATCGAATTGGGGATCGCGTGGATGGAATCCGTCGAGATCCGCAATGCGAGATCCGCAATCGCCTTCTTGCCAGTTCACCTGTCCGGATGCCCCGGTGGGTTTCTCGATCGTCGCGGGTGGGAGGCCCCAGTCAGTTGCCAACGCCGAATAGAGAGGCCGGGACGACTTCAGACACGTTACGATAAACAGCCGGGACACGAACATGTCGTGTCCCGGGCTGGCTTGATCCTTATTTTCGCAGACCGAGGCGGGCGATAATTCGCTGGTAGCGAGCCCGATCCTCGCGCGTCAGGTACTTCAGCAGCGCGTTGCGCTTGCCGACCATCTTGAGCAACCCGCGACGCGAGGAGTGATCCTTCTTGTGCGTCTTGAGGTGCTCGGTCAGCTCGTTGATCCGCCTGGTCAGAATCGCGATCTGCACCTCAGGTGACCCCGTGTCACCTTCGTGCGTGCGAAACTCTTCTACAATTTCCCGTTTGGTCTGTGCTGCAATCGACATTCCTACTCCTTGACACCAGGCGCCCAGCCACGGCCGTTGCGCCGGTCATATAAGGGGTCTTGTTTGGCCTCCACCGCGGAGGCTGGAATCGCAGGACGATAGAACAAACCCCTGCGAAATGCAAGCGGGGAGGGGGTTCTCTCCCGGCTGACGACTCCTAACCGTATCTTAACGTCTTGATCGGGTCAAATGGGTGAAACGAACAAGCGGCGAAGCGACGAGGGGGATGAGGAAGGCAGACGAAGAGACGAAGTGTTGCCTTCGCCTCTTCGTCTCTTCGCGTGCGATCGTCCGTATCACGCCTTGCCGAGGACCTTGTCGACCACGGCTCGCACCTCGGTAATGCGCTGCTGAGCGGTCGCCTCGTCGGGGGCTTCGGCAATGATGCGCATGATCGGCTCGGTGTTGCTGGGGCGGGCGTGGACCCAAGCCTGGTCCCAGTCGATGCGGATGCCGTCCTGCGTGTCGACCTTTTCCTTGGCGAAATGCTCCTTGAGGGCGGCGACGGCGCGGTCGGCATCCTCGCGGCGGCACTCGAACTTGGTTTTCACGATCGTGTAGGCCGGGATTTCAGCCACGAGTTGGCTGAGCGGTTTGCCGGTCTCAGCCATGAGCTGCAGGACATAGGCCATGCCGACCAGCGAGTCGCGCCCCGGGACGATGCGCGCGTCGATGACGCCGCCGTTGCCCTCGCCCCCGATGATCGCGTCATTGGCGAGCATTCCCTGCACGACATTGGCTTCGCCGACCGGCGTGCGGACGACGCGCGAGCCGTACTGCTGAGCGATGTCGTCGATCATGCGGCTGGTCGAGAGGTTGGCCACGGCCACGCCGGGCTTCTTGGAAAGCACGAGCTTGGCGCACAGGGCCAGGGAGTATTCCTCGCCGATGTACCGGCCATTTTCGTCAACGATGGCGAGGCGATCGGCATCGGGATCCTGCGCAAAGCCGATGCTCGCCCGCTGGCGCTTTACCTCAGCCGCCAGGTCGGTCAGGTTAGCTTCGGTCGGCTCGGGCTCATGCGGGAAACGGCCGTTGGGGGTGTTGTTCAGATGCACCACCTGGCAGCCGAGCTTGCTGAGGAGCGTCGCGCTCGACACACAGCCGGCGCCATTGACGCTGTCCAGGACCACCTTGAACCGCTTGGTGCTGATCCCCAGCACATCCACGCGATCCAGCACGCGCTTGACGTGCAGGGCGTGGGTTTCGGAGTTGCGGGAGGGTGGGATGATCTGATCAATCCGCACATACTGCGGCTGATTTTCGTCGTACAGCGCGCGGATGCGGGCGGCTGCCTGCGGCGGGGGGGCGATGCCCTCGGAGGTGAGGAACTTCAGCCCGTTCCACTGGATCGGGTTGTGCGAGGCCGTGGCGACGATGCCGGCATCGGCTTGCGTGTGGCGGACCATCATCGCGACGCCGGGGGTGGTGACGATGTCCAGATCGATCACCTCAATGCCCGAGGCGCACAGTGCCGCCGCGGCAGCATCGCGAACAAACGGCCCCGAAGGGCGGGAATCCCGCCCGAAAACCACGCGAAAATGCGAGCCGTTGAGCGGTCGGGCGGATTCCTTGAGATAGCGTGCAAAGGCTGCGGCCATGCGCGAAACGGCTTCAGGCGTAAGGGTTGCGCCGATCGTGCCGCGCATACCGGAAATACCGATCATCAATGCGTCCATGGAGCTCCTGGTCCTAATGTCAATGCCGAATGAGGAATGCTGAACGAGGAATGAAGCATGAAGCCAACAGGCCCTGAAATCCGCTGTTTCATGCGTCATTGATCATTCGTCATGCACCACCGGCTTCATTATTCGAGTTGATCGGCCCTGATGCAACG
Source organism: uncultured Phycisphaerales bacterium (assembly GCA_937904525.1). GTDB lineage: Bacteria > Planctomycetota > Phycisphaerae > Tepidisphaerales > Tepidisphaeraceae > CALEKX01. The sequence goes on from CALEKX010000002.1 coordinate 50,093, forward strand.
GATATGCTTTTGATCGTGAACGCCTTCCTCGCCATGCGGTGCATGTGTATGAGCCGCGCATAGACTTGCGCGGCGTATCTCTCCTATCGTCCTGTCGTGGCCCCTGGTTTTTGAGGCGGATGTCCGCCGACACCGCAACCTCACAATGCACCGCAAAGCACTAAACGAGCACCTGCTGAAGGTCGCCGATGAGCTGACGGCTAATGTCATCGCCGAGCCGCAGATGCGGCACCTCAACCAGGTTTTCCTGCCCAATCGCGACCGGATCGTCGAAGCCATCGAGATGCTGCGGCAGTTGCTGTTTCCTGGCTATTTCGGCAAGCAGGGGCTGACCAGCGAGAATGTGAAATTTCGCATCGGCGAGCTGGTGCTGGAGCTGTCGGACATCCTGTATGAGCAGGTCCGCTGCTGTGTGCGATATCGCGAGAGCATCGCCGGCCCCAACGGCGGCGACGCCCGGTGTGAGGCCTGTGACCGTGAAGCCGCCGATATCGTCGCGACGTTCTTCGATCGCCTGCCAACGGTGCGGCAGATGCTCAGCGACGACGTGCAGGCGGCCTTCGACGGCGACCCCGCCGCGAAGAACGTCGATGAGACGATCTTCTGCTATCCGGGGCTGTTTGCGATCAGCGTCCAGCGGCTGGCGCATGAGCTGTACAAGCTGAATGTGCCGCTTTTGCCGCGGATCATGACCGAGTATGCCCACGGGTTGACCGGGATCGACATCCACCCGGGTGCGAAACTCGGCCGGCGGTTCTTCATCGACCACGGTACGGGTGTCGTGATCGGCGAGACCACGGAGATCGGCGACAACGTGAAGGTCTACCAGGGCGTGACGCTGGGAGCTTTGGCGCCAGCCTATGGTCAGGCACTGCGCGGTCAGAAGCGGCATCCGACGATCGAGGATGACGTGGTGATCTACGCCGGGGCGACGATCCTGGGCGGCGATACGGTAATCGGCAAGGGGAGCGTAATCGGCGGTAACGTCTTCATCACGACGAGCGTGCCGCCGTACAACCAGGTGACGCAGGAGCTGGGCCGGCTGACGTTCCGCCAGCGGAACCGCAAGTCGAAGATGCCGACGGCTGTCGTGGATTTTCAGATCTAGGTGTGGGGATTGCGATGGCGGCGCCGGCGGATGTTGCGGCGGGGCAACAGGCGATGTTGGCGCGATGCAACATCCGGCGCAATCGTGGCGGTCGCCGCGGCGTGGAGACGTAAGTCGTTGCGCGGCACGGGCTTTGATGAGAGCCTGTCATGCGGACATGGCTGTTCATCCTCGTGGGACTGATGGCGGGCGGATGCGCGTCGACCGCCCCCAGGTCCGACCCCGGGGAGCAGGCCCTCGCGGATCAGCCGCAGGAGCCCGTGGCCGCGGCTTTGGTATTCTCTCCGGCGTTGGGGGATTACCTGCCGGAAGAGGTCTTGGCACGCGATGGGCGGGGCCAGGCAGCGTTGTGGGGGCTGCAGGGGCCGACGACGACCATCCACTACATCCGTACGGACGACCGCTGGGGGGATGACGACTACGGCCGCCGGCGGGATATGTACCGCCGCCGGGCTGTCGAATACCGCCTGGGAAGCAGCGTTCGCCCCTAGAACCTGTAAAATCCATGCAAGTGACGCCGTCGTGGGCACTTAGTTGGTTGACGATGGCGGATTTGATACTTGCTTTTCGTCAGCGGAGTGATCATATTGTTACTAAGTCTGTTTCCCATCGCATCTTAACCCTCATCGTGGGGTCGATATGGCAACGATTACCAAGAAGGAGCTGATCGATCGGATCGCTGACGGGACCGGCAGCCGCCGCGTCCTGGTGAAGAAGATCGTACAGCGGTTTCTGGACGAAATTATCCAGGAACTGGGGCAAGGTAACCGCCTCGAATTTCGAGACTTCGGTGTCTTCGAGACCAAATATCGGAAGGCTCGCAAGGCGCAGAATCCCAAGACGCTTGAGCCGGTTGAGGTGCCGGAGAAACGGACCGTCAAGTTCAAGGTCGGCCGCCTGATGAAGCAGCGGCTAAGCGAGATCAGTGGTGGCAAGATTGGCGTTCCCGAAGGCGCCCACGAGGTGGACGACGAGGACGACGATGATTGATCCGGCCGATGCGGACGCCGCGCCGGTCGGCAGCGACCTGCGTATCCCCTGACCGACGTGGAACCCTCGCCGATCCAAGAGCTGATCCGCCGCCATCTGGCAGAGCGGGCTGCGGCGCACCACCTGCGTCAGCGGCAGGTGGTTCAGCCGATTGATCCCGTCCGTGTTCACATCGATGGGCGGGAATACCTCAACTTCGCTTCCAACGATTACCTGGGGCTGACGCACCATCCAGCCGTTACGGCTGCCATGCGGGAAGCCATCGCGCACGACGGCGCCGGTGCGGGGGCGGCGGCGCTGATCAGCGGATACACGCCTCTTCACGCGAAGGCGGAGTCAGCCATTGCCGCATGGAAGGGGACGCAATCCGCGGTCCTGTTGCCCAGTGGATATCAAGCCAATCACGCGGCTGTGCAGACGGCAGCCGCCATCGGCCAGGCCGCCGATCGGCCCGTGCGATTCCTCATCGACAAGCTCGTGCACGCCTCGCTGATCGATGCCGTTCGCGGCACGGGCGAGCCATTTCGCGTCTTTGGCCACAACGGCATCGACAAGCTGCGACGGCTGCTGCGGGAAGCGCCCGCCGATCAACTGCAGATCGTCGTGACCGAGTCGATCTTCAGCATGGACGGCGATGCCGCCGATCTGCGGGCCCTGGCGCAGCTCAAAGCCGAGCATCCGTTCGTGCTCGTGCTGGACGAGGCGCACGCCAGCGGCGTCTACGGGCCCAACGGCTGCGGCTATGCATCGGAGCTGTCGCTGGAGAACGCAGCGGATATTGCGATTGTAACACTGTCCAAGGCGATGGGGCTGATGGGCGGGGCGGTCTGCACGTCGGCTGAATTGGCGGATCTGCTGATCAATCACGCGCGAGCCTACATCTACACGACCAGCGTGGCGCCGGTCGTGGCAGCCGGGGCGATCGCCGCGATCGATGTCATGCAACATGAACCGCATCGCCAGCAGCGGCTGAGAGAGCAGGCCCGGCGCGTGCGGGATGAGCTGAAAAGCCGCGGGCTGACCGTGGGGGGATTGGACGATTCACCGATTCTGCCGGTGATCGTGGGCGCACCGCAGGCGGCACTGAAGGCGGGGGCAAGATCGCGCGAAGAGGGCATCCTCGTCGGCGCGATCCGGCCACCAACAGTTCCACCGGGAGCGAGCCGCTTGAGGATTACCCTCAGCAGCGAGCATACAGATGATCAAATCAAACGTCTGTGTGAAACGCTGCGCCGCGTGATTTAGAGGCGGGCTTCATCGTCGCAGGAAACGGTGGCGACGACAGTTTGCGGCGCCTGAACCCCGATCAGCCGTGGAAAATCAGGCTTGGGGGTGGATCTGGGACTGGGCGGGCGTCCGCATCGGGGAGTCGACCCGATCTTCGAGCTCATGGATCCGGTCGAGTGTGCGGCGGGTCAGATCGGCAGGGGGTTCCCCCACATCAAGCTGATCCAGAAGCTTAAGCAAGCGCTCGACGCGCTCCATCCGCGGCCCCATACCGTTGGTCACTGATGCGTACATAGCACTGGCTCCGACGGATTCGCGGTCAAGAACCAGATCTACCGCACGACGGTCTTCCGGGCTCAATTGTCTCGGCATATTTGCCCCGCGATCGTTCAGAATTGCCGGATCGTCGCAAAGAGGTGCATGCGAATCCTGCCATCCCCGCAGGCACACGATCAAGCCACGATCATTGATGCTGGCCGGTCCCGCTGACCAGGCCCTCGCTAGATCCTACGACGGGCCTTTGTCCTTGTTCGCGGCCCGCCAGCGATCTGCGAAATGAGCGACGGCCGCGTGCAACCGCGATTTCACCGTCCCCAACGGAATCCCAAGAATATCGCCAATCTGTTTGTAAGGAAACTGGTGGAAGTAACTGAGCAACAATATTTCCCTCAGGTGCTCAGGCATAGACATAACTGTCTTATGCACCAGTTGTTGCAGCTCCTCTTTCTCAATGTTTGCCCCCGGTTCGTCGACGGTGGCCTCCATGAGATCGATGAACTGCCCACCTTCTTCATCGGATTTGCTGATCGATGCCTGCAGCGGGCTGGTTGGCCGGCGCGCCTGCGACCGGATCAGATCGCGCGCCTTATTGGCCGCGATCGTGAACAGCCACGGGCGAAAGCGCCGCTCGACATCGAACTGGTCGGCTGACTGGTGGACCTGAAGAAACGCCTCCTGGAACACGTCCTCAGCCGCCGCCCGGTTGCCCAGGAAGCGCACGAGGAAGTGATACAGCTCGCGCTGGTGGCGATCCACCAGCCGCTGGAAGGCCCGGCGGTCGCCGGCCCGATAATCCGCAAGGAGCTGCTCGTCCGTACGCGGATCCGGCGCGCGCACCGAATCCGTACCGCTGCTGCGAGGCGCAGCCTGGGCGGCGCGATCCGGATCGAGGTCCTTCGTCGCGGCGTCTCGAACGCGGGATTCGCGATTGGTTTGAGACACGCTCATTTCCTGCTCCCAAGCAAACCCGTAGCCGGAGTTTGCGTCAAGGCGAAAATTCGTGCGCCCGCACGTATACTACCGGGTCGTCGTACTCTGATTGTATGCCTGCTGACCCTTCCCAATCCTCACAGCCGACCCCTTTTTTCGGCCTGACAGCCGAAGAGTTCGATACCCTCGTCCAATCCTGGGGCTGGCCGAGATTCCGCGCCCAGCAGGTGCGAGACTGGGTTTATACGAAAAATGTCGTCGACCCGGCAGCCATGAGCAACTTGTCGAAGGCCGCGCGCCAGGAGCTGGCCGACCGGGTGTCGTTCTGCTCGGCGCACATCACCCGTCGCCAGCACAGCCGCGACGGTACGATCAAATTGCTGCTCACCTGGCCGGACGGCGCCAATGCCGAGACCGTCATGATCCCCGACGGCCCGCGGCGCACAGCCTGCGTCAGCTCGCAGGTGGGGTGTCCGGTCGGATGTAAGTTCTGCGCCAGCGGCATCGGGGGGATGAAGGGCAACCTGACGGCTGGGCGGATTGTCGAGCAGGTGATGGCCCTGCAGCAGGCCAACCAGCCGGACGGCCGCCCCGATCAGCCTGCGACCACCGGCAGGATCACCAACATCGTCTTCATGGGCATGGGCGAGCCGCTGGCGAACTACGCCAACGTCATGCAGGCCGTGCGCGTCCTGCACGATCCCAAGTGCTTCAACCTGGGCGCCCGCCGCATCACGATCTCGACCGTCGGCGTGCCGCCGCGCATCCGCGATCTGGCGCACGAGCAACTACCTCTGAACCTGGCCCTTTCGCTGCATGCGCCCAATGAGGCGCTTCGCCGCGAGCTGATCCCCTGGGCGGAGCATTTCGCCCTCGACGACATCCTCGACGCCTGCCGCTATTACTTCGATCAGACCGGCCGTGAGATCACGCTGGAGTACATCCTGCTCAGCGGGGTGAACGATCAGCCGGAGCATGCGCGGGAGCTGGCGAAGCTCTGTCGCACCATCCGCGCCAACGTGAACCTGATCCGCTACAACGAGGTCGAATCGCTGCCGTATCGCCGGCCGATCTCGAAAGATGTCGTCCGTTTCCAGGAGATCCTGCGGGCCAACGGCGTGAACACGCACGTCCGCAAGAGCCGCGGACGCGACATCGATGCAGCCTGCGGGCAGTTGCGCAAGAAGGAGCAACAGGCCATGGCTGGGGGCGTTTCGATTCCCGTACTTCAGGTCACCGACAATCCTGCGTAAGGTGGGAAAAGACAAGCCGACAATGCGACATCGACGCGGGTTTACGCTGCTGGAGCTGATGGCGTCGCTGGCGGTGATTGCGATCCTCGCCAGCATCTTCGTGCCATACGCGCTGAGCCTGCGCGAGTCAGCCCGTCGGACGCAATGCGCGAACAACCTGATGGTGATCCGCGACGCGCTGCTGGCGTATGCGCGCGACAACAACAGCATGTTCCCGCGCGTCCGCTGGGATGAGCAGGGGAATCCCAACAGCTACACGGCGTATACGGGCGCCGATGACCCGGATCCGTTCGCCGAGGAGAGTGCCGTTGCACCCAATGACGTGACCGCGTCGCTTTGGCTACTGATGCGGCAGGGGCTGATCACGGATCTGGCTGTCTTCATCTGCCCCAGCGCCGGCGGCGTGCCGGAGCAGATCACAGGCGATCCCCGCAGCCGGGGCAACTTCCGCAGCCGGGCTGGTCTGACCTACTCCTATTCCTCGCCGTTCAGCAACGCCGACTGGTATCGCATGAACGACACCCAGCCGGCGGACTTCGCCCTCATGGCGGACATGAATCCGGGCATCGCCGGCGATGGCGATGATGTCACGGGCGTACGCCACGACGACAAGCCCAGGCGGCTGATGCGCGGCAACTCCAACAACCATGCCAAAGTCGGGCAGAACGTCCTGTATGCTTCGGGCCATGTGCAGTTCCAGACCACGCCTTACTGCGGCAACAAGCGCGACAATATTTACACCGTGCTGGCTCGCCGCCCGCACTGGAGCCTGGGCGTGCCGCCAGCGGCTCCGGGGTACTTCGGCAGGGATGTCGGCGCGTCATGGATGGGGGATAGTTATCTGGTGCCTTCTGATGACGAGTGAACGCGATTTTGGACTGCGGATTTCGGATTGCGGATTTTGGATTGGGGTTTGATGCATGATGAATGACGCATGGCGCATGATGTGAAATCTGAGATCTGAGATTTCCGATCTCAAGATATCCTGTCATCGCACTTTCACTCCTTCTCCTTTCTGTCATTCCTCCCCTCGATCCGTACAATCTTCCCGCATGACAGTCGAAACTCACCAAGCGGCAATGGAGGCCGTTCTGCCTGTTACGGATGACGTGGTGAAACCCGCTGTGCCTGCGGCACCGCGGCGGGCTCGCCTCGAACTGTTCCTCATCAGCTTTGCCATCCTGTTTTTCGAACTGGCAGCCATCCGCTGGTTCGGCAGCACAGTCATCTTCCTGACGTTCTTCACGAACCTGGTGCTGATGGCCTGCTTCCTGGGGATGAGCGTCGGCGCGTTTGCGGCGGGGCGGAAGATTGACTTCATCCGCTGGGTGATCCCCGTCGGCTTGATCGCGGTGTCGCTGGCGATGGGGATAAAGTTCCTGTACGAGCTGCGGCCGGAGGTGACGATCGCCGTCGGCGATCAGGCCAATCCGACCAACATCTACTTCGGCACGGAGTACCGCCCGAAGGATCCGGGGCAGTTCATCATCCCGCTGGAAGCCGTCGCCGGCGGGTTTTTTCTGCTGATCTCGTTGATGTTCGTCGGCCTGGGGCAGGTGATGGGACGGCTGTTCGATGCCATCCCAAGCCGTGTCGGCGCATACACGATTAACGTTTTCGGCAGCCTCGTGGGGATCGGCGCGTTCGGCTTGTGCAGTTGGCTTTGGACAAGCCCGCATCTGTGGTTCGCAGTGGGGGTGGCGATCGTGCTGTACTTTGCGCGCCCGTGGTCCGGGGTGCAGGTGTTCGGGCAGCTCCTGCTGATGGTGCTGATCGCGCTGAGCGCCTATGGCGTGGGCGAGGAGGGCGTCGTCCAGTGGAGCAGCTACTACAAGGTCCAGTACAAACCACAGACCGGCGAGATCGACACCAACAACATCGCGCACCAGCGCATGGTGCCGATTGCCGAGGGCGGCCCAGCCTACGCGCTGCCGCATCTGCTGAACCGCGATGCCGGCAATGAGCCGTTCCAGCGGGCGGTGATCATCGGCGCCGGCAGTGGCAATGACGTGCAGGGGGCGCTGTCGCATGGCGTTGGCCAGATCGACGCGGTCGAAATCGACCGGCTGATCAACCAGATCGGCAAAGCCGATCATCCCGATCGCCCGTTCGACGATGCGCGCGTGAAAGTCTGGATCGACGATGGCCGCTCGTTCCTTAAGAAGGCTGAGGCGCAGGAGAAGCGGTACGACCTTGCGATTTATGCGCTGGTCGATTCGCTGGTGCTGCATTCGGGATACTCGAGTTTGCGGCTGGAGTCGTTCCTCTTCACGCGTGAGGCGTTTGAGGATGTGAAAGCCGTTCTCGAGCCGGGTGGCGTGTTTGCGATGTACAACTACTACCGCCAGGGGTGGGTTGTCGGCCGGCTGACGAAAATGGCGCAGGACGTCTTCGGCGTCGAGCCGGTCGTGATCTCGCTGCCGTACCAGGCCTCCATCACGCCGGAAGACAACCAGGCGAACCACATCACGTTCCTGCTAGTCAGCAACGGTCCCAGCGAGCGGCTGGAGGCGATTCGCCAGCGGCTGGCGGAGTCGGGCAACTTCTGGATCCACGAGAGCCCGAAGCACAACGCGTCGCTCAATGCCTATTCAGCGGAGCCGCCGCCAGCGACACCGGCTGGCCAGTGGCAGCGCATCGCCCCGGCACAGGTCGACACTGCCGCGATCTCGCTGCTGCCGACCGACGACTGGCCGTTCCTCTATCTGCGCGAGCGGCAGATCCCGTTCAGCCCCAGCGTTACGGGGATGATCGTGATCGGGGCGCTGTCGATCGTGATCCTCGTGACGATCGCGCCTGTTCGGCGGATTCGGCCCAGCGGACGGATGTTTTTCCTGGGCGCGGGGTTCATGCTGCTGGAGACCAAAGGTGTCGTGCATATGGCGCTGTTGTTCGGCTCGACGTGGGTGGTCAACAGCGTGGTCTTCGCAGCCATCCTGGTGATGATCCTGCTGGCAAACCTGTTTGTGCTGGCGGTCAAGCCGAAGCGGCTGACGGGGTGGTACGTTGCCCTGCTGGCGGCGCTGGTGGTCAACGCACTGGTGCCGATGAACTGGTTTCTGGGCTTCGATCCGCTGGTGCGGACGCTGCTGAGCTGCGGCGTGGTGTTCGTGCCAATCTTCTTCGCGGCTGTGATCTTCGCCGTCAGCTTCCGCGAATCGAACCAGCCGGATGTCGACATCGGCAGCAACATCGCCGGCGTGATCGTCGGCGGCTTGAGCGAATATCTGTCGATGGTGGTCGGGTTCCAACTGCTGGTGGCCGTGGCAATCGTGTACTACGTGCTGAGCGCCGTTTTCCGGCGGGCGCCGCGGATTTCCGTGGCGGGGGGATGAGCCGTTACCCGGCGACGCCCGGGCCGCGAGGGCAGGCCCCGCAACCGGCGACAGGTCGCATGCCCCACGGGCGGCTATAATGACCCGATGGCCGTGGGGATTGTCGCTGCTTCATCTCAGGAGCCGGTATGATCGTTCGCTGTCTTGTGATCCTTCTTTGCGCCGTATCGACGCTGCTGGCTGATGCCACCACCCAGCCGGCAGAGATGAGTGACGCGGCGACCACCCAGCCGACCACGCAACCCGCTGCGGAGAGACGCAAGCTTCCCTCAGCCGCTGAGCTGGCTGCCCGCATCCGCGAGCAGCGCCAGACGCATCGGCCCATCCCGCATGTGGCGCAGATCAACCTCAATGCCGCGATCGTCGAGCGGCCGGCTGACTTCATCTGGTTCGCCCGGGAGGACACCGACACGCTGCAATCCCTGCTGACGCGTATCGAGCTGGCGACCAGCGACCAGGCGCTCGATGCCATCCTCGTCACGCTGCGGTCGACAAGCCTCAATCTTGCCCAGGCGCAGGAGATGCGCGCGGCACTTGCACGCGCCAAAGCCGCCGGCAAGCGCGTTTTCGTCTACGCCGACAGCTACGACACGATCACCTATACCGTCGCCTGTGGCGCCAGCGACGTCTGCCTGCTGGATGGCGGCGAGATCCTGATCCCCGGCATCGGGATCGAGACGATGTTTGCCCGCGGCTTGCTCGACAAGATCGGAGTGCAGGCTGATTACGTGCAGATCGGCGAATACAAGGGGGCGGACGAGCAGTTCACGCGCACCGAGCCCAGCCCGGAGCTTCGCGAGGAGCTCAACAAGCTGGCTGATGCGCTGTATGCCCAGATCATTGATGGCATTGCCCATCACCGCGCGCTGCCTCGCGAGCGTGTGGCGGAGCTCGTGGATGAGGCCCTCATCAGCGCCAAGCGCGCGCGGGAGACGGGCCTGGTCGATCATCTGATCGACATCGACGGCATGGAGGAGCTCATCGCCCGCGCGTTTGAGCAACAGGAGGTGCATCTGGCGGAGGACTACGGCTTGCCCGAGCGCGAGCCGTTGGACTTCACCAACATCTTTTCGCTGCTGGCACGCCTGGCACGCGAGCCGAAGCAGAGTGAACAGCCAGTGATCGCCATCGTCTATGCCGAGGGGATGATCATCGACGGCGAGGGAGGCGAGACGATCTTCGGCAGCCGGTTCATCGGCTCGGATGACATCCGCAAGGCGATGCGGACGATCCGCGAGGATGACAACATCAAGGGTGTCGTGCTCCGCATCGACTCGCCTGGCGGCAGCGCGCTGGCCAGCGAGGCGATGTGGCAGGCGGTCCGCCGTGCCAGCGGGGAAAAGCCGCTGGTCGTCTCCATCGGCTCGATGGCGGCCAGCGGTGGGTACTACCTGGCGTCGGCATCGGACCACATCATCGCCGATCCCACAGCCATTGTCGGCTCGATCGGCGTGGTGGGAGGCAAGTTCGTCCTCAAGGACCTGTACGACAAGATCGGCGTGTCGACCGAGTCGTTTGTGCGGGGTCACAACGCCGACCTGTTCAGCTCATCCCAGCCGTTCAGCGAGCGCCAGCGGAATCTCGTTCGCACATGGATGAGCAATACCTACGAGCAGTTCACGTCGCGCGTGCTGGAGACGCGCAAGGGACGCATCGAGGACATCGACCGCGTGGCCCGCGGGCGGGTGTTTCTCGCGCAGCAGGCGCGCGAGCTGGGGATGGTGGACCAGCTCGGCGGATTGATGGATGCGGTGGTCTATATCGCTGAGCGGACCGGGCTGAAGGGGGGCGAGTATGAGATCCGCGCCGTCCCTGGTCCGACGACGCTGGCCGATCTGCTGAGCGGGCGGGCGGGGGGCGCCATGTCGCCCGTGCCGGCGCGGCTGACGCTCACCGAGCAGTCGATCCTGCCGGCGCTGTCGCCCGCGACGCGGCAGATGCTCGGCTGGCAGGTGCAGTCACTGCAGTTGCTCCAGCAGCGGCCGGTGATCCTGGTGTCCCCGTATGTGATCCGGGTGCGGTAGGTGTAGCCACAGATGAACACCGATGGCTGGGGGAAGCTCCAAGTTCCAACCACCAACTTCCAAAGCAGGTTCAAGCTCCAACGCAAAAAAGCTCCAAGGTGGTTTCGCCGTCTTGGAGCTTCTTTGTTTTGGAACTTGGAGCTTCTTGGGAATTTCGTGATTGGAACTTGGAACACCCGCCGCAGTTGCTTGCTTCTTCAGCCGGGCTCTGTCATTCACCGCCCGCACCCTGGAGACGGTCGATAAACGTGGGCACGCGCTCGCCGGGTCCAGCGGATTGCGGCTGGGGGTTGGCAGGGGCTGGGGAGTTGGCGGGGGCGGTGGCGGTCAGCGGCTGCTGCTGGACGGAATATTTACCGGCGTCGCGCGGCAGTTCGATTTTGCCGACGCCGGGGCGTTCGACAATCAGGGACTGGCTGCGCTGGTAGGCTTCGAGCACAAGGGCTGCAGCCGTGTCGGGATCGTCGCCGGAAATGAACCCCAAATCCGGCATGCCGACGATGCCGGTCACGACATCGCCGGGCAGCAGGCCGAAATGCGCGTTCATCGGCCCGCCAGCCACGACGGTATCGACCTTGAGGCCCTGGAATCGTCGGCCATCGCCCGCGGGGGAGAAGGTGATCGACTCGGTATGCCGCATGCCGGTCTGATCCTGGCCGGCAAGCTGCTGGGCCTGTTGGCGGACATTCTGCCCCTGGCGCACCATCGGCAGCGTATACACGTGCTGGATGAGCGCGATAATCCCGATGACGACCAGCAGCCCGACCAACGTAAGTCCCGCACCTCGCATGGAAAACAGTATATCAGGCTGCCAGCCGGCGGGGCGCGATTTTCCCCTGCGAATCGCCACCGGCCCGCAATGGATTGACAGCAATATCAGGGACATACGTCGCGGCGAAAGACCTGATAACCCCGACCCCTTGATCTGCCGGGCGAGGCTGCCAGAATTGACCACTGCCGCCGCCGGTCTTACGCTTGTTGAAACCTGGGGGCGACAACGGACGTAGCAATCTTTCTTACCACACGGGAGCAAACTTGGGCGTCAGCCTCCAGGTTCTGGACGATTACGAGAAGAAGGAAAAATGCGGTCTGTTCGGGGTGTGGGGTTCGCCGCACGCCTCGCAGATCTGCTATCAGGGTCTGTTTGCGCAGCAGCACCGCGGGCAGGAGTCAGCAGGGATCGTGACGACCGACGGAACGACCCTCCACGGCCACACCGGCATGGGCCTGGTGTCGCAGATCTTCCGCCAGCGACAGCTCGTGGAAGAGCTGGTAGGGCACGCAGCCATCGGCCATGTGCGCTACTCGACCACGGGCAGCAGCAAGCTGTGCAATGCCCAGCCGATCCTGCGGCAATACCGCCTGGGCCCGGTCGCCGTAGCCCATAACGGCAACCTCATCAATGCCCAGCTCCTCCGCCGCCAATACGAAAAGTTCGGCCACATCTTCCAGACCACCACCGACACCGAAATTATCGTCCACCTGCTGGCCAAGCCCACCCACGCCGAGAAGGCCGACCCGCTGCCGCACGTGCTCAAGCACCTGCAGGGGGCGTACAGCCTGCTGTTCCTGTTCCCCGATCGCATGGAAGCCTGCCGCGACCCGTGGGGCATCCGCCCGCTGTCGCTGGGCAAGACCGCTGACGGCTGCTGGGTCGTCGCATCGGAAACGTGCGCCTTCGACGCCATCGACGCGCAGTACATCCGCGACATCGAGCCGGGCGAGATCGTCCGCATCGACGATACCGGCGTGCATTCTCGCATGTTCGACACGCCCGCGGTTGAGGGGGCACAGTGCATCTTCGAGCACGTTTACTTCGCCAATCCGGCCAGCAAGGTCTTCGGGCAGACAGTGCACTCCGTCCGCACGAAGATGGGCATGATGCTGGCGCGCGAAGCGCCGGTGGAAGCCGATTTCGTCATGCCGATGCCCGACTCCGGCCGCTCAGCCGCCCTCGGCTATGCGCGCGAATCGCGCATTCCGTTTGAGGAAGGGATCGTCCCCAACCGCTTCGTCGGCCGGACGTTCATCCTGCCCAGCCAGCTCCAGCGCGACCGGGCCGTGGCGCTGAAGCTCAACATCATCCCCGATGTGATCAAGGGCAAACGCGTCGTCATTGTCGAGGATTCGATCGTCCGCGGAACGACAACCCGCTCCAAGATGCGCGCCCTGCGCCGCGCGGGGGCCAGCGAGATCCACCTGCGGGTCTCCTGTCCACCGATCCGCCATCCCTGTTTCTACGGCATCGATTTCCCCACCTCGCAGGAACTGATCGCTCACGGCCGAACGGTCGAGCAGATCCGCGATTACCTGGAAGTCGACAGCCTGCACTACCTCAGCCTGGAGGGGATGCTCAGTTGCGTGGAAGGCCCGCAGACGCAGTACTGCACGGCCTGCTGGAACGGGCACTACAAGGTTCCCGTCGACGTCCCCCAGAGCAAGTTCAGCTTCGAGCGCGACCAGCTTCGCATGTTCCCATAACCACGACAGGGCCGATAGAGCACCTCTGCGGCGTGTTGGGTGCGACAGTTGAGCCGGCGATCCGGACCGCCGTAATCCTGGCTTGAGATCGATCCGATAGACATCGTGAATCATCTTGCCAAGGTTTCGTCGTGACCCAGCCGCAGAAAGTCATGTTTGTGGGCGACTCGCCTGCCGTTGCGCAGCTCGTGCACCGGCACCTTGTGGCCGAGCCGCTGGAGCTCATCACCGCCGCCAACGCGGCCGACGCAATGCGCGTCGTCGAGGCGGGCGGATGCGATGTTGTCCTGCTCGACTCGGCGCTTGCTGTGGACGATCCGCTGGAACTGTGCCGCCGGATCGCCACGGAGGACGCGATCGGCCAGGCGATCGTGCTGCTGATGACGTCTCCGACCGATACCGCCACGCGCCGCCGCGGGCTGGCGATGGGGGCTGCCGATTTCATCGCCAAACCGATCGATCCGCTGGAACTCACGACCCGCGTCCGCATGGCGATGCGCATGCAGGCCATGGCGCGCCTGCTGGCGACACGCGGGCTGATCGACAGCCTGACCGGTCTGCGCAACCAGCTCTATTTCTGCCAGCGCATCGAGCAGGAACTGTCGCAGCAGAGGCGTACGGAAGGGGCACTGTCATGCCTCTGGCTGGACCTGGATTCGTTCCGGCAAATCAACCTCGCGCACGGCGTGCGCGGCGGGGATGAAGTGCTGCGGCATGTCGGCGACATTCTCATGCATGTCTGCCGGTCATCGGACGTGGTCTGCCGCGGCGAAGGGGACTGTTTTGGCGTGATCGCGCCGAATACGACGGCGGAGGGACTGCTGCATCTTGCGGAGCGAATCCGCCAGCGGATCGAGGCGATGGTTGTGCCGTGGCGGGGGCAGGCACTGCGGGTCACAGCCAGTATCGCCGTCTGCGACGCGGCTGGTAACGCCCAGCACACGCTTGAAGGGCTTTGTCGAACCGTTGCCCATCTGCATGCACTGGGCGGAAATCGACTTAGCAGCATCGATCCAGCGGCGATCTCAACGGCTGCCTGAGGATATTGGGCGGTTTAAAGGGGTGGATGGCAACGCCTTCGCAGGCGGGCTCGGCTGACGCGCCATGGGGGGCGTTTTGTCCTTGCCGCACCCTCCCGGATAAGATAGCGTAAAGTAGGTGGCCGGGGATCGCGCTCTCTCGGCTGCCATGTGTGCATTTCGGGATGAGGTGAGCACTTATGCAGGTTGTGCTGGTGATGTTCAGGGCCGACGGCGAGCGACGCAGTTTCTCGTTGCCGCGCGAGGTTACAGTAATCGGTCGGCGTGAAGACTGCGACCTGCGCATCCCGCTGGGCGATGTCTCGCGCAAGCACTGCCGCCTCATCCAGGAGGCTGACACCCTGCGCCTCGAAGACCTGGGCAGCAGCAACGGCACCTATCACAACGGCCAGCGCATCCAGGAAGCCATCATCTCGCCGGGTGACACCATCCAGATTGGACCGGTCGTCTTCGTCGTGCAGATCGACGGTGTTCCCACCGACGACGAGCTCCAGCCGTTTGACGCCGCAGCCGCGGTTGCCGCGGCCAGTACGGCCGGTGCCGAAGCCATCGATGCCGACGAGCTGGAAGAAGTGGCTGACGGCGACGAGATCCTCGAGGAAGTTTCCGGCGATCAGGAGCAGACGATCACCGGCAGCGGCGCGGCCGACTTCGATCCGATGGAGATCCTCAGCTCCGACGAAGAGGACGAGGACGAACAGGTCGATTTCATCATCGAGGACGACGAGACCGACGACTCGGTGCATATCGACCTGGATTCTGACTCCGGCCGGCAGGAGTAATCCGAATCATCATGTGATCTGCATGACCCTGTGCGCATGGACCGCGCGCGTGTCATCCCATGGGGCCATCGGGGCGCAGCGAAGGATCCCAGTCGGGGCGACTGACGGATCACGTCCCCGCGTAGGTGCAGGCCGAGGTGCACGTCTCGTAGACGACGATCTTCGACAGCAGGGGCAGGGCGGGTTTGACCTTCTGGTAAAGCCAGATCGCGAGCATCTCGGCTGTGGGGTTCTGCAGGCCTTCGATGTCGTTGAGGCAATAGTGATCAAGCTGTTTCACGACGGGATCGACGGCGCGGCTGATGTCGCCGTAGTCGATCAGGTAGCCGCGCTGGGGGTCCAGCTCGCCTTCGACGACCACATCAAACCGGAACGAGTGCCCGTGCAGACGCCGGCACTTATGGCCCTCCGGAAAGGTCGGCAGGAAGTGGGCGGCTTCAAAGTGAAACTGCTTGGTCAGAGTGATACGCATTGTCGGGGGCTATTGTAGAGACGGGAAACGGGGTTGCCAGCGGGGGAGTCAGTCAGCAGTCTGCGGTCGGCAGTCTGCAGTGGGCAGTGGGGGTGTCCGTAGGTTGTCAGTCATGTAGGGCAGGCTATTGCCTGCCGAAACGAAACGCGCAGGGGTATGGTAAACCAAGCCAACGGCGACACGCAGTAGCCTGCCGTGCAGTCCTCTCTCTTGACCCCTCCGTCGCTTTGTCGCGTCGTCGCCAGATTGCACCCCCTGCGACAAACGGCCGCATTGACTTGTCATACTGCATGCCGATATTGGAATATAAGTATGAATGTGAACGACCCCATCATTCCCCGCGTGGTCGAGCGTTTGCGGGCGCTGGCGGATGAGAACCGCATCCGCCTGCTGCTTCGCCTGCGGCGCGGGCCGGCCAACGTCTCGACGCTGACAGCCGACCTGGGCATCGCCCAGGCGTCGGTCTCCAAGCATCTGGGTGTGCTGCGGCAGGTCGGCTTGGTGCAGGCCGAGCGCATCGGCACGCAGGCGATTTATCGCGTGAGCGACGAATCGGTGTTTGAGATGTGCCTGATCGTCTGCGATGGCGTGGCGCGCCATCTGCGCGAGGATCAGGCGGTGTTGAGATCCATCAGCCGGCGACGTTTCGCCGGCCGCAGAACCGGAGCGAACAAGCCATGAACGAGGTGACACTCACTGCCACAGAAGCTGCCGAGCGTGTCGGCAGCGGCCGGGCTTTGCTGATCGACGTACGCACGCCGATCGAGTTTGCCACAGTGCATGCCGAGGGGTCGCGCAATATCCCGCTGGATGGGCTGGATGCGCAGGCGATGGTGCGGCAGTTGGCTGACGATCAGGCGCTGATCGTCATCTGCAAGAGCGGAGCGCGCGCCGACAAAGCCTGCCGGCAGCTTCGCGAGGTGGGGTGCGACAGGGTGTTCAGTGTCGAAGGCGGCCTGGATGCGTGGATGGCTGCCGGCTTGCCGGTGCAGCGGCGGAAGGTGATCTCGCTGGAGCGACAGGTGCGCATCGGAGCGGGGCTATTGGTGCTGGTGGGAGTCGGGCTGGGGGTGTGGGTGCATCCCTGGCTGCTGGGGATCGCGGCGTTTGTGGGGGCGGGGCTGGTGGTGGCGGGCATGACCAACTTCTGCGGCATGGCGATGCTGCTGGCCAGGGCGCCGTGGAACCGGGTTGCCGCCAGTGGTGACGGCGGCGGTGGGACTTGCGTGACCAGTTGCGCCCGATGAATGGACCGGTGACCGATTCGGCTGTTTTTTGCGAGGAGTCTGAAATGAGAATCGTGATCGTTGGTGGCGTTGCCGGCGGGATGAGCGCCGCGACGCGTGCGCGGCGGATGAACGAGCAGGCCGAGATCATCGTCCTGGAGAAGGGCGGATACATCTCGTTTGCCAACTGCGGCCTGCCGTACTACCTGGGCGGTCAGATCCAGCAGGAAAAGAAGCTGCTGGTAACCACGCCGCCGCAGGTGGCGGCGCGCTTCAACATTGACGCGCGCGTGCACCAGGAGGTCACGCACATCGACCGCGCCCAGCGCCAGGTCACGGTGCGCGACCTGAAGCAGAACAGGACCTACACGCTCGCCTACGACAAGCTGATCCTGGCCACCGGCGCGACGCCGATCATCCCGCGGATCGAACATGTGCACGCCCCCAACGTGTTTTTGCTGCGGTCGATGGAGGACACGGAGGCCGTGCGCGATTGGCTGGAGCGGCAGCAGCCGCGGTCGGTGGCAATCGTCGGGGCCGGTTTCATCGGCTTGGAGATGGCCGAGGCGATGCACCATCGCGGCCTGCATGTGACGGTGATCGAGAAGGCGTCGCACGCCTTGCCGCCGCTGGATGCGGAAATGGCTGTGCCCGTCCATGCCGAGCTAAAGCGGCATGGCGTGGAACTGATCACGGGTACGGGCCTGGCGTCGCTGGAGGCGACGGGCGAGCATGTCGGTGCCGTCGTGCTGGAGGATGGCCGGCGCATCGAAGCCGACATGGTGCTGCTGTCGATCGGCGTTCGGCCGAACACGAAGCTGGCAGCCGATGCGGGCTTGGAGATCGGCCCGACGGGCGGGATCGTCACCGACGAGGTGCAGCGCACCAGCGATCCGGACATCTACGCCGTCGGTGACGCCGTGCAGGTCGTGCATGGCGTCACCGGCCAGGCGGCGCGGATTCCGCTCGCAGGTCCGGCCAACCGGCAAGGGCGCACCGCCGGCGAGCACGCCGCCACGGGGCAGGCACCGCCATCGGGGCGTGTGCTGGGGACAGCCATCGTCAAGGTCTTCGACCTGACCGTTGCAACGACCGGCCTCAGCGAGCGGGACGCCCGCCGTCACGGGTATGACCTCGATACTGCCTACGTCGTGCCCAGCCATCACGCCGGGTATTACCCCGGCGCCGAGCCGATGCGTATCAAGCTGGTCTATGAGGCCGCCAGCGGGCGCGTGCTGGGCGCGCAGGCTGTCGGCGGCGAGGGCGTCGACAAGCGCATTGACGTCATCGCGACGGCTATCCACTTTGGTGGGACGGTCGATGACTTGGCCGGGCTGGATCTGGCATATGCGCCGCCGTTCGGCGCAGCCAAGGATCCGGTGCACATGGCTGCGTTCGTCGCGCAGAACCAGCGGCGGTCGCTGGCGCGCGGGCTGACGGTGGCGGAGCTGAGCGGCGATCAGTTGATCGACGTGCGGAATCCAGAGGAATACGCCCGCGGCAGCCTGCCCAATGCGATCAACATCCCGCTGGATGAACTGCGCGAGCGGCTGGGCGAGATCGATCCAGCCAGACCGGCTGTCGTGTTCTGCCAGGTCGGGCAGCGCGGATACGTTGCCCAGCGGATCCTCGAGCAGCGAGGATACACGCAGGTGTGCAACCTCAAGGGCGGGTTGGAGCTGGCGGATTCCGTAGTTGCGGGGAATTAGCTGGTCCTCGTTTCCCACGCAGAGGACGCGGAGGGGGCGCTGAGCATGTTGAGATGCGAAGGACAGGACAAGCATCTATCTGCGCTCTCTGCGTTGCACTCTGCGTGCCCTGCGTTACATCGGGTCGGCGGGGGCGGTTGCCGGTTGTGAAGTCGGCTGGGTGGCCGGTGGTGGGGCGGGGAGGGTCGTGCGGCCGCCGAGCGGGAGGGTGGTCGCGGCTGCGACGATCAGGATGATGCTTCCGAAAACGAGTTTGCTGAGGATGCCCCACAGGCGGCCCTTGAATGCTCCCCAGCCGATCTGCAGCGACCGCTCGGCGTTCGGCTCGATGGCATACTCTACCAGCGATGCCCCAAGAAACGCGCCCGCGCAGGCCCCGATGATCGTCCCGACGATTGGGATCGGGATCAGGAAGGTCAGGAACAATCCGCCCAGGAAGCCCCCGACGATCGCCCCGGCAACGCCGCGCTTGGTTCCGCCAGCCGAGGCGGCGCCAGCGCCGCCGGCGATGAACTCCACCACCTCAGCGATGATCGCCAGTACGACCAGGCTGCCGATCGCCCACCAGCCGACGTACGACCAGTGCGTCAGCCAGGCATAGCCGACCACGGCTGCGATCATCAGCCAGTTGCCCGGCAGGCTCAGCACGTTGACGAACAGGCCAACGAACAGCGTGACGATCAGGCCAGCATAGTAGATCCAGTCCATGCGGTTTCGAATCGTACTTCTGTTGCGTCCGGCTGGCGAGAGGAACGCCCGTCAGCCGGGAATCGGCAGGTATGTCCATGCCGCCCACCCGATTGCCGCGAGAATCGCGAGAATCAGGACCAGGCGGACGATTCGCCAGATCCGCCGCGGCCAGAGATGACGCCGCACCAGCTTGCGGACCAGCGGCAGGGCGAGCGAGTCCTGCGGCGTCAGCGACTGGTAAACCTGCCGCATCTCGGCCAGCAGGCGGTCGAGGTCGTCGCCAGCCACCGGCTGAAGGTCGCGCCGGCCGACGGCCAGATGGTTGGCAGCCGCCTGCATGCTGCAGTCCATTGCCACTGCCATCGCCCGGGGATCGAGGCCTTCGGCATGGTGGAGGAGGATGGCCTCGCGGGGCTGGGGCGGCAGGAGTCGCAGTGCCCGGACAAATGCGACGTATTGCGGCGACGGCTGGCTGACGGCGGAGACCAGCACGTCCGACCTGGGGTCGACCTCGGATGCGGCAGTTCGCGTCAGCAGAACGGTGTGGTGGTGGAACCACCGCTGCACCTCGTCGGGGTGCTTCCAGTCTGGCAGGCGTCGGATCGCTCGCTGAAGCATGGTCCGGGCGACGCGCTCGCCACTGCCGCGATCGCCGGCCATGGCCATCGCCAAGCGGTAGACGGCGGGGTAATGCTCGGTAAGAAGCTGCGCCACAGCGTCGGCTTTGAGCTTGCGGGCGCGATTGAACAGATCGGGGTCAGCCATCGGTGGGGGATTGTACAGAAGGCCGCGCCGGCCATGCCACCATGCCGGTCTGTGTGTTCCGGGACACAATGTCCCGAACACAGTCTTGAAATTTAACGAGTAGTGAACCAGAATGGCCCGCCGTATCGGCAGATCGTGCACACGGGGGGCAGATCGACCGATAAACCGGGCATCAATTGCCTTGTTTGTGCAGATTGATCGTCGACCAATGGACTGGTCGATAGACCGAAAAGCGTTTGCCAGTCACGACCTGATGGCAGCGCGTCGCGTGGCGGGCGTAGGCCACGCGATCGCATTTCGGCCTTCGGGGCCAATGGAAGGGCCATGGACAGCTTTCTCATCCGCGGCGGCACTCGTCTCAAGGGCACAATCGAGATCTCCGGCAGCAAGAACAGCGCGCTGCCGATCCTGGCAGCCTGCCTGATGGCTGACGGGAAGACCACGCTTCATGGCGTGCCTCGTCTCAGCGACATCGATTCGATGCTCAAGCTGCTGGATGAGCTCGGTGTGCGCACGTATCGCCACGACAGCCCCGGCAAGAGCCGCGTGGCGGCCCATCCGGCGCTGAACGGTCCGCTGGATCTGGAAGTCACCGACACCACCAAGTGCGAAGCCCGCTACGACATTGTCAAAACGATGCGGGCGAGCATCTGCGTGCTGGGTCCGCTGCTGGCGCGGCGTGGCCGGGCGGTGGTTTCGATCCCGGGCGGATGCGCGATCGGCGATCGGCCGGTTGATCTGCATGTCCGCGGGCTGCAGAAGCTTGGAGCCGAGTTCCGGACCGAGGGCGGCAACATCGTCGGTGAGGTACGTGGCCGGCTGAAGGGCACGCGGATGTACCTGGGCGGGGCGCAGGGGCCGACCGTCCTGGGGACGATCAACGTCATGTGCGCAGCCGCGCTGGCGGAGGGCGAGACCGTCCTCGTCGGGGCGGCCTGCGAGCCGGAAGTGGTCGACTGCGCCGAGATGCTCATCAAGATGGGCGCGAAGATCAAAGGCCACGGCACGCCGGAGATGCGCATCGAAGGCGTCGACAAACTCACTGGGTGCGAGCATCGCGTCATCCCCGACCGCATCGAATGCGGCACGTTCATGATCGCAGCCGCCATCACCAACGGCGAGCTGGAGCTCAAGCATTGCAACCTGGACCACCTGATCGCGGTCACCGACCGGCTTGAGGAAGTGGGCGTCCATGTGACGCGCGAGAACGGCACGATCCATGTCAGCTCGTCGCGCCGGCTGAACCCCATCGAGATGACGACCCAGCCGTATCCGGGCTTCCCGACGGACCTGCAGGCTCAGTTGATGGCACTGCTGTGCCTCAGCGACGGGATGAGCGTGATCACGGAGCGGATCTTCCCGGATCGATTCCTGCACGTCGGCGAGCTGAACCGTATGGGCGCCCGGATCCGTAAGGAGGGGGCGACGGCGGTGATCCAGGGCGTGAAGGAACTGCAGGGGGCGACCGTGATGGCCAGCGACCTGCGGGCGAGTGCGGCCCTGGTGCTGGCGGGTCTGGTCGCTCGCGGCGAGACGCGGGTGGACCGCGTGTACCACATCGATCGCGGCTACGAGAAGATCGAGCAGAAGCTGGCGGCTGTCGGCGCGGATATCGAGCGTGTCCGGGAGTGATGGTTCACGCGAAGACGCGAAGCGGTGAAGGCGTGCATGGCGGGACGGCGTGCCCGCAAAGATCTGATATGAAGAGCGTCTTGTGGCTGGCGAGTCTCGCGGGCTGATCGTTTAAGGATACCTCTGTCGTGTGCCAACTGGGCCGAAGGGTTCCGCCTTGCCAGGCGATGGTGCGCCTCACACAACTGCTTCGTTCCTACGTCCCTTCGCGTGAGACGGATGATCCCATAGCTAAGCACACCCGGGATGCTTGACCTGCTAAACCGCCGCGCTTACTCTGTCGCTCCGGTTCGTGCAAAAATGCACGAAGTCGGTGCGGATCGCACGGCTCACCGGGCGGAGCGACATTGATGGCCTCCTCGCCGCCAGATAAGCGTCCGCCGAAAGCGGATTCGGACAGCTCGCTGCAGAGCTGGTACCGGATGACCAGCGTCGGCATTGAGTTTATCGTGGCGGTTCTGCTGTTCGGCGGAATCGGCTGGTACATCGATGGGCGGATGGAGACATCGCCGTGGTGCATGCTCTGCGGCTTTATTGTTGGATTTGTGGTGGGTCTGTACATGCTGATCCGCCAAGCCGGCAGAATGTTCCACGACTGACCGCAGGCTGCTGATGAGCGAGACACCCGCCACGCGAACTCCCGTTCGGCTGGGCCTGGCCCGGCTGATTGTGGGCGTGGCTGTCGCGATGATCATTGCCGGCGGGCTGATGGCCGGTGTGCTGGCGGTGATCGGCGATGCGTCGCTGTGGCGCGGTCTGGCGGCTGCGTCCGTGATCGTGGCGATCGCGGCGGCGCTGTCGGTCCTGCCGATCTGGATCGGAGCCCAGATGATGGGCGTCGCCGGCGCGGCGGGCGGGTTCATGCTGGCGGGCTTTGCCCGGGCCGGCTTGAGCATCGCCGGGTGCCTGGCGGTGATCTGGAAATGGGACTATCCGCCCATGACGACGGTCCTGTGCATGGGCGTGCATTACATGGCTGTGCTGGCGGCGGAGTCGATTATCGTCGCCAAAGCGATCTGGAGCCGGCCGATCGAGTAGGTCTTGCTCGACGGCGTAGGACGAAGAACAGGGATGAACGCGATGATTCCATTCTTGGCCGCTGGGAACCCGCTGGAGCACGTGGTGGATCACCCGATCGTGACCGCAGGCGGGTGGTATATCCTGACCAACCACATGGTCATGATGATCATCGCAGCCATCCTGATGCTGCTGATCTTCCCGGCTCTGACGCGGCGCTACCGTGATGGCGAGCTTGTGCCCACCGGCACGCGGAATCTGTTCGAAGCCATCATGATGTTCATCCGCAACGACGTCGCCAAACCGGTCCTCGGCGACGAGACCGACCGGTTCATGCCCTTCCTGTGGACGCTGTTCTTCTTCATCCTGTTCAACAACCTGCTTGGCCTGCTGCCGCTCGAGCCGCTGACCGGTCCGATCATGCGTGCGCTGTTCGGTGAGCATGCCCATGCCGTCTACGGCACGGCGACAGCCAATATCTATGTCACCGGCACGCTGGCGTTCATCGCGTGGCTGGTCATCCAGATCAGTGGCATCCGTGCCAATGGCGTCGTGAATTACGCCAAGCACTTCCTGGCTGGCGCGCCTGTGTACATGGCGCCGATCATGGTGATCGTCGAGATCCTCGGCATGATCGTGAAGCCGGTCGCCTTGGCCATCCGTCTTATGGCGAACATGACGGCAGGGCACATCCTGCTGGCCGTGCTCGCCAGCTTCACGGGCATGGCGGCGGCCGTCGGCATCGGCACGCTGGCGGGCGTCGGCATCGCGGTGATCCTCGGATCGACCGCCATCATGGTGCTCGAAACGTTCGTGGCGTTCCTCCAGGCGTACATCTTCACCTTCCTGACGGCGCTGTTCATCGGGCAACTGGTTGTCCATGAGCATGAGCATCACGAAGGCGAAGGGGGTCACCATGACGAGCGGCATGAGACGATCGGCAGCGGTGACCTGACCGATTCCCACCGCATCCCCGACGCGGCCCGGCAAGCCGGAACGCATATGGCGGGGTGAGGCGTCGGGAATGATGAATGACGAATGAAACAGAAGCCCGATCGCTTCATGCATCATTCAGCAGTCGTCATTCATGCGAAACAGACCAACTACGGCGACCGCAGCGAGGGTTGTCGCCATTTAGGGAGATGGTCCCGGTAGTTTTGAACGAGCCTCACCTCGCGAGGCGGGTTGTCGCACCGTACCTGTAAACGGGCGAAAGAAAGGTTTTCCAATGAAGCGCGTCATGATCATGGCTGTGCTGGCGATGATGCTTCTGCCGGCAGCGGCTGCTCTGGCCCAGGAGGCTGCGCCTCCGGCCGGTACGTACCTGTTCCCGCCCAGCGACGTCCAGACCGTCGGCGAGAACCAGCAGGTCCTGAACCCGACCGCCGCCCTCGGCGTCGCGATCGGCCTGGGCCTCATCATCATCGGTGCCGGTCGCGGCATCGGCGCCATCGGCAGCCACGCTGTCGACGCCATTGCCCGTCAGCCGGAAGCCGGCGGCCGCATCTTTACCTCGATGATCATCGCCGCGGCGCTGATCGAAGGCGTGACCCTGTTCGCGATCGTGGTTGCGATGATGGCGCTGTAAGGCGTCGCAGCCGACGACAATCCACCCGCGGGCCGACTCACCGTCGGCCAGCGGGTTTTCATGGAGGTCATGATGACGAAACTGAAGTGGGTTTGTCCGGCGGTGATGCTCCTGTGCGCCGGAACAGCCATGGCCGCCGAAAGCGAGTCGGGTGGTTCGCCCTCGCTGATCGGCCCGATCAGCGCAGGGGCCATTCCGGCGCTGACGACGCTGGTCGTCTTTGTCCTGCTGCTGATCGTCCTGGGCAAGTACGCCTGGGGCCCGATCGCCAGCGGCCTCAAGGCCCGCGAGGACAAGATCCGTAAGGACATCGCCGATGCCGAAGCCGCCCGTGCCAAGGCTGAGGCCACACTCCGCGAATACGAGCAGCGCCTCGCCTCGGCTGAGGAGAAGATCCGCGAGCTGATGCAGCAGGCCACTGCCGACGCCGAGCGTGCAGCCGAGAACATCCGCCTCCGCGGCCGCGAGGAAGCCGAAGAGATCAAGGAAAAGGCCCAGCGCGAAATCGAAGCCTCGCGCGATGAAGCCCTCCGCGAGATCTACCGCCAGGCGGCTGAACTGTCGACCAGCATCGCCGAGAAGATCATCCGGCGCAACCTCAACGCTGACGACCAGCGGGATCTGGTCGAGCGGAGCCTCGAGCAACTGGAGACGGTGAAGGCGTAGAGCGGGCACTTTCAACCGCAGAGACGCGGAGACGCAGAGAGATCCCTCGGTGGAGTCCTCCGCGCTTCCGCGTCTCGTCGGTGAATCAGTCTGAGATGGAACATGGCCTCAAACAACACACAACATCCCCCCGTCGTCGTGGCCTATGCTCGGGCGCTGCTGGAGGCGGCGACGGAGCAGAAGGTGGCGGAAGCGGTGGGGGCGGAGCTGGCTGAGCTGCGGAAGATCGTCGTGGACAACGACGATGTGCGGCGATTCTTCGAAAGCCCCGGCATCAGCGAAGCCGAGCGGGCGGCTGTTCTGGACAAGGCCCTCGGCGGGTCGGTGTCGCCTCTGGTGAGCAACTTCCTCAAGGCGCTCAACCGCCGCGGTATGCTCGGGAAGTTCGCAGCCATCGCCGATGCCTACCGGTCGCTGCTGGATATCCAGCTCGGCAAGGTGGAGGTCGACCTCACCGTCGCTGTCGGCTTGAGCGATGGCGAACTGCAGAAGGTGCGCCGGCGGATCGGTGCGGCACTGGGCAAGGATCCGGTGGTCCGTCAGCAGGTGGACGACAGCATCATCGGCGGGATGATCCTGCGGGTCGAAGACCGGGTGATCGACGCCTCGGTCCGCCAGCAGTTGCAGACGATGAAACAGCGGCTACTGCAGCCGGTGAAGGCGTAACAGTCAACAATACCAGGCACAAACGCAATTCGGAGACATCAGATGGCGATCAATGTGGCGGAGATCACGAGTGTCCTCAAACGCGAGATTGCGGGCTTCGAGCAGGAGCTGCAGGTCAGCGAGGTCGGCACGGTCATGGAAGTGGGCGACGGCATCGCCCGCATCTACGGCCTGCGCAACGCGATGGCTGGCGAGCTGCTGGAGTTCGCCGGCGGCGTGATGGGGCAGGTGTTCAACCTCGAAGAGGACTCGATCGGCGCGGTCGTCTTCGGCGATTACCTGAGCATCAAGGAAGGCGATCCGGTGCGCGGCACCGGGCGCCTGCTGGAAGTGCCGGTGGGTGACGCGATGATCGGTCGCGTGGTCGATCCGCTGGGCCGTCCGCTGGACGGCGGGCCGGCCATCAACGCCACCGAGACCCGCAAGCTCGACATCGTCGCCCCGGGCATCGCCGAGCGTCAGCCGGTGAAGGAGCCGCTGCAGACCGGCTTGAAGGCGATCGACTCGATGATCCCGATCGGCCGCGGCCAGCGCGAGCTGATCATCGGTGACCGCAAGACCGGTAAGACCGCCATCGCGATCGACACGATCATCAATCAGAAGGGCACCGGCGTGAAGTGCTTTTACGTCGCGATCGGCCAGAAGGAGTCGAGCGTCGCGGCGATCGTGGAGCAGCTTCGTGAGCACGGAGCGATGGAGTATACGACGGTGGTCGTGGCGGCTGCGTCCGACCCGGCGCCGCTGCAGTACATCGCGCCGTACGCCGGCTGCGCCATGGCCGAGTACTTCATGTGGAAGGGCCAGCACACGCTGTGCGTATACGACGACCTGTCGAAGCAGGCGGCTGCGTATCGCCAGCTTTCGCTGCTGCTGCGTCGTCCGCCGGGCCGCGAAGCCTATCCGGGTGACGTGTTCTACCTGCACTCGCGCCTGCTGGAGCGTGCGGTGAAGCTGAGCGACGCCAACGGCGGCGGCTCGCTGACAGCACTGCCGATCATCGAGACGCAGGAAGGCGAAGTGTCGGCCTACATTCCGACGAACGTCATCAGCATCACCGACGGCCAGATCTACCTCGAGCCGGACCTGTTCTTCGCCGGCGTCCGCCCGGCCATTAACGTCGGCATCTCGGTGTCGCGCGTGGGCGGCAACGCCCAGACGAAGGCGATGAAGAAGGTCGCCGGCTCGCTGCGTCTGGACCTGGCGGCTTACCGTGAACTGGAAGCGTTCGCTCAGCTCGGTACGGAGCTGGACAAGCGCACGCAGGCCCAGCTCGATCGCGGGGCGCGCCTGGTCGAGCTGCTGAAGCAGCCGCAGTTCCGTCCGATGTCGTTCGAGCAGCAGGTCATGGTCATCTACGCCGGCACGAAGGGCTACCTGGATGATGTTCCGGTCGATCAGGTGACGCGCTTCCAGGACGAGTTCCTGCGCTACGTCGACACGACGGTCCCGGGCCTCCGCCAGACGCTGGCTGAGAAGAAGGACCTGACCGACGAGATTGAGAATCAGCTCAAGCAGGCCCTGGACGGCTTCAAGGCTCGAGCCTGGAAGAAGTGATCTCGATTTTGGATTGCGGATTTTGGATCTGAGATTTGAGATTTCGGATCTCAGAGTTGGGATTACAGATGGGTGACGCATGAGGCGACGTGGTGTCGCTTCATGCGTCACTGCACATTCATCACCTGTCATGTCAGACGACTCCTCATCCTCCGGAAGCGCAGAGCGGCGGCAGCCGCGGACGATCGGCGGGCCGTTGGTGCTGCTGGGGCTGCTGGTGATCAGCATCGCGCTGATGGTGTTCTTTGTGGTGATGTACCAGGGGATGGGGCGTGCCAAGGAGTCGCTGCCTGCGGATCATCCGCTGCGCTCCTCGACCAGCCGGCCCGCCGAGCATATAACGGGCGGCGATGAGTGAGGTTGAGCTGCTGTTCCTCGGGACGGGCACGAGCGCAGGCATTCCGATGATCGGCTGCCATTGCGCGGTCTGCACGAGCCCCGATCCGCGGGACCGCCGGACGCGTCCGTCGGTCGTGATCTCCTACGGGGATTGCCGCGTGCTGGTGGATACGTCGCCGGAACTTCGGCTGCAATGCGTCGCTCAGCAGGTCGACCGGATCGACGCGGTCGTCTTCACGCATGCCCATGCCGATCACATCATGGGGCTGGATGATGTGCGGCGGTTCAATGCCCTGCGAGGCGGGCCGCTGGAGGTGTTTGCCGAGCCGGCGACGCACGCGGTGCTGCGGCAGTGCTTCGGCTATGCCTTTCGCGCGCCGGATCCGGCGATGAAGGTGTTTCGCCCGCATCTGATCCCGGTGGACATCACCGGGCCGTTCGAGATCGGCGGTACGACCTGGACGCCGATTCGGCTCTATCATGGTGAAATGCCGGTACTGGGGTTCCGCATCGGCCGGTTGGCGTATTGCACGGACGTGAATCGCATTCCCGAGGAGTCGATGCCGCTGCTGGAGGGGCTGGATGTGCTGGTGCTCGACGGTTTGCAGTGGAAGACGCACATGACGCATTTTTCGCTGACGCAGGCCATCGAAGTGGCCCGGCAGGTCAAGCCGCAGCAGACGTGGTTCACGCATATTGCCCATGGCGTCGGGCATGCGCAGACGAATGCCGAGCTGCCTGAGAACATGCAGCTTGCGCATGACGGCCTGCGGGTCCGTGCCCGGCTGGATTGAACTGCCATGAAACGCTATCGCGCCATCGCCGAGTACTACGATCCGGAGTATGCCGCCAATGACATGCTCCAGAGGGACGTGCCGTTCCTGCTGGAGCATCTGCCGGCGAGGTCCCAGCGGATCCTTGAGATCGCGGTTGGCACCGGCCGGGTCGCCATCCCGCTGGCGCAGGCAGGGCATCGGGTCGTCGGAATCGACTATGCCCGCGAGATGCTCGAGATCGCCCGTCGTAAGCGCGACGCCGTGGGTCTGCGCGAACGCGAGCTCGAGCTGATCGAAGCCAATGTGCTGGACTTCGATCTCGGCCGGAAGTTCGATGTCGCCTGCATCCTGTTCAACACGTTCCTCAACTTTACGACGTTGGAAGAGCAGGACCTCCTGCTGGAGAACATCCGCCGTCATCTCAAGCCGCGCGGGCGGATCTGGATCGACATCTTCAATCCCGATCCCGAGCTGCTGGCCCAGCCGCGCAGCGAAAACCTCGAACCGACGCTCTTCTACGTCCATTCGCTGGATCGAACCGTTCAGCGGACGACCGACGTCGAGCGACATCCCGATCTGCAGCTTCAGCGGATCACGTTCCGCTACTGCTGGTTCGACAACGAGGGGCGCGAGCATGTTGAGCGTATCACGTTCGATCTGACACACCTGTTTCCGCGCGAGCTGCAACTGCTGCTAGAGCGGCACGGGTTTGAGATCGTGAACCTGTGGGGCGACTACGACGGCAGCGATGTGACAGCCGATTCGCCGCGGATCATCTGCGATGCCCGGCTGAAGCGTGGTCGAGCCGAGCGGCGGTGAGGCGATGGCCGTTGGTTGTGGCTGTTGTCCGCCGGCGCCATTGCCTATGATGGTGATGACGGGAAAGCCGAGGAGCAGCCTATGAAACGGACATCGACCATGGCACTTCAGCAGTCGGAGGGGAAAACGGCGATCCAGCGGCAGATGGTGAGTTTCAGCTTTTTCCGGCTGGATCGCGAGTTTCGTCGGCTCGACCAGGCCGAAAAGAAAGCGGCAGCCGAGGAGTTTGCGGCTGTGATCAAGGACCGGCCGTCGGGCATGCAGTGCCTGACGTACAGCACGGTCGGCTTGAAGGCGAACACGGATTTTCTGCTGTGGCGGATCGCGCTGTCAGCCGATGCTTTTCAGCAGCATCAGGCCGCCATCAACCGAACGCGGCTGGGGGCGTATCTCGATACGCCGTATGCGTTTCTATCGATGACAAAGCGCAGCATGTACGTCGATCGGCTGGATCCGTTCCACACACCCGAGTCGCGTACGCACATCATTCCGGGGAAGCGCAAGTACCTGTTTGTCTACCCATTTGTGAAGACGCGCGAGTGGTATCTGCTGCCGCTGGCGGACCGGCAGGAGATCATGAACGTCCACATCCGCGTGGGCAACAAGTACCCCAGCGTCAAACTCAACACAACTTACAGCTTCGGCCTGGACGACCAGGACTTCGTCGTAGCGTTTGAGACGGACGAGCCGAAGGATTTTCTCGACCTGGTCATGGAGCTGCGCGAGACGCAGGCGAGCAAGTACACGCTGCGCGATACGCCGATCTTCACGTGCGTCCAGATGCCGGTCGAGCAGATCCTGGAACAGTTGTTCTAGCCGTGGTTGCAGGCCGGGGGGACAGAAACATCGAACGCGCCTGGTCGCGGAATTCCAAGCCGTGATTTACGATGGGGTGCCTATGAGTATCGCGGCAAGCATCGACAGCAGGCTGGAGTATCTGACGGGATTGCGACGCCAGTTTCACCAGATCCCGGAACTGGGGTACCAGGAGATCGAGACAGCCAAACTGATCCGGCAGGAGCTGGACCGGCTGGGCATTGCGCATGTCGACGGCGTGAAAGGCGCGCCGACAGCGACAGTCGCGTGGATCGGCGATCCGACCAAGCCGTGCGTGGCGCTGCGGGCCGACATCGATGCACTGCCGATTGTCGAGCAGACCGGCTTGCCATATGCCAGCCGTCACGATGGCGTGATGCACGCCTGCGGGCACGACGGGCACACGACGATCCTGCTGGGCGTCGCGTCTGTCCTCAAGTCGATCGAGGCTGAGCTGGATGTCTGCGTCAAACTGCTATGGCAGCCGGCTGAGGAGGGCGGCGCCGGGGCGGAGGTGATGTGCAATGCCGGTGTGCTTGACGGCCGGATCGGCCCCAAGGTGCAGGCGATCTTCGGCCTGCACGGCTGGCCGGGTATCCCGCTGGGTGTCGTCTCGACGCGCCCCGGGCCGCTGATGGCTGCGACGGACTACTTCGAAGCCACGTTCACCAGCCACGGCGGTCACGCCGCCTTCCCGCATCTTTCGCCCGATCCGATTGCCACCGCCGCCACGGCTGTGCTCGATCTGCAGCAGGTCGTCAGCCGCGAGACGGATCCGACCGAGCCGGCTGTCGTCAGCGTCACGCGCATCAACGCCGGCACGGCCGACAACATCATTCCCCCGGCCTGCACGATCTCCGGCACCGTCCGAACGCTCAGCGGTGCAATGCGCACACGCGCGCACGACGCCATCCAGCGACGCTGCGAGGGGATCGCGTCAGCCAACAGGTGCGGCCTGGAGTTCCAGTGGGAAGACGGCTATCCGCCCGTGATCAACGATCCGCAGATGGCGGATTACCTCAGCCGCGTGGCGCAGGACGTCTTCGGCCCTGGCCAGTTCCTCCCGGCTGCCCGCCCGGTGATGGGGGGCGAAGATTTCGCGTACTACCTCGAGCACGTGCCCGGATGCTTCTGCATGATTGGTGTGGAGCCGCCGGGTGCGAAGGATTACCCGGGTCTGCACAGCGACCGGTATGACTTCAACGATGCGGCACTGCCGGTGGGGATCCGGTTGCTCAGTGAGTTGGCCGTGCGGTACGGACGCTGATCTGTCGCTGGTGCTTTGTCACTTGTCACTCGCCGAGCGTTGTGTGGGCGGAGGTGTTGCGCGTGGGGGCCGTGGCAGGCAATAGCCTGCCCTACTCGTTGCACAGGTAGGGGTGCATGGCCATGCACTCCTCGCCCTTCGAGGGGGCACATTGTCATGTGCCCCCACAAGATCCTCCGTCGCTGACGCGCAACCTAGACACTCATCCCATCGTCCGCGTCGGCCTGTTGCTGGGCCTTCATGGCCTCCCATTCCTGGAGGGTGATGAGGGCCTCGCGGGCTTGGGAGCCCTTGTACTCGCCGACGATGCCGGCTGCGGCCATCGCCTCGATGAGGCGTGACGCGCGGCTGTAGCCGATGGTCAGCCGCCGCTGCAGAAGCGACACGCTGCCGCGCCGCGTCTCCAGGACGATGCGCACCGCGTCGTCGAACAGCTCATCCTTCACGGCGTCGTCGTCGACCGAGCCGGGCGGGCGAATCTGCACCAGATCCGGCTCGAACTGCTGCTCAGCCAGCGACTTGACGAGCTTGACGCTCTCGCGGATCTCCTTGTCGTCGATGAACGTGCCCTGGCCGCGCGTCGGCTTGCTCGCGCCGGGCGGCAGGAAGAGCATGTCGCCCTGACCAAGCAGGACCTCGGCGCCGTTCTGGTCGAGCACGATGCGCGAGTCCATCTTGCTGGAGACGCGGAACGCGATTTTCGACGGCATGTTGGCCTTGATCAGGCCGGTCACGACCGTCGCCTGCGGACGCTGGGTCGCCAGGATCAGATGGATGCCGACGGCTCGGGCCTTCTGGGCCAGTCGCACGATGTGCGATTCGACTTCCTTGCCCGAGGTCATCATCAGGTCGGCCAGTTCGTCGACGATGATGACGATGTAGGGCAGTTTCTTGGGGATCTTGGCTTCTTCCTCGGGGGTCGAGGGGTTGAAGCGCTCGATCAGCTCCTCCTGCGTCAGGCTGTTATATCCCTTGATGTTTCGCACGCCGGCTTCGGCGAGGAACTCGTAGCGCTCGTCCATCTTCTGGCAGGCCCACTCCAGCACGCTGGTGGCGCGGGCGGCGTCGTTGATGACGGGGCACATCAGGTGTGGGATCTCCTTGAACGGCGCCATTTCCACGACCTTGGGGTCGACCAGGATCAGCTTCACCATGTCCGGCCGCTGGGTGTACATGATGGACATGATGATGGTGTTGATGCAGACCGACTTGCCCGAGCCGGTGGTGCCGGCGATGAGGCAGTGGGGCATCTTGGTCAGGTCGGTGATGAGCGGCTCGCCGCTGGCGTCCTTGCCGAGGAAGATCGGGATGCCGCCTTCCTTCATCAGATCCGGCGGGGCGGCCTGCATGAGTTCCTTGAGGCGGACCTTTTCCTTCTGCTCGTTGGGCACCTCGATACCGACGGTGTTCTTGCCCGGCACGGGCGCAACAATGCGGACGCTCTCCGCCTTGAGGGCGCGCATGATGTCGTTGCTGAGCGCGGTGATCGCCGAAACCTTGATGCCCGGCGCGAGGCTGATTTCGTACATCGTGATGACCGGGCCGGTATCGATCTCGACGACGCTGGCGTCGATGTCGAACTCCTTGAGCGCCTGCTCGAGGATGGCAGCCTTCTCGCGGACGTACTTTTCCTGCGATTCGGCATAGCCGTGCTCGGCGTCGGCCAGAGCGTCCCAGTTGGGCAGGTGGTACTCGCCCAGCTCCTTCGGCGGCGGGGGAGCCGACTGCCGCGGGCGTACCATGGCTGGCAGCTTGACGACGATGTCGTTCTTCGGTGGCGGGGGCACAACCTGCTGCTCGGGCGGCGGGATCTCCACCGGCTCGGAGGGCTCGGGGGCGTCCTCGTCGCTGTAAACCGTATCTTCGACAGGCGGGGCTTCGTCGTCCTCGTAGGACAGCTCGATCTCCTCGTCGTCGGGCTCGGCTTCGACATCCGCGTCCTCGTCCGTGTTGACGGGCTCGGGCGGGTCGATGTGCATGCGCTCGGCGAGCTTGTCGCGCTCGCTGCGACGCGACACGGGGATGATCGGCGAAGCTGCTTCTTCGGTGTCGGCTTCGTCGATTTCTTCGTCTTCTTCCTCCACCTGGGCGGCCTTGGTGGCGGGCTTTTTCTTTGCCGGCCGCGCAGCGACGGCGTCGCGCGTCACAAAGCGGGGCAGCGACGGCAGGCGGGGGATGGTGATGAAGTCCCAGTTGATCTTGGGTGTACGGGTGCGGAGGTTGTTGACGGCGCTGCCGACCAGGGCCGGCGTGCGCAGCACCAGGTCATCGGCTGCCAGCAGCAACCCGACGAGGATGCCAATCAGCAGGATCAGCCGCGTGCCGACGACGTTGAAGTGCGGCTGAAGCAGATTCGCGATACCGATGCCGACGATGCCGCCCTGACCCTCGGGGAAGCCGTTGGGCGATCCGGGCCTGATGCTGTGGATGATCGCGGCAAACGCGATCGTCAACAGGACCAGCCCAATTCCGCGCAGCCAGACATCGCTCACCGGATTGCGGAACAGCACCAGGGCCAGGCAGATCCCGGAGAAGAAGAGCATCGGGAACACGCCCTGGCCGATGGCGGCGAACAGGTGATACGCGATCAGTGCGCCGACCTTGCCGCACAGGTTGTGTGTCGGCGGATGCGGGAAGACACGATGGCTGGGCCAGTCATCCGGATGGAAGCTGCCGATCGCCAGGATCAGGAAGATCCAGGCGCCGATCCCGACAAACAGGAGTGCACGTTGCCAGCTTTTGTCACGCATGGGTGAATTCGTGTTTTGTTGTTTGGCGTTTTGTTCCTGATCATTCGACAGCGCCCGTCTTTGAGCGGCGCGCTGCGATGGACCGGTGACAAGTGACCAATGACCTCTCCTCAGTGCCCGGTGTGGCCGAAGCCACCTGCGCCTCGGGACGTTTCGTCCAACTCATCGACCTCGATCATCTTCACGGATGGGACGGGGGCGATGAGCATCTGTGCGATCCGGGTGCCGCGTTCGACGGTGAAGGGCGCTTTGCCGAGGTTGATCACCGGCACATGCACTTCGCCGCGATAGTCGCTGTCGATCGTTCCGGGCGTATTGATCAGGGTGATCCCGAACTTGCTGGCCAAGCCGCTGCGAGGGCGGACCTGGGCTTCATATCCCGGGGGGACGGCCATGGCGAATCCGCAGGGGATCAGGCGGATCTCTCCCGGCTGGATGACGACCGGTTCGGTCACAGCCGCCGGGAGGTCGAACCCGGCAGCCTCAGCGCTCATGCGTGAGGGCAGGGGCAGACCTTCGCCGTCCGGCAGGCGTTTGATGCGGACTGTTATCGGACGCGGCAAGAGGAAGGCTCCATGTACTGAACATCACATCGCCTCCCGTGTGCGGTTCGTCCGCGCCGGCGGCGATATGAAAACCTTATCGGCATCACGCCGGTTTACAGGACAGCTTTCATGGGGCACGGTTAGGGGGAAGTTTCACTCCAGAGACGCACAGGAAGCGGCGAAGTCATTGAGAACAAACAACTTATAGAAAAAGTTGCCGAGTCGGCAGGTCAGCACACAGGCTCCGATGTTGCAGGATGTTGCGGCATTTTCCTCCGTGTCTCTGTGCCTCCGTGGTTTCAAGCCAAGCCGGAGACCTACTCAGCCGGATCATTCCGCATGATTTCGCGAAGGAGCGTCGTCGCGAAGGCCCCCGGCGGCAGGGTGAAGGCAACGGTGATATGCGCGCCATGCTCGTCGACGCCGGCTGAGAGCTGGCAATCGGTGGGGCGGATGCGGAGCGGGCGGCGTTCGCCCCGGGCGCGGGCGCCTGTGTCGCCGCTGAACGATTCGGGGCGGAGCTGATGCCGGTCGAAGACCGCCTGCTCGATCGCCCCAGCCTGCCCCGTGGCAGCCATCATGCGATAGCCGAGCATGGGCCCGGTTGGGCTGATCTCCCAGGCATCAACCCGCGGCTGCTCTTTGGCAGGGTCTTCCACGGCGAAGCAGGCCCCATTGGCATGCTTCATTGCGACATCCCCGTCCAGCAGGCGATCGAGCGTCTCGATCCGCTCCGCCACGACTTCGTTGAACAGGGCCGACTGCAACGCCGTCACCCACAGCTCTCGGATCCGCCGGTCAATGGACCGGACGGCAGCCTGTGGGCCATTTTTCATCAGCCGCGACAGCACGTTCCGCTCCAGCCCACAATGCCGCGGCCACAGCGACAGGGATTTCTCAAAATCCCCCTCCACATACGCCATCCGCGCCTCCAGGGACTGCTCGTCATCCACAGCCGCCTGCGGCGCGCCCAGGAGCTGATCCAGCAGCCGCTGATCGTCGCCCCGGACAAGTGCCTCGCCGAGGATGGCATTATCCCCACGTCGTCCGAACCGCTGCGGGCCGAAGTAGTTGGGGATGCCCGTCTGCTCCAGGCGCGCAAAGACCGGCCGCAGACGCACGACATCCGTCGGCTGAACGTCGCGGATGCGGATGGCAAAGCGATTAGCGGCCAGATGCCCCAGGCGAAGCTTGTTGCCATGCCGCATCGCCCACAGCACCTGCATGCCAGGCAGCTCCACGTTGGCAAGCCGCTGCTCATCGACGCCGCGGATCGAAAAGATCTGCCGCGTCACCGCGAACGTGTCCTTCATCCCGGCATAGCCGATATCGTGTGGCGAAACCCCGCACGCCCGCGCCAGACGGTTGACGGCTTCAAACGTGCTCAGCTTGACCTTCTGGATTTCGACATACAGGTGCTCACCCTCACCGCTGGGCTCGTACAGCGGCAGTTCCTGCACGAAAAAGTCCTCCGGCCGCTGCTTGATCTTGCCGCCGATGCCCGCAAAGTCACGAATCAGATAAGGAAGCTCCATCGCCCGCCCATCAGACAGCCAACGCGGTCCCGCGCCAAGCGCTGCGACCTGTTCCACATCCATCATCCCGGTTTCCGCATTTCTTCCTGTTGCCCCATGCGCACACGCCGATACACTCCCCAGCCGTGAGCCGTACCAACAGCCCAACGCGATCCGCATCGCCGCCCCAGCCGCTGGCGGATCCACCGGCTATCCGCCTCGTCGCCATCGACCTCGACGGTACGTTGCTGACCGACAGCAAGCAGATCAGCAGCCGAACGGCTCGGGCGCTTTGCGCGCTGCAGCGGCGCGATGTGAAGGTCGTCATCGCCTCGGCCCGGCCGCCGCGCAGCGTCCGGCCGATCTACCGCATGCTTGGCTTGCAGACGCTGCAGATCAACTACAACGGCGCCCTCATCTGGGACGAGCCGAAAAACGAGGTGATCTTCCATCGCCCGATGAGCCCAGCCATCGTCCGGCAGATCATCGAAGTCGCCCGCGACATGTTCGAGGAGACACTCGTCACCTGCGAGATCCTCGACCGCTGGTACACCGACTATCACGACGAGCACTTCAATACCGAGACTGGAAAGCTCTTCAAGCCCGACGTGATCGCGCCGCTGGAGACGTTCTGCAATCAGCCGATCACCAAGCTGCTGCTGCTGGGCGAGCCGCGCATCATGAGCCGCCTCGAGCCGCTCATCGCTGAGAGCTTCCAGGGCCACATCTCGCTGATGCGCACCGACGATCACATGCTCCAGATCATGGATCGCCGCGTCAGCAAAGCCGTCGCCCTGCAGAAGGTCGCCAAGATCTACGACATCCCGATGTCACAGGTCATGGCCATCGGCGATGCGCCCAACGATGTCGGCATGCTGCAGGCGTCGGGCGTCGCCATCGCGATGGACAACGCCCACAAGGTCGTCAAGCGCGTGGCGCACTGGGTCGCGCCATCCAACAACGATCATGGCGTGTATGCGGCGCTCGTGCGGTATGGATTGTGCGACGGGGAATAGAGGGAGAGACGAAGTGGGGAAGAGCGACGGAGCGATGAAGAGATAGCGGCCAGGTGAGGCCGACCACGGGCAACTAACAACTGGCAACTCGCAACTGCGGGCTCCGATCGCTCCGCCCTCGCAAAGCGATCGCGCCTTCGGCGGCGACGACGACATAGACTGGGGTATACTCCGCCACCGACGCCCACGCCGGCAGGTTCCATGTCGGCTGATGCCACAGCAGATAGCTGATCGCAACCGTGCCCGACCAGATCAGCCCCGACCAACCAGCCGGCGGCTGCAGCAGGGGGATCATCCACAGCATCCACAGCAGATACCAGGGATAGACCGTCGCCGACGGCAACAGCAGGGCCAGGTTCAGCGCGTACATGGCCGTCGATGGTGCAGCCCCGCGGCGCCAAAGCAGTACGCCTGTGATCAGCACAATCACAGGCGGGATCGATCGCGCGATCCGCTTGGCCAGGACGATCTGATGGTCGTCATCCCGGCCGATCGACCATTTCAGCAGCTCGTAGATCGAGCCATTGGCCTCCCAATGGCGGCTGTAGGTGGCGGTCGTGTGCGACCAGCCAGTGTAGCCGGATTGGTAGATCAATGCGGCGGCGTACAAAACACCCACTACGCCGATCGCCGCGAGGGGCAGCGCCCATCGGCTGGCCCGCCGGCTTTCCCATGTCTGTCGCCACAGGAACGGCAACAGCAGCGCCGCCTGCGGTTTGACCGCCATCGCCAGCCCCAGCAGCACGCCGGCGGTCCTCGCGCGTGACCGCAGCGCATCCAGCATGGCGGCCAGGATCAGCGCGACTCCCAGCACATCGACATGCCCCATGCCGCCGCATTCGACGATCGTCAGCGGATGCCACGCCGCCAGGGCTGCATACCACGGGCTTCGTCCGTGCGCCTGAAGCAGCCGCAGCAGCACAGCCGTCGCCGCGATCGCCGTCGCTCCGAGCATCACGCGAAACACCAGCCCGCGCCGCCACCCCGGCAAAGCGCCCAGCAGTTCCCGCCACGAAGCCGCAGTCTCGGCTGGCGGTTCGGCTTGCAGCGTCGTCGCAACGACCTGCTCGATCCACCGCCCAGCCGTGAACATCGCCTGTGCCACGGGCGGATAGATCGTCTGCATCTGCGCATAGGTGATTGTCCGATCGATCCCGTCGACAGCCTGCGGATGCGACGCCATGTAGTCGGCTGGCGATGTGGCGTAGGGGGATACGCCGTCCAGCCACATCCGGCCTTCCAGGCGATAGCGCACCAGGTCATCGCTCAGGCCCGGCCACAGCAGCACGATCGCCGCGCCCTGCAGGATGACGGCGCCGATGAGGATGATCGCCCGGCTGATGACCGGCTTCAGGCGGATTGCATCTCCCGGCGTCGTCCGCAGCAACAGGAGCATCGCGGCAAGGGCGGCGGTGAACAGCAGGTGTCCGCCGATCAGCAGGGCGTCGTGATCGAGCACGCGCGGACCGCGCAGCATTGCCATCCACACCGGCTGACCCATCAGGATCAGCGCGACCAGTCCGACCCACAGCCCGAAGCGCACGCGTCGCGTCACGGGCATGAGCATACTGGCCGGCCGATGGCCAGACGAGGGCGGCAAGGATTCCCCGGGGGGAGGTGGGGCGCATCCTGCGCCCTTGTTCCGGCTGCGGCGGTCTCTACAATCCTTTGCCATGAGGCGATCGCTCATTCCAGGGATGGTGCTTGTCCTGGCGACGGCTGCGCTGGCAGCCGAGCCGCAGGCGTGGGAATTGCACGGCGGCCAATGGCAGCCCGTGGACCAGGCGGCCCCTCAGCGGCCGCCGGTCGAGGAGGTTCCCGAACTGCAGCGTGCTGAAGAGTTGCTGCAGCGCCATCGCGGCAAGGCCGCCAAGGCGGTGCTCGTCCGCTGGCTGAACTCGCCTCAGGGCCAGATCAGCCCGCTGCGCGATCGCGGTCTGTTCCTCCTGGCTGAAGCATACTTCCAGTACGGCGATCGCATCCGCGCCTTCTATCATCTCGATGAGTTGATGGACTTCCATCCCGACAGCCCGCTGTTCTACCGCGCGCTGCAGCGGCAGTATGACATCGCCGATGAGTTCCTCCGCGGCTACAAGATGCGTTTCCTGGGCATCCCGATGCTCCGCGGGGATGACTTTGCGATCGAGATGCTCTTCCGCATCCAGCAGCGGTCGCCGGGGTCGCCGCTGGCAGAAAAGTCGCTGCTCCGCACAGCCGACTATTACTACGCTGAGGCGCAGTTTGACTTGGCTGAGGACGCCTATGCCGCTTACGTGCGGTCCTATCCGCGCAGTCCGCTGGTGGCGCGGGCCCGCCTGCGGCAGGCGTTTGCCAACTATGCCCAGTTCCGCGGCCTGCGGTTTGACGCCACGCCGTTGCTGGATGCCCGCACGCAGCTCATCGAGCTGATCGCGCAGTATCCGGCCCTGGCGGAGGAGGAGAACCTTCCGCAGTTCATCGAGCGGATCGACCGCACCTTAGCGCGGAAGCTGCTCGTGACGGCCGAGTTCTACGAGCGGACCCACGAGGACGCGGCTGCGGGTTATTACTACCGGTATGTGCTGAAGGCGTATCCCAACAGTGAAGAGGCGGCGATCGCCCGCCAGCGGCTTGAGGATTTGCCAGCCGAGGCACGCGAGCCTGCGGCTCCGTCCGCCGCAGCCCAGGAACCCGTGAGCTGATGACATCGATCATGCCACCTATCCCATCCCCGCGGACCGTCCGGATCACCATCCGGACGCTGGCGCTCCTGCTGGTGACGATTATCGCAGCCGGGTGTGCCGGCCGCGACTACCGCTGGCAGTCGCTGTACCGCCAGGACATCCAGACGGTCGCCGTGCCGATCTTTACCAGTAAGTCCTTCGAGCGGGGGGTTGAGCTCCAGCTTACCCAGGCTGTCATCCAGCAGATCGAACTCCGCACGCCGTACAAAGTCGTCGACCAGTCCCGTGCCGATACCATTCTTGAAGGGGAGATCGTTCGCGTCAGCCAGCAGATGGTCAGCCGGGACCGCCGCTCGACCCTGCCGCAGGAGCAATTGTTTGTGATCACGGTGAACTTCACCTGGAAGGACCTGCGGACGGGCGAAGTTCTCAAGCGCCAGGAGGCCTTTGAGCAAACGGGGGCCTATTATCCCACGCTCGGCGAAGGCCGTACCGCCGGCCGGCTGGATGCGATAGATGAGCTGGCTGTGGCGATCGTGCGGGAGCTGGAAGCCGACTGGTAGGCTCTTCAGGGCCAGTTTCTCGCTGGAATTGAGATCCCGCCTGCACTTATCATAGGTTCTGGCGTATATTTGGGGAGTTGCTGCGCCATCGGCAGCCCAAAGATCCAACAGGCCCCTCGCAACCGCGCCAGACAGAAGTTCCAAGGAAGTCCTATGGCTGAACAACGTCCCGATCGACCCAACCGTAAGCCCGGCCGACCGGTGCCCAATGGCGGAATGCGCTTCGGCAGGGGCCTGTTTGGGTGGGTCCTGTTCGTCGGCTTGGCGATCATGCTGTTCCTGCTGCTCAACAAGTCAGGACACGGCCCCAAGGAGATCAACTACAGCGAGTTCCGCGCCAAGCTCGAAGCCGGCGAGGTGGCGACCATCGTTATCGAGGGCAACATCGCCCATGGCGAACTGCGTCCCACAGCCGAGGGCAAAGAGCCGACGCATTACCGCGTGCGCCTGGTCACCAATCCGACCATCGGCGAAGAGACGATGGGCTGGATCCGCGAGATGGCCGGCACAGCCAGCATCGAGGTCCGCGAAAGCTCCAACCTCTTCATCAATATCCTCGTTCCGTTGATCCCGTGGATCCTGATCTTCGGGTTCATCTGGTTCTTTGTCTTCCGCCAGCTTCGCAACTCCGCCGGAGCCGGCGGCATGCTCGGCAACTTCGGCCGATCGCGCCACAAGGTCACAGCCAAGGAGCATACCAACGTCACCTTCGACGACGTCGCCGGCATCGAGGAAGCCAAGGAAGAGGTGATGGAGATCGTGGAGTTCCTCAAGAACCCCAAGAAGTTCCAGCGCCTCGGCGGCCGCATCCCGCGCGGCGTGCTGCTGG
Organism: uncultured Phycisphaerales bacterium; assembly: GCA_937904525.1. GTDB lineage: Bacteria > Planctomycetota > Phycisphaerae > Tepidisphaerales > Tepidisphaeraceae > CALEKX01. The sequence goes on from CALEKX010000002.1 coordinate 91,424, forward strand.
TTGGCGATCCGGGCACAGGCAAGACCCTGCTGGCCAAGGCCATCGCCGGCGAAGCGGACGTGCCGTTCTTCTCGATCTCCGGTTCAGACTTCGTCGAGATGTTCGTCGGCGTCGGCGCCAGCCGCGTGCGCGACCTGTTCAAGCAGGCCAAGGACAACTCGCCGTGCATCATCTTCCTGGATGAAATCGATGCCGTTGGCCGTCGCCGCGGCTCGGGCTTCAGCTCGGGCGGGCACGACGAGCGCGAGCAGACGCTCAACGCCATCCTGGTCGAGATGGACGGCTTCGACACCAACGATCAGGTCATCGTCTGCGCCGCGACCAACCGCGTGGACGTGCTCGACCCGGCGCTGACGCGTCCGGGGCGCTTCGATCGCCAGATCTATGTGCCCCTGCCCGACGTGAAAGGGCGCGTCGACATCCTCAAGGTGCACAGCCGCAAGGTGAAGCTCGGGCCGAATGTCGACCTGCTGCGTCTGGCTCGGGCGACCCCCGGGTTCAGCGGCGCCGATCTGGCTGCCATCATCAACGAGGCGGCTCTGGCGGCAACGCTCGCCGGCAAGGAGTACATCGAGCAGGATGACCTGGAAGAAGCGCGCGACAAGGTCCGCTGGGGCCGCGCCCGCAAGAGCCGCGTCATCGACGAGAAGGAAAAGATCGCGACGGCTTACCACGAAGCCGGCCATGCCGTCGTGCAGTACCTGACGAAAGACGCCGACCCGATCCACAAGGTCACCATCATCCCCCGCGGCAACTACGGCGGGGCAACGATGAGCCTGCCGGAGCGCGACCGCCAGAACCTGTCGCGCAGGTGGTGCATCGCCACGATGAAGACCTGCTTTGGCGGGCGCATCGCGGAGGAGATGTTCTGCGGCGACGTCAACACCGGCGCGATCGGCGACATTCGCCAGGCTACGGGCATTGCCCGCCGTATGGTTCGCGAGTGGGGCATGAACGAGCGCCTCGGATTCATCTACTACGGCGAAGACGACAGCCGGCCGAACATGTTCGGCGGCTTCGGCGAGGGCCGCGAATACTCCGAAGAAACGGCTCGGGCGATCGATGAGGAGGTCAAGAAGCTCATCGACACGCTCTACCAGGAGACCCGCGAGCTGCTGGAAGCCAACCGCGACAAGATCGAGGCGCTGGCCAAGGCGCTGCTCAAGTACGAGACGCTCGACAGCAGCGACATCGACCGGATCATGAAGGGCGAGAACCTCACCCGGCCGACGGTCTCCGACCTGATCGAAAAGGAGCAGGCCAAGCCGGCGACGACGATCGCCCCCACGCCCACCGACGCCGAACCGGATGTCCATCTCGGCGGCGGTCCGCTGCCGGCGCCGGGTTGATCCTGTCGTTCCCAACCGACTATTGGCAAACGAAAACGCGGGCGTCTTCGCCCGCGTTTTTCATTTCAACTAGCCACCTGAAGCGAGGATATCTTTCGGGAAGAGGCTGGTCTGATCGATCTTCGCACCAGCCTCCTGACCGAGACGTTGCTCGACGGCAGTATGAAGCTCAGGAGCCGCCCCGCGCGGCAGCAATCATCGTCTCCTGGATCGCGCGTGCCATCCACGTCGCCACGCATCATGGCGTCGAAGGTCTCGCCGAGGACGCGTTCGGGTTCGTCGGCAAGCTGGGTGGGAGGGGGGCGTCACGCCCCCGCGAGGAGCCGCGGGAGTTCGTCCAGCAGGCGGGCGCGATCAATGGTCGTCTGCTCGCCAGTGGTGAGGTTCTTGATGGTGATCTTCTGCTCAGCCAGTTCGCTGTCGCCTGTGATGAGGCAGAGTGTCGCCTTCTCGCGATCGGCTTGCTTGAACTGGGCCTTCATTGAGCGGCCAGAGGGGTCCAGCTCGCAGGCATAGCCGGCCTGGCGGAGCTGGCGGATCAGGTCGAGGTTGGCCTCGCGGGCTGCGGGGCTCTGGCTGGCCAGGTACAGCAGCGGCTTGGCGGTGCGCGGAAGCTGCACCTGCTGGGCTTCCAGGGCGATCAGCAGACGCTCCAGGCCCGACCCGAAGCCGACGCCCGGTGTCGGCCGGCCGCCAAGCTGCTCGACGAGATTGTCATACCGCCCGCCGCCGCCCAGGGCGTTCTGCGACCCCAAACCGCCGGCGGTCACTTCCCACAGCGTCTCGGTGTAGTAGTCGAAGCCGCGCACGAGGTTGGGATTCACGCGGAAGGGTACACCCGCGCGGCTGAGCAGGGCCTGCACGCGCTCGAAGTGTGCCTTCGAGCGATCGGACAAATGCTCATACGCTGGCGGCGCGCCAGCGGTGGCTTGCTGATCGCGCGGATCCTTGGAATCGAGGATGCGTAGCGGATTGGTCTCCAGCCGCCGCTGGGAGTCTTCGCTGAGCTGATCGCGCTTGGGCGTGAGGAACGCCACCAGCGCATCGCGATAGCGGCGCTTGCTCTCGGCGTCGCCGAGGCTGTTGACCTGGAGCTCCAGGTCCTTCACGCCGCATCGGCTGTAGAAATCCATCTGGAGCTGGATGCACTCGACATCCTGCTCCGGCTCGGCAATGCCGAAGGCCTCGACGCCGAACTGGTGGTGCTGGCGGAGGCGGCCTTTCTGCGGCCGTTCGTAGCGGAAGTTGGGGCCGATGTAGAAGACCTTGGCCCGGCTGCCCTCCAGGGCGATCAGATTGTTTTCGATGGCCGCCCGCACGACCCCGGCTGTGCCTTCGGGGCGGAGCGTCAGCGATTCGCCACCGCGATCGGTGAAGGTGAAGGTTTCCTTGGTGACGATGTCGGTCGTCTCGCCGACGCCGCGGTGGAACAGATCCGTGTACTCGACGATGGGCGTGCGGATCTCGCGAAAGTGATACAGCTCCGCCACCTCGCGTGCGATGCGCTCGAGGACCTGCCACTTCCACGACACGTCGGGAAGGATGTCCTCAAAGCCGCGGGGGGCGTTGATCTTCTGGGCCATGGGCGTGGGGGTAATGAATCGCGGAGACACCGTCGCAACCCGAGGGAAACCGGCACGCTGTCGCCAGCACCGATCAGGTGCGGGTCAGCGCTGTGCCGTCGAGGGATGCTGCGATGCCTCCGCGATTCGGGCAATCCGGTTTTACTGCTTCTCGGCAGCCGGCGGCTCGACCTCTTCGACCTTCGCCTGCTCGATGATCTTGTCAACCGCACGCTGCTCGCGGAGCTGGACGTACAGGTTGGCGAGGCTGCCGTCAGCCTGCATCTCCTGCTTGAGCTTCTCGGGCCGGCGGCCACGCTGGGCGGCCAGCATCGCGATGTGGCCGTTAAGCTCAGCCTCGCTGACTTCAACATTCTGCTCTTCAGCGACCTTCTGCAGGATGAAGAACAGCTTGAGCTCGCGCTGGGCCTCCTCGGAAGCGCCCGAACGGATCTGCTCGGTGTTCTTCTCGATCTCCTCACGCGGCATGCCGCGGAGCATCAGGTCGATCGTGCGCCGCTGGATGACGCGCTCGCTCTGGCGCTCGGTCAGCTTGGCGGGCAGCTCGAACTGGATGTTGTCCAGCAGGAAGCGGTTGACCTGCTCCCGCATCGTGGCGCGGATGTCCTGCTCGATCCGCTCGACGAGCTGCTCGCGAAGGGCGTCGCGGAGCTCCTGCTCGGTGGTAAAGCCGAGCGAGTCGAGGAAGACGTCGTTGATCTCCGCGGGCTCGAGCTTGCGGATCTGCTTGACCGTGACCTCGATCTGCACGTCCTTGTCGCGGATGCGCTCGTCGGGATGCGTCTCGGGGGCATGGACGGTGAAGGTGCGCGTTTCATCCGGCTTGGCGTCGCGCAGCTTGTCCTGGAAGTCGTCGATCTGGATGCCGGCGATGCGGCCGGCGCGGGCGACGAGCTGCGCGTCGTGCTGGTGGATGATCTGCTCATCGCCGAGCTTCACATGCACGTCGGCACGGATGTAGTCGCCGTCCTGCACGCCGCGATCCTCGACCGGGACGAGCGTTCCCTGCTGCTCGCAGAGGTTCTTCATCGCCTGGTCGACGTTCTGCTCGGTCACCTCGATCTTGGGCTTCTTGACGGTGAGGGTCGAGAAGTCGGGCAGCTTGATGTCGGGCTGGACTTCGACGGTGAACGAGTAGCTGAACGCGCCGCTCTCGGGGAGCTTGATGTTCTCGGGGTTCTCGAACTCGGGCTCGCCGATGACCTTCAGGTCGTGCTTTTCGAGGGCCTGCTCATAGCTTTCGCTGAGGAGCTGGCGGCGAACCTGCTCCTTGACGTCGGGAGCGAAGCGCTTCTCGATGAGCCTGCGCGGGGCACGGCCGGCGCGGAAGCCGGGGATGATGGCTTCGCGCTTCAGGTCCTTGAACTGCTCCTCGAGGACGGCCTTGATGCGATCCTCGGGGATTTCGACCGAGACCTTCTTTGTGGCGGGACCGGCGTCCTCGATCCTGATGTTGTAGACGAATTCCTCTTCCTGGACGGCGGTGGCGGTATCTTGCTCGGCCATGTCTTCCTCGGCGATATCTCGTTAGACTGCGTGCTTCCTAAATGACGCAACGCAGCGTCGGAACAACGATTCCGATCGCTGCGAGCGGCGCATCTTATCGGCTTGGGGGGCGTTTGTGAAGGCGTCGGGCAAACAAGTGCTGTATTCGGTTGACTTGCATCGAAGGGGTGCAATGCCTAAGATGCACGACTTGCCACAACGGCATCCAGACGAGGCGAAACAGAGGTAAATCCAATGCCCCGCGTATGTTACTTCACAGGTAGGAAGACGAGCTTTGGCAAGCAGGTCACGCACCGCGGCAAGGCCAAGTACCTTGGCGGCGTCGGCACGAAGGTGACGGGGATCACGCGTCGCAAGTTCCGGCCGAACATCCAGCGTGTTCGGGCGCTGGTGGATGGTCGGGTCGTGCGGATCAAGGTCAGCACGAAGGCGATCCGCAACGGCTTGGTCGTCAAGCCCCCGAAGCGGAACTATCAGCCGGAAGCTGCCCAGGCGTAGGGTTGCGGCCCGGCAGTTTGCCGCCGGCAGCCTTCGATTGTGCTGTTCGCCCGCCTCTGGTCCGCCTTTTCCCAAGACTCACACTGATCTACGCGCCGCGCCAACCCCTGGTTGGCAGCGGTGCTTCTGTCGTGCGCGGACCGAGCCTTTGGTTGGAGGATCGCACACAGCGGCATGGCGGGGGGCACCGCACTTGCAAAATCGTTTGCACACGGCAGGATAGCCCATCATGAGCAAAGGCAACACGTCGTGGTTCACGCGGGATCGGTTCGGGCTGTTCATCCACTGGGGGCTGTATGCCCTGGGGGCGCGGCATGAGTGGCTGCAGCACCGGGAGGAGATCCCGGTCGAGGAGTACGAGCGGCGGTACTTCAAGCACTTTGACCCGGACCTGTACAACCCTGAGTCATGGGCCGATGCGGCTGCCAACGCTGGCATGAAGTACTTCGTGGTGACCACGAAGCACCATGAAGGGTTCTGCCTTTGGGACAGCAAATACACCGACTACAAGGCGACGAACACGCCCGCAGGGCGCGACCTGCTTCGGCCGATGGTCGATGCCTTCCGTTCGCGGGGACTGCGGACCGGGTTCTACCATTCGCTGCTGGACTGGCATCATCCGCAGTATGTGCTGGATGACTCCAAGGGGCCGTACCGAAACGATCCGCAGAAGCGAGAGGAACTGAACAAGGGCCGCGATCAGGCGAAGTATGCCGAGTATCTGCACAATCAGACGCGCGAACTGCTGACGGAGTTTGCGCCGGTCGACATCCTGTGGTTCGACTTCAGCTATCCCGATCCGCGGGGGCCGCTGTTCGGCAAGGGGCGGGATGACTGGAAGAGTGAGGAGCTCGTGAAGATGATCCGCGAGCTGGCGCCCGAAGTCATCCTCAACGATCGCCTGAATTTGCCGGACGTGGCCGACATCAAGACGCCCGAGCAGTTTCAGCCGCGCAAGGCGATCACCGTCAATGGCCAGAAGGTCGTGTGGGAAGCGTGCCAGACTTTCAGCGGCTCGTGGGGCTACCACCGTGATGAGACGAGCTGGAAGAGCCTGGATCAGCTTGTGCAGATGCTGGTCGACACCGTCAGCAAGGGTGGCAATCTGCTGCTGAACGTCGGGCCGACGGGGCGAGGTGAGTTTGATCAGCGGGCGCTGGATCGGCTGGCGGGGATTGGCCGGTGGATGCACCATCACAGCCGCAGTATCTACGGCTGCGGCGAAGCGCCGGAAGAGTTCAAGGCGCCGCAGGATTGTCGGCTGACCTACAACCCTGCGACAAACCGGCTGTATGTGCATGTGTTCGCCTGGCCGTTCAAGCATCTGCACCTGGAGGGGCGGGCGTATCTGGAGCGGGTGGAGTATGCACAACTGCTGAACGACGCGTCGGAGATCCCGATGCGTGGCCTGGAAGGCTGGCAGCAGGGCTACGGCGGGGACACAGCCACCGAGCCGGTGCTGACGCTGACACTGCCCGTGCAGAAGCCCGATGTGACGGTTCCGGTCATCGAGCTGTTCCTCAAGTAGGCGATTGGATCAAGCCGCTGCCGCGCGCCCGTTGCGATGGCGCGCTATCGCCCGACGGGCGGACGGCGATGTGCGGGCGGCGGCTGCATATTTTTTGTGGGGGGATTGCATGTCTTGCGCCTCCGGCAGGGCGGGGCAGCCGGGTGAGGGTAACTTACGGCTGGCTGGGTAGTTATCGAACTTTTGCACGAACAGGCTTTCGCCTTGAGTCGGCACCCTGATTCGTCCGATAAAGACAAGGCATTATGGCCCGTAAGAAGTCGAAACCTGCCGCTGTAAAGACCCCTCGCAACCCTGAGCGTGTCCGCGCCGTGCGGATCCTGGCGATCAAGGCCGTGGTTACGCTGGCCCTGATCGCGGGTGGAGTGGCGGGGTATATGCAGCTTCAGCGGCTGGTGCGGGCGGAATATGCCTATTCGCCCCAGCCGCCGCAGGTGGTCCTGCTGAACCGGCCCGTCTGGATGACGGATTACCTGGCAGCCAAGATCATCAACAGCATCCGTCCGCCCGTTGGGCATTCGGCCCTGGACCGGCAGATGCTGGAGGATTGCGCCCTGCAGCTTCGGCACAATCCGTGGGTGCGGCAGGTCCGTCAGGTGCGCCGGGTGTTCCGCAACGCCCCGGGCGACACGCTGGAAGTCGATTGCGAGTTCCGGGCGCCCATTGCGCTGGTGGAGTTTGACGACTACTACGTGCTGGTCGACGGCGAGGCGACGGTCCTGCCGGAGTTCTTCAAGCCGGACGAGCTGCCGCGGCTGATCTACAGTGACGATGGCCGGCTGATCCTACGGGTGGTCGAGGGTGTTTCCCGCAAGCCGCCGCTGCCGGGGCATCGCTGGCCGGGCGACGACCTGCAGGCTGGGCTGTGGATGGTCAGGATGCTCCACGACAAGCCGTACGCGCACGAGATCGTGCGTGTGGATGTGAGCAACTACGCCGGTCGCGAGCATCCGAACCAGGCGCACATCGTGCTGCATACGCGGTATGACACGGAAGTCCGCTGGGGCCAGCCCCACAACTGGCGCGGGTTTGAGGCGCCGGTGCAGACGAAGTTGGCGAACCTGCAGCATGTCTACGAGCGGTATGGTCGGGTCGATGCGAACCAGGCGTGGATCGACCTGCGGCTGGATGAGGTGCTGCGTCCCAGCGATGGGGCGAGCGCGTCGGCGACGTTGGATCGCTGATCCCTGCTCCCTGAGCGGCGCCCACGAAGGCGCGAGATCGCGAAGGGGGGCACGAAGAGTGGGTGGTGTAAAGATCGCAAAGACTTAGAGATCAGACAGGGTTGACTTGGTGACTTGTGGCACGGGCGAGTTCGCTCGTGCCTTCTTTTTTTTCGTCGGCGCACGGGCGGGGGTGACCGTGCCCTGAGGCGCGGAGCCGCCCGCCCGTGCGTTGCGTGGGCGTGAGCTGTCGGTCACTTCGCGACGGCTGGGTTGAAGCGGTTGTTGTAGGCGTCGCGGTAGACCTGCTCGAAGCGCAACGTCTCGGCATGGCCGTCGAGGAAGCCGTAGTTGGCGACGGCGCCCCAGGTGGCAGGCTGGCCGCCGTGGGCGTGGATCTGCAGATGCTCAGCCGCCCGGGCGGGGGGATTGTCGCCGGCCCAGTGTTCGACATGGGGATGGTCAGCGGCTGCGTATTCGCCTGTCCAGGCCATCTCCAGGAAGTGGACGGTGGCTGAGGGATTGCGGACCTGGTTGATCTTGACGTAGGGGCCACCATCGGGGCACAGACGGACATCGAGATAGTTGTTGATGCCGTAGCTGGTACGGCGGTAGGTGTCGCCGTTCAGGGGCGTTCCGCCGGGCCAGTGCGGGCTGGCATCGGCGGGGCAGCGATGCAGCAAAGATGAGCCATAGTACCGCTCGAGCGTGTGGATCCAGGCGACGTCATGATGGCTGTCTTCATGGTCATGATCGTCATGGTCATCGTCACCGTCATGCTCGTGATGATCATGCGACAGGCCAGCTTGGACGAGATAGCCGTTGTTCTCGGTGATGTACATCCAGTGGGCGATCTGCATGTTGCGAAGGTTGCTGAGGCAGTTGGCTGTGTGAGCCGCCTGACGTGCGCGATGCAGCGCCGGCAGGAGCAGGCCGATCAGCAGGGCGATGATGCCGATGACGACCAGTAGTTCGACGAGTGTGAAGGCGCGGCTGGCGCACGCGCAGCGCAAGAGTCTGGGGGAAAGCATGTTGCGTCCTCATAGCAGGGCTGAAGGAATGTCCGAGCCGATGCCGCGCGCGGGCGGCTTGGCTTGGGGAAATCGCGGGATGGAGATGGGATCAGTCAGCCGGAGGCGCGCGGCTGTTGAAGGGCAGGTATGTGAGGACGGATGGGGGTTGCTGGTCGTCGGCAGTCCGAGCGAAGTGACGCGCGGGCGGCGCGAGGGAAATCGGCTGCGGCGAGGCGCTGGTCAAGCCGGTGGCCGTGCGGCAGGTGGGGCAGTCGTGATGATTGTGCGAACTGGCGGGTTGGTCGTCGTGGGATGCCGGCTGGTAGAGGCCCGTGTCCTGGGTGGTGATGACGGCGCCGTCAGCCCATGCGGCTGGCCCGTGCCGGTGCGTCGGCAGGACGACGCCGAAGACGGCGAGCAGTGCCAGGACAGCCAGGTGATGGAGCGTTCCGATGCGCATCATCCGATCCGGCAGGAAGCATAGTCATGCATCTGCCGGTGGGCAAGAGAAATGCAGCTAAGTTGCATTTGCGGTTTGGGGAGGGCGGCGATCATAGGCCTTCATGAGCCCGCTTCCTGGCCCTCCCCTGATGTGCGGCGTCTTGCGGGCAGCAGGGCGATCTGTTGGCGATCCAGGCGGGGCATGATGGCCTCGAGGGGCGTGCGGCGGCAGAGGAAGGCATTCCCAACCACCCAGCCGGAGAGGATGTGGGTTTGGAGGTGCAAGGGCGTCGCTCGCAGTTGCTGACGTCCGTACGCTCGGAGTAACCGGTTCGCTGAAGCGGACCCTACGAACTACGCCCGCGCTCTTTCGAAACGCGAGCAAGATGCTCGCGCCTCGGATTACGGATCATGCGCGCGTGGGGGCCTTGCGGATCAGCGTGCAGCCATCGAAGCCCCTTTTCAACCCATTCAGATCAATCCAGCCAATCCTTCTTCTTCAGCCGCGTCGGGACATATTCCTCTGTCACGTAGCTGATGTCCTTGGTGATCAGCGATTCGACTTCCATCTTGAAGCCGTTGGACAGCATGTGATTGATTTCCTTTTTCCACGCCTTGTTGTCGCGGAACCAGGGGTAGTTGAGGATTTCATTGGCGCGCTTGCGGTCGGTGTCGCTGAGGGCGATCTGGACGTCGTCGCTGAGCTTGCATTCCTCGTAGTCCTTGGCGCGGATGCCGATGAACTTGGCATCGGGGATGGCCAGGCGCTCGGACTCGAACGCCAGGCTGATCGAGCCCTGCTTGATCACGCTGTAGATGTAGTGCCCCCAGGGGTCGCAATCGAGCAGGCAGTAGATCGGCAGGCCGAGTTCCTCGTTCAGCCGGCGGAGAAGACGGCGCACGCCGCGCGGCGGCTGGCCGGAGCCTTCGGTCAGGATGCAGTTGTGCTTCTCCCAGAAGCGGTCTTCGTTGAAGCGGCCCCAGACCGTGTCCTTTTCGACGTGGAGGACGAAGTCGGCTTCGCACTTCTTGAACTGGATGACATCCGGCTCGGTGATCGACGGCACGGCGTAGCCGCCCGAGCCCATGCGGCGGCAGTCGATTTCGTCGCCGCTGTCGATAATCGTAATGTTGCCCACCATCGTGCCGCGCTTCTTGGCGTAGACGTGCAGCTCTTCGCGCAGCGCGCCCAGCGAGACCTCGAGGTCTTCGAGGATGGCGTCGGATTCGTCCTGCGAGGTGAAGGTCTTTTCGTCCCGCGTGCCCTGGATGGTGTGCAGACCCTTGTAGAACATACCGCGGAGGCTGAGCGTCTTCTCGGCTTCGATCAGCTCCTTGATGCTGTTGCTGTGCAGCATCGTCTGCATGAACTGCTTGGCCTGATTGAGGTTGAACAGCTCGCGCGTGGCCTTGGCATCGCCCATCTGCAGGATGCCGCGTTTGCGGTTCCAGATGGTGTTGGAGCGCGTGCGCGTAGGGATGGCGATGTTGATGTCGCGGCCCTTGAAAGCGCTGGTGGCGACATGATCGGCGAGCTTGACGATCTTCGTCAGCGTCTCCTTGTCGCGTGAGCGGATGCGCTTGTTGACGCGGTCAGCCGTTGCGGTGGTGGATTTCTTCTTGGCCATGGGTCGTATTGCGGATTTTGGATTGCGGATTCCGGATCTCGTTCAATCCCATCCGCGTTTATCAGTGATTGTCTGCGGTTAGTCGTTTTGAGCGTCGAGGTTACTCGACATCGCGGTCTCGCTTTGCCTTGCGCTTGGGCTTCCTGCTGCGGCTGCTGAGCTTCACAAGATCGCCGTTGGACGGAGCCTCTGGCTCGGCGCTGGTGTCGCCAGCCGCTTCCTGAAGATGAGCCGCGCGGGACTCGACCAGCACAACCGACTCATCGTCCTTGAGGTCCTCGTGCTCGTCCTTCTTGACCATGCGGCCTTCTTCGTCGAGCTCGGCATCGGCGATGGCTGTGCGCTTGCGGGCCTCAGCCAGCAGGGCGTCGTACAGCTTGACGGCATCGGTGCCGTTGATGGCGTTGATGGCCTTGGCGATCTCGCCGATGTAGCGTTCGAAGACGTCGCGGCGGGCGGCTTCGCGCTTCATCTTCTGGCGCTTTCGGAGGTAGGTGCCGAGCTTGCGGCCGCAGACCATCAGCGCCAGCTTCATCTCCTTGCGGATCTCGTCGTAGTCGGCGATGGCTTCCTTCGACTCGCTGGTGAACGGCACCCAGACGCTGGCCAGGTGGATCATGATGACCAGCGGTCCCACTGGCAGCGAACCGCGCGGCTGCGAGAGGTTATAGTTGCGCCAGCTCGTTTCCGTGCAGGCTTTGAAGCTGGAGCAGGCGGATTGCTGGAACAGCAGAGGCACGCGGTTGGCAAAGCGGATGACGCGTGCCGGCTGATCGGCTGGCAATTCGCCGCCGTAGGCGATCGCGGCTTCAACCAGGAACGGTCGACCTCGGTAGACCGCCGGCTCGCGCGTCTCAGCCGCGTAGAACTCGGCCTTCACGCCTTTGAGCAGACCAGCCTGAAGCTGGCGGATGCCGATGGGCGCCAGGCAGTCGGTCGGCGGGTTGGGCAGCTTGGCTTCTTCGAACAGCTTGAAGAGCTTTTCCGCCTGCTGGGGCGTGATGTCGGAGCACTTGGTGCGCGTGTGCACGCCGATGCCGCGGCAGAACTCAGCCGCCTTGGAGGAGCTGACGCGGCTGAAACGCTCCTGCAGGAAGTTGTAGAGCGTGCCGGTCTTGTTGTGGGCTTCGTAGTCCTTGAGCATCTGCAGGAGGATGCCGAACTCGATGCCCTTGGGATGCGGCTGGATCTCGCGCGTCTCCGGCGGCAACTGATCGGTACCGCGGGGGAAGAAGATCACGCCGTCCTTCTCGATCGTCGTGATCGTCGGATCGATGTCGTTGGGGGCCTCGGCGCCGGGAGCGGGTGTGTGCGCCGCCTCCTGCGTGAGAGCCTGAGCCGGCGTGGCGTCCTTCTGGGCGTCGCCCAGCGGGCCGTCTTCATCCTCGTCCGCGCTGACGCGGCTGGGCGGGACGAACGTGATGCGGGCATGTGGATTGGCGATAGCGGTCAGCTCGAGGAACTCATCCACGCTGCCGCGGCCCTTCTGATACCGGCCGACCAGCTCGATGCTGACGCTCGTGCCGGTGATGTAGTCCTCGGGATTGAGGAAGCCGGGATCGCGCGTGCCTGTGTTGATCGTCTTGAAGCGGCGGGGCGGAAAATCCTCGGTCTCCTCGTCGACGGTCACCTCAGCCCGGTTGGTCTTGGTGTTCATCGCCAGCTCGATGTGATGAGCGGGCTTTTTCGCGTTGGGGCGCGTATGGATGACCATCGGCTTGCCGGTGGTGATCAGGCCATACATGCCCGCGGCCGAGATGCCGATACCCTGCTGGCCGCGCGACATCTTCAGGCGATGGAACTTGCTGCCGAACAGCAGCCGGCCAAAGACGTTCTCGACCTGTTTGCGGACGATGCCCGGGCCGTTGTCGATGACGGTGACGCGATAGCGGGACTGCTTGGCGGTGGCGGGGCGATCCGGCTGAAGGTCCTCGATGATGACGGTGACGTTGGGGAGGATGCCGGCTTCTTCGCAGGCATCCAGGGAGTTGTCGACGGCTTCCTTGACGGTGGTGAGCAGGGCTTTGCGGGGGTTGTCGAACCCCAGCAGATGGCGGTTCTTGGCAAAGAACTCGGAGACGGCGATCTCCTTCTGCCGAGCCGCCATGCTCTCAGCCGTTTCACGTTTCTTGGTTGTCGGTGAGGACTTCACTACGGATGCCATGAAGAGCTCTTCCTGTGGTTCGGTGGGCCTACGACGTTTGGCTGGGTCTCGGCGAGGCATGGAAAGTGCTCCGCGGGTCCGGCCGATAACTAACTTCCGGTCGGTTTCATCGGCAGGGTACTGACGATTTCTTGACTCGGACAGTACGGTTATTGTACGGTTATCTGCGGGGTGTGGCCAGCGGTCCGATAACCCCACAGATGACCACTACATATAGTGGTTTCCGGGCCGCTGGTCCAACCAAAAGGCCCGGAAAACCTGCCAATTCACCAGCGTCGGCAGTGCATCTTACGTCCGGCCATCCCGGACGTTCGGGGAGATCAGCCGGATGGGGGAGGGACGTCCTAAAGCAATAGAAAATGGTTGCTTACGGCAGCCGCCAGGTACAGCAGCCCGCACAGCGTCAGCAGGATCGCGCACGACGGCCGCCACCAGGCTGCGCCGCCAAATGTAGATCGTCGCGCAAAGACGAACGCCTATTGGGGCGTCTGTCTCTGCGCGACGGTTACTGTGGGCTATGTCGTTGGCGGCTGCGGCTTACGCCAGCGTGCCCATCTCCATCTCGTGCAGGCCCTTGCCGGCTGGCACCATGGGATAGACGTGCTCGTTGGGTTCGACGTGGAAGTCGACCAGGATCGGGCCGTCGTGGTTGATCATCTGTTCGACGGTCTTGGCAACGTCTTCCTTCTTCTCGCAGCGGATGCCGCGAATGCCGCAGGCTTCAGCCAGGGCGGCGAAGTTGGGGTTCTTCATCTTGGTCTGCGAGTAGCGTCGCTCGTAGAACAGGTCCTGCCACTGCTTGACCATGCCCTGGAAGTCGTTGTTGAGGATGCAGATCTTCACCGGGATGTTGTACTCAGCCACCGTCGGCAGCTCGAACATCGTCATCAGGAACGACGCGTCGCCGTCGATGTCGATCACGAGCTTGCCCGGCGAACCCAGCGCCGCGCCCATGGCTGACGGCAGGCCGAAGCCCATCGTCCCCAGGCCGCCCGACGTGATCATCTGCCGCGGATAGCGCCAGCGGATGAATTGCGCCGCCCACATCTGGTGCTGGCCGACGCCCGTGGTGAACAGCGCGTCGCCGCCGGTCTGGCGGTTGATCTCCTCGAGGATGTACTGCGGCTTGGCGAACTTGCTGTCGTCGAAGTACTTGAATGGATAGCGCTTCTTCCAGGCGTTGATCTGGTTGAACCACTCCTTGCGCTCGCGGTACTCGATGTACGGCAGCATCGCCTCGACCGAAGCTTTGGCATCGCCGATGACGGCGCAATCGACGTCGACGTTCTTGCTGATCGAGCTGGGGTCGATGTCGATGTGGATGATCTTCGCATGCGGGGCGAAGGTCGCCAGATTGCCCGTGACGCGGTCGTCGAATCGGGCGCCGACGGCGATCAGCAGATCGGATTCCTGCACGGCATAGTTGGCGTAGGCGCTGCCGTGCATGCCCAGCATGTGCAGCGAGCGCGGGTCGGTCTCATCGAAGGCGCCCAGGCCCAGCAGCGTGGTCGTGCAGGGCAGATTGCCTTTCTCAGCCAGCTTGCGGATGGCCTGCCACGCGCCGCTGATGATCGCGCCGCCGCCGACATACAGCACCGGCTTGTTCGAGCGGTTGATCATCTCAGCCGCCTGCTGGACAGCGCGCGGGTCGGCGATGTGCACCTTCACGTCGGCACGGCGGAGGATGTGCTCGCGCGGCGTGTCGTCCACCTCATCGGGGCAGACAGCCGTCGTCACGTCCTTGGGCAGGTCGATCAGCACGGGTCCGGGACGGCCGGTCGTGGCGACGATGAAGGCTTCATTGACGATGCGCGGCAGCTCGCGGACGTCCTTCACCAGATAGTTCCACTTGGTACACGGACGGGTGATGCCGGTGACGTCGGCTTCCTGGAAGGCGTCGTTGCCGATCACCTTGGTCGCGACCTGGCCGGAGAAGACGATGATCGGGATCGAGTCCATCTGCGCCGTCGCCAGCGGGGTGACGGTGTTGGTAGCGCCTGGACCGGAGGTCACGACGCACACGCCCGGCTTGCCCGTGGCACGGGCGTATCCGTCGGCACAGTGGCCGGAGCCCTGCTCATGGCGGTTCAGGATGAACTTGGCTGGGGTCTTGTACAGCTCATCAAACACAGGCAGAATCGCGCCGCCGGGATAGCCGAAGATCGTGTCCACCTTGTGCCGGCCAACCATCAGTTCATGAAGGATGCGGGCGCCGGTCTTGCCCTTGTACTGGGGGCGAGCGGGAGAACGGGTGGTCGAAGACGCGGGGGCGGATTGAATCGTGCTCATGGTCTTACTCGTAAGTCCTGAAAGCGTCGGAATGTATATCCCGGGTACGGGCAATTCAAACAGAAACTGGATGCTCAGCGGAAAATCGGTGCCAGCCGTCGCGAAAGCCGCGAGGTGGCCAAAGGCGGGGTGGGCCGGTCGCGAGGGTGATGACTCACCCGTTGCGGTTCCGGCCTATCGTACGACGACCGTAAGATTGGACAGCCGATCGAACATCAGGAGCAATATCGTACCGCTGCTACCCAGAAGTTCAATAGGACAAAATGTCAGATCCGGCCTCAGCCGCAAATCCAGTCCGGCGGCGGGTTTACTTGCCCCAGATCGGCGTCGGCGGCTGGTTGCTGCACGGCCGTAGCGGGACGTCCTGGGCATCTTCCCGCACGACAGCCGTCTTCCGCCATGCATCGACCGTCACCCGGAACCGGCTCAGATCCACCTCACCCGAGCAGTCGTGCGTCTCCTTCGGGTCGTTGTTCAGGTCGAACAACTGCTCCTCGCCCGTCCTGGTCCAGCGGATGTACTTAAATCCATCCGCCGTCACCAGATAGCGGAAATGCGAACCGTGCCAGACGCTCTCGCCCATCACGTGCTCGCGGCCGTTGTCCTTGCCGTTGAGCACCGGCACGAGCGATCGGCCGTCCTCCGGGCCGAGATGTCCCGGCACCGGCACGCCCGCCAGCTCGCAGCAGGTCGGCAGGATATCCTCCAGGCAGGCCAGGTGCGGCACGCTGCGCGGGCTATCGACCTTGCCGCGCCACAGCGTGATGAACATCGGCACGTGCGTCGATCCCTCATACGGCAGTGTCTTGCGGAACAGGTGATGATCCCCGAGTTGCTCGCCGTGATCGCTGGCGAAGATGATCCAGGTGGGGCGATCAGGCTTGAGGGGCGAGCAGGACCATCGGTCAAACAGGTAGTTGAGCTGATCGTCGACATGATTGATCAGCCCAAAATAGCCGGCTGCGTGTTCGCGCATCTCGCGAAGCTGGAACGGGCCGCGCTGCGCATCCAGCGACAACCCCGGTCGCCACGGCCGCTGATCGACCCACTGGCCGATCGTCGGCGTGAACTTCGTGTCCTTGTACCGATCCCAGTACACCTGTGGCGGCAACGCCGGCTGATGCGGCGCCCAGTAGCTCAGATGCAGGAAGAATGGGCAGCTCGGATCGCGATATTTGCAAAGGAAGTCAGCCGCCGTGTTCGTCACCCAGTTCGTGTGATGCAGGTGCTCCGGCAGCGTCCACGGCCTTGCCGTGCGGTCGTTGGACATGATGCCGAAATGCAGCGTGTGCGGGGCATCGGTCTGCTTCTCGAACCAGTCGGCATAGTCATTCCGCCGCTGGGCGGCCGTTAGCCGCCGGTCGTTGGGCGTCTCGCTCTGGATAATATTGTCATATCCGTGCCGCACGCCCGGCTCGGCGACATGCAGCTTGCCGATGAGCTGCGTCTGGTAGCCGGCATCGCGCAGCAGGCGCGGCAACGTGACCGGCGGATTGAATGGTGCGGCTTCGCTATTGCGGATCAACCCATGGTTGCCCGGGTTCATGCCCGAAAGGATCGTCCGTCGCGCGGGAATGCAGATCGGGCAGGTCGTGTAGGCCCGTGTGAAGTTCACACCGCCGGCTGCGAGGCTGTCGAGGAACGGTGTGCGAACCTCGGGATGGCCATTGAACGAGAGACAGTCACCGCGCTGCTGGTCCGTCGTGATGAGAATAATGTTCGGTCGATCCATGACCGCGGAGTGTAAACCAATTCGGCGGACGATTCGAACATCCAAACCGCCGGCGAAATCCACTTGATCGTGACGGGCAGCGGAAGTGGGACAAGCACGAGGCGCTGGCGTCGCGCCTGCGCACACTGCACATGCGCGACACCCGTGCCTGTCAGGTTGTGCGATCAGCCGTCAGCTTGCTGCGGCGGTTGGTCGCAGATGGGCGTGATTGCCGATCGGGGGCGGCATCCGCACCGGCGCCATCTCGGGATAGTCCTCGTCGACATCATCCAGACGCGGCGCGACATAGCCGGGCTGCTTGGACCGCTCCAGCTCCTCGCGGAACGCCTTGAGCACCTGCCGCTCGAGTTCCGCTCGGCCCTCGGCGTGGATCGGATGGGCGATGTCGGCATGAAGCTTCAGCCGAGGCCGACCGTTGCCGGACTGGTATTTCAGATATCGCTGATCATCCAGCCGCAGGCCGCAGTTGTTGCAGAAACGCGCCCGCAGGTGGTTCTTCTCGCGGCAGCGCTGGCAATGATCACACAGTTTGCGGGAGGGCATCGCGACGAACAGGCCGTCGTTTCCCTCGATCAGCTTCACATCCCGGATCACCAGGGTGTCATCGAACGTCAGGGAACAGAATGCCTTCAGCCGGCTGGCCGGTTCAGGGCACAGATTGATGCGAATCTCCGTCAGTTGCATAGCACACCATCCCCTCGGCGCACGCAGCGCCAACAAAAGAACAAGAGGTGAATACGCGGAACCGCACGGCTTCCGGGTAGACGTGAACAGATCACCGGATGGGCCACGAGTTCCGACCCGGCGGGTCTCAAGCCGGGTTTCGGAAGCATCCTGCTTCCGAATCGATCGCTACAGGTCTCAAACGCCTGCGCGGCACAGGGCGTCAGGCGTGCAATGTCAGCCCGCCGGCAGGGCGGGGCGATGCGAGCATACGGGTGATGCTCACAAGCGCCCGGGCGCCTGCGGCGACCCCGAACACTCCTCCAGATTCGGGCACAACTCGACCGGCTCCACCGCCACTCCGTCGAACTGCGCCCCGACACGCTCGGCTGACGATTTCGCCTCCTCCGGCGAATCGTAGAGCGTGAAAAGCGAGCTTCCGCTGCCGCTCATTCGGACGATGCGGCCCATCGCGGCTTCAAGCTGGGCCCGAAGCTTCCCCAGATCGGGCTGAACAGCGAACGCGGCTGGTTCCAGATCATTGACCAGCAGGGGCAGCAGATGCTCGCTGGTGCATTTGGACCATTGCAGCCACGGGGGCGCCTCGTCGACAACCGCCTGGTCCCCCAGGTTCAGCTCATCAAACGCGCGATAGACGGCCGGCGTCGAGAGCCCCCACGGCGGGAAGAACAACACCGCTGCGCGGGGCGCCGGTGGCGGAATCGGCTGAACCTGCTCACCGCGGCCTCGGCATTCAGCCGACGGCGCGTGCAGGAAGAACCCTACGTCGCTGCCAAGTTCGGCTGCCAGGCGCTCGAGCTGCCCGATCGGCAGCTCCAGGTGCCACAATTGGTTCAAAGCGACAAGCGTCGACGCGGCGTCGGAGCTGCCACCTCCCAGTCCAGCCCCGACGGGAATCCGCTTGAGAAGCCGGATCGACAGGCCGCTTGCGCCGCGGGCGATCCCTTCCAGTCGCCCGAACTGCTGCGCCAGCAGCAATCGCGCTGCCCGAAGCACCAGGTTTCCCTGGTCCACCGGCACCCACTCGCGATCGCAACTCAACGCGATCCCTTCGCCGCGTGTCCGCTCGAAAATCAGAGTATCAAAGAGCCCGGCGGTGACCATCCAGCTCAGCAGTGGATGGAAACCGTCCGCACGCCGCGGGCCGACGCGCAGATGCAGGTTGATCTTGGCAGGACACAACACGCGCATGGCGGCACTCTACGCGCCGTCAAACACCATGCAATATCCGCCTGAGCTCATCTTCTTGTCCTCGGCAACGCCCGAGTGAAGTGATCGCAATCCTGCAAAAGACGTGACCGCGAACGGTACATCACTGAAGCTACTGGATGCGCCGGTGCCGGTCAATCAAAATTTCCCCATGTCGTCAGCCGAGATCGCCGTCGGGCCGCCGGCAGCTACAGCGAATGCAACCTCCGGTATGTGGGACAATTAGCCGCGCCATGCGCCGACCCGGTGACAAGCCGCCCCTCGCCGCTTACCCTGTCCGGCCGAAGGGAGCTGATACATGGCCATCGTCAACTGGAAACAACTGCACGGCGACCGATTCGCCGGTACCAAGGCACTCGTCACCGGCGGCGCCGGGTTCATCGGATCTCACCTGGTCGAGGCGCTGATCGACCTCGACGCAGAGGTCGTCGTGATCGACGATCTGAGCGGCGGGGCGACCGAAAACTTCGACACCTTCCGCGATCGTGCGGGCAAACGCCTGCAGTTTCTCGAGGGGTCGATCCTCGACAGGTCGCTGCTCGAAAAGGCAACAGCCGGCTGCCGCTATGTGTTCCATCTGGCGGCCCTCGGATCCGTGCCGCGCAGCGTCGAGATTCCCGAGCAGTACCACGAGGTCAACACGACGGGCACGCTGCGCGTGCTCGAAGCCGCCCGCAAGGCCGGCGCGCAGCGCGTGATGTTCGCCGCAAGCAGCGCTGCCTACGGCGATTCGCCGGTCCTGCCCAAGGTCGAGAGCATGGAGGTCCTGCCCAAGAGCCCCTATGCCGCCAACAAGATCGCGGCCGAGGGGCTGATCCGGGCCTACGCGAGCTGCTACGACATCGACGCCGCATCGCTGCGATACTTCAACATCTTCGGCCCGCGGCAGAACGCCAACTCGGCGTATGCAGCCGTGATCGCCGCCTTCGCCAAGGCGCTGCTCGCCGGGCAGAATCCGGTTATCTTCGGGGATGGCGAGCAGTCCCGCGATTTCACGTTCGTTGACAACGCCGTGCATGCCAATCTGCTGGCTGCCCGAAATGAGAAGCGCATCGGTGGCGAGGTGATGAACGTCGCCTGCGGACGCAAGGTGACAGTCAACGAGCTGGCAAAGAAGATGGCTGAGATGTTCGGCAAGCCGGAACTGAAGGCCATCCATCGCGAGCCGCGTGCCGGCGATGTCGCGCATTCGCTGGCCGATCTGACCAGGGTCCGCAGCATCATCGGCTATGAGCCGGTGGTCGATTTCGACCGCGGCCTGGAGGTCACCTGTCAATGGTACGCCGGCGCGATGGCTTGACACGCGCCCGCCAATCCGGACCCTAGCGAACCTCTCGAAACAGGAAGGACAACATCATGGCCAAGCAGTACAGCGCACCGCCGCCGATCACGATCGATGCATCCAAGACCTACACCGCCACGATGGACACGACGGCGGGGCAGATCAAGCTCAAGCTCTGGCCGGATGTGGCTCCCGGGCACGTCAACAGCTTCGTGTTCCTGGCTCGCGAGGGGTTCTATGACGGGGTGATCTTCCACCGCGTAATCCCCGGATTCATGATCCAGGGCGGTGATCCGACCGGCACGGGCATGGGCGGGCCGGGCTACCGGCTGAAGCAGGAGTTCAACAGCCGCAAGCACGTGCGCGGCGTGCTGTCGGCGGCTCGTACAGCCGATCCCAACAGCGCCGGCTCGCAGTTCTTCGTGATGCACGATGATGCGCCGCACCTGGACGGCCAGTACACGGCCTATGGTGAGGTCACCAGCGGCATGGAGGTGGTTGACAGGATCGCCACCGCGCCGACAGGCCCGAACGATCGGCCGATCAATCCAGTGGTCATCCGGAGCATCACCATCGAGGAATCGTAAACCACACGCGGCAGGGGATGGGGCGTCACGCCGTGACGTCCAGGCGCGGCGGCTGGTCGGTGTCGTTGTCCGTGTCCTGCGACCCAGCAGGGCGGCGTCGCGGCTTGCGCTGGCGCGCAGGGTCGTCGTCGCGCTCGTCGTGGATGGGTTTGATCTCTTCAGGGCTTTCGACGACGTGTTGATAGCGGTCGCCTTCGGCGGCGATGTTGCGGCGCAGCTCCTGCTGACGGCGGATCTGCGCGCTCTTGTCCGCCATCTGCTGCTTCTGGACCACGGGGCTTTGCAGCACCGAGGCGATGAAGGGGGAGATCTCGCTCATCGCGCACCGTCCGTAGGGGCGAGAACTCCTTCCTCCAGTACGGAGGGGGAAGGCGGCGACAGTTCTTCACTTATCTATATCGGCCATTTGCGATGACTGCTTGATCGACCCGGCCTTGAAAAATCGCGACCCCGGGGGGAGGTGGCCCGGGGTCGCGGAGGGGTGAACAGGAGGTCGTGACAGCGTCGCGGCGGTTATTCCGAACCGGTGCTGGCGCTGGCCGCGGTGTGGAACAGGCTGGGCGGCAGGATCTGTGCCGCAACGCCCCGGCCGATGCGATTCATGTCAACGACTTCGATCGTGGTGGGCCGCAGCACGTCCGCATTGATCAGCGGATCGCTGGCTGTCTGCCCGCGAACACCGACGAACTGGCCGATGTGGCCGACGATGCTGTTGTCGTTCGAGCGGATGTAGATCAGCGTGCGGCCGCTGGCGGGGTCGGTCAGGCGATACAGCCGCTCATCCCCACGCTGCAGGCTGGACGGACGCAGGACGCCGACGGCCGTGTAGACGGCGACGCTGCTGTCCCGCAGGCGCTGCTCAAGCTCCGCCTGCTCGGCTGCGAGGGCCTGCTGGCGGGCAGCCATCTCGGCATGCTCACGGCGGATGGCCGCCAGCTCCTGCTGGGCCTGGAGACGGACCTTGAGGGCATTGGCCCGGCTTTCGGCGATCCGGAGGATCGAGTCGGGCAACGACTTGGCGGCAACGATCGCCTCATACTCGGTGAGCAACTGCTGGATCGGCTGATCCTCCAGCGGCTGGGTGCTGATCTGGCGATACTGCTCTTCGAGCTGGTTGAACTTCTGGCCGGCGTCGGCGGTGGCAGCCGGCTGCTCGGCAGCGGCTGGGACGTCGGCGGGGGTGTCAGCCGGCGCGATGTCAGCAGCAACAGCCGCATCGGCTGCGGGCACATCCGTGGCCACCGGATCGCTCACCGTCGGGGTGGGCGTCGCCTGTTCGGGGACCGCGGTACTCAGCGCACGCACCGGGCGGACGAAGTCTTTGCGGACGTACAGATACGCGCCCGGCGGCGGCTTGATCTTAAAGTACTCGTCCTTCTCGCCGATGATCTCGACCTCATCGCCCTCCATCAGCTTGGTCTGCACCTGGTTCTTGAGGGCGTTGAGGCTCGAGCCGGCACGGACGCTCAATTCGTTCTTGGTCACACGGCCGCGCGTGCCGTCGCCGTACTGCTGGACGAAGGCCTTGGAGACGTAGCTGAAGCTGCCCTCGGGGGGAAGGATCTTCAGCCAGTCAAACTTGATGCCGACGACCGTCACCGGCGCGCCGCGATCGAGCTTCATCGTGGCGTAATCGCCCTCACGCGGGCCAGAGCGGACGTAGACATTGTCGGCTGTGATCTCTCCGGCGAACTGATACGGGCTGTTGGCCACCTGCGGAGCAGGCGTCTCCTGCGCCACAAGCGCAGCGGGCATCGCCAGTGCTACAGCACCAGCCGACAGGGAAAGCAGCATGAATGGACGGGCGAGCATGTGCAGCACCTCCGTGTGCGTCGTGTACCGGTCATCCTTCGCAGGCAAAGCCCGCATGGTGCGAGTTTGTGCGTCCGGTCCGACGGG
Organism: uncultured Phycisphaerales bacterium; assembly: GCA_937904525.1. Lineage (GTDB taxonomy): Bacteria > Planctomycetota > Phycisphaerae > Tepidisphaerales > Tepidisphaeraceae > CALEKX01. The sequence continues at coordinate 113,979 of CALEKX010000002.1, forward strand.
GTTGTTCTGTTCAGGCGGTCATGCCGGCGACGTTGCCCCGACGCCGACAATTTCCAGTGGCTTTTCTATACCGTTGTTTTCAAAAAACGCAAGCAAAAGCTGCGCGTCTGCGCAATTTTGACACGTGCAGATCACACACCGCGATCTTTTCTCCGCCGTTCGCGCTCCTGCTCCAGCAGTTTGCGGCGGTAATCCCACTCATCGTGTCGCTCGTATTTGACGGGTTTCTGCTCGTCGAACTCGCCTTCGTGCTTTGTCTTGCCGGCATTGGTGCGGATGCGGCCTTCGATTTTGGCGGTGCGGTCGATGTAGAGGCGGCCGCCGTTGTTCGTGACGTTGCCGCCGACCATTCCGCTGATGATCACCTTTGTATTCTCAGCCAGCGTCACATCGCCGCTCACGTTGCCGAAAATATGGACGCGCCCGCCGGGCTCGACGATCAGATTGCCGTAAATCAGCCCGCGGCTGTAGAACTTGCCGCCGTCGATGACCGTGACGTTACCGCCCACCGAGCCCCACAGCGTGAACGGCTCGTAGATGACCATATCTCCGGCAATGCGGCCACGCTCTTCGCGCATGTTGCACCTCAACGACGTACAGCTTACCGCGGCTCGCTCTCGCCAGTCAGATCGGATTCCAGATCACTTTCGCCCAGCGCCAAGCGCAGGCCGCGCTTGCTGCGAAGCTGGATCATCAGCAGAAGCACGATCGCGACCAGCGGGAACCCGACAAACCGCGCCCACTTGAGCACCTTCACCTGCAGGCCGACGTCCGCCTCATGGAAGCGCGCGTGCTCGGCGATTTCAACCCAGCTCATCAGCACGCCGGGGATTCGGAAGCTCTCACCCGCCAGGTCGGGGTAGTTCAGGAAGGCCTGCCACGGGAACAGCAGCACCGCCAGCACAATGCACCAGATGAACGCCGACGTGACGCGGCTGACGCCGATCAGCCGGCCGATCAGCATGATCAGCACGATCAGCAGAAGCACCACCGCCATTACGAGCACCGCACCCATACCGATGAACGTCGTGCAGCCGATGACCCATTCCATAAACCGCGAGCCGAAGCTGCGCTGCGACAGTGGCTGCTGTTGGTCGCCGTTGGCCGGCGCCTCGACAGCCGCAGGGAGTGTCGTGGGCAGATCGCCCGTCGGCTGAGCGTCTGCAACCACGGACGAAGCGGCTGAATGCGTTGCCAGGTGCTCAGGACCGAACGCCACGGTGAAGAAGATCGCCAGTTGCGCCAGCAGGATCAGCAAAAGGATCCCGAACAGCCAGTTCTTGGCCCGTCGGGCAGTGATCATGGCATCGGCGTAATCGGCTGCGGTGGCGATGGTGTTCTGTGTCATATCCTTCCCTTTGCGCGATAGATGATCTCCCCTCTGATTGTGGACGAAAACGGCCCGTCTAGCAAACGTCCGCACCGGTCGTAACGGGTGCGGACGGCCGCACATGGCAAGCGGCAGGGCGTTGTCTTCACGTCTATCGATCACGCGCCGGCAGTAAGCCCGCACGGAGGGCGGCTACAGCTCCAGCCGCGCGTGGACCATCGCCTCTTCGGGATCGCGCGTCAGCGTGAAGTTGAGCTTCTGACAGACGCGCTGCATCTCGAGGTTTTCAGGCATCATGGTCGCTTTGACGACCTTGACGCCTTCGGCGCGGGCGGCATTGACGACCAGTTCCAGCAGCTTGGTACCCAGGCCGCGGTTCTGCCACTGGTCGCTGACGAGGATGGCGAATTCAGCCGTGTCGCTGTGTGGCGTTCGGCTGAGGCGTCCTACGCCGAGGATCTCGCGCTTGCCGCTCTTGGGGTCGGTGTGTTCGACCACCAGCGGCAGCTCGCGATCGTAGTCGGCGAAGCAGACGCGCACGAGACGCTCGTGCGTCGTCCGCTGGTCGAGCTTCATCGGATGGAAGTACCGCAGGCGGACGCTGCGCTCGGACAGGCCGCGGTGGAACTCGACCATCAGCGGCTCGTCCTCGGGGCGGATCGGCCGGATGGTGAACTGCTCGCCACCGAGTTTGACGGTCGTAACGTACTGGGTTGGATATGGCCGCACCGCAAGACGCGGCAGCTTCTCAGGCGTGACCGATTTGTCATGCACCACGACGCGCGCGTCGAGGGCGATGATCTGATCCGCCGATGCCAGCAGCGGGTTGATGTCGATTTCCTTGATCCACTGCTGCTCCGCGACGAGCTGGCTGAAGCGGACGAGGATCTGCTCCATCATCGCCAGGTCGACCGGCGGGCGGCCGCGCACGCCCTTGAGGGCCTTGTAGATGCGCGTCTGCTCCATCATGCGGCGGGCGAGCGTCGCATTGAGCGGCGGCAGCGCCAGTGCGCGATCCTTGTACACCTCGACGAGCTGACCGCCCGAGCCGAACAGCAGCACCGGGCCGAACTGCGGGTCCAGTGACGAGCCGATGATGATCTCATACCCCTCGGAGAGCTTGATCATCGGCTGAACGGTCACGCCCTGGAAGTGCTCGGCGCCGGCGCGCTCGGTGACGCTCTGCTTGATGGCGTTGAACGCGTTGCGGACGTCTTCTTCGCTCTGGAGATTGAGCTTGACGCCGCCGACGTCGGTCTTGTGCGTGATGGTCTTGCTGTAGAGCTTGAGGACCGCCGGCAGGCCTGTCTTCTTGCTGGCGGCGACGGCTTCGTCAGCCGTGGTGGCGACGATCGTCGTGACCGTCGGGATGCCGTAGGCCGCGAGCAGTTGCTTGGATTCGTATTCGTCGAGGATCGTTCGGCCCTCGTTGCGGGCGGCGTTGATGAAGCCCTCAGCCGTGCTGCGGGCGGTTTCGGGGGAGAAGCCTTCGCCTTCGGTGAGCGTCGGCGTCTCGTACAGGCCGCGCAGGGCGTACGTGTAGCGCCACATGTAGGTGAAGGCCTGAGCTGCGGCGTCGGGATAGGCGAAGGTCGGGATGCCGGCGCGGTTGAGGATCGTCTCGCCGGCTTCGACAACCGGGCCGCCCATCCAGCTTGCCAGCACGGGTTTGCCGTCGATCTTCGCGTGATGGCTGAGCGCCTCGGCGATGAGCGTGGGATCCGTCATGTCCTGCGGCGTGAGGATGACCAGGATGCCATCGGCATTCGGATCCTTGGCTGCCAGTTCGAGGGCCTTTTCATAGCGCTGCGGCGGGGCGTCGCCCAGAACGTCGATCGGGTTGCCGTGGCTCCAGGCAGCCGGGAGGGATTGGTTCAGTTCTTCGATGGTTTCGTTGGAGATGTGTGTCAGTTCGCCCCCGCTCGAGATCAGTGCGTCGGTCGCCAGTACTCCCGGACCGCCCGCGTTGGTGATGATTGTCAGACGCGGGCCGCGCGGGCGGGGCTGTTTTCCGAGGACCTCCGCCATGGAGAACATGTCGGAGATCGAGTTGACGCGCAGTACGCCGCATCGGCGGAAGGCGGCGTCGAGCACTTCGTCCGAACCCGTGAGCGAGCCGGTGTGCGACGCAGCCGCTTTGGCTGCCGCCTCGGTGCGCCCGGCTTTGATCACGATGATCGGCTTGTTGAGCGCGACCTCACGGGCCGCCGAGATGAACGACCGCGCATCGCCGATCGACTCCATGTAGATCACGATTGCGTGCGTCTTGGGGTCGTTGCCGAGATAGTCGATCAGGTCGCCCCAGTTGACGTCGAGCATCGAGCCGATCGACACGAACGCGCTGAAGCCCACCTGTTCGCGGAAGGACCAATCGAGCACAGCCGTCATCAGCGCGCCCGACTGGCTGATGAACCCCACATGTCCGGGACGCGCCATGCCTTTGGCGAAACTGGCGTTCAAGCCGCTGATCGGATTCATGACGCCCAGGCAGTTGGGGCCGATGATGCGCATCTGGCTGCGCCGGGCATGTTCCATGATCTGCTGTTCGAGAGCCGCGCCGGCTGGGCCGATTTCCTTGAAGCCAGCCGAGATGACGATGGCTGCCTTCACGCCCGCATCGACGCACTGCTCGATGATCCCCGGCACGGTCGAAGCGGGCGTGACAATCACCGCCAGATCGACCTTCGCCGGCACCTCGGCGATGCTGGGATAGGCCTTGATGCCGAGTACGCTCGGCCGCTTGGGGTTGACGGGGAACACCGTGCCGCCAAACGGGTTGCTGACCAGGTTCCACAGGATCGTTCTGCCGACGGCGCCGGGCGTTTCCGTAGCGCCGATCACAGCCACATTGGTGGGCTTGAAGATCGCGTCAAGCGGATGGCGTTCCTGGCGAAGGACATCGTGGGCAAGGTCGGTCTGCTGAGGTGCTCGCGGTGCCATAGGTCGAGGATCCTTTCTACAGCAGAGCCTAGCCCGCGCAGCGTGGAGGGGCAAGGTTTGGACGTTTTCAAAGCACCCTTCGGATGTGTCCAGAATGGCGGAATTGGAGGCGACTTGCCGATGGTTCCGATGCGGCGCTGTGCGCGACTTGTGAGGCGGATCGGCGGCTGTACGATCATGGCGGATGTTGAAAGGTACGCCGGATCTTCGTCGCGATGCCCAGCTTGGGTTTGTCTACGGCTTGGGGGCCTACCTGTGGTGGGGGGTAGCGCCGCTTTATTTCAACCTGATGACGCATGTGCATCCGGTGGTCGTCCTGGCGCACCGGGTGTTGTGGTCGGCGCTGCTGTCTGTGCTGATCGTTCTGGTGCAGCGGCGTTGGGCGGAGGTGTGGCGGGCATGCTGCTCGCGCCAGTTGCTGGCGAAGCTGGCTGTCGCCTCCGTGCTGATCGGGATCAACTGGGGTGTGTTCATCTACGCCGTCACCATCGGGCAGGTGTTGCAGGCCAGCCTGGGGTACTACATCAATCCGATGATCAGCGTGCTGCTGGGGTTGCTGTTCCTGCGTGAGCGGCTTCGGCCGTGGCAGTGGGTGGCGGTGGGCCTGGCGGTCGTGGGCGTGGGGTACTTGACGCTGCAGGGGCAGACATTTCCGTGGATCTCGCTGACGTTGGCGCTGTCATTCGGGCTGTACGGGCTGGTGCGCAAGAAAATGGACGTCGGGCCGGTGGTGGGGCTGGCGGTGGAGACGACGCTGCTCGTACCGTTGGCCGCGGCTGTGCTGATGGTCCCGTGGGGGGCTGACCAGACGTTGTCAGTGGGGACGTACTGCCTGATGGCGATGTCGAGCGTGATCACGTCCGTGCCGCTGCTGCTGTTTACAGCCGCGGTGCGACGGCTGCGCCTGGCGACGATCGGATTCATGCAGTATGTCGGCCCGACGGTGCAGTTCCTCGTCGCCATCCTCATCCTGGGTGAGCACCTGCGACCCGAGCAACTGATGACCTTCTGCTTTATCTGGAGTGCGGTGGTGATCTACTCGGTGGACTCCCTGCGGGCGCACCGGGCGGTCCAGCCGGTGGTGGAGATGGCGGAGTAACAGGCTAGCGACGGAGCGACGAAGGGAGGAGGGCAGGGTCCGATTTGTAGGGGCACATGCAATGTGCCTACGGGGTGCGCAGGGTCGTTTTTGACGCCGTTTGCGCTTCCGGGGCGGATGCCATCCGCCGCTACAGGGAGCATCGGTGACTTTGCGTTGCCGGGGAGCGTTTTCGCCCATTCGTACGACAAGCCGTCCGCAACTGGTCCGCGGGGGCGGTTGCGACGTATAAACACGGATATGCCTTTTTCGCTGATCCAGCCTCTGCTGCAGATCCCCGTCGCTGTGGTCGACGTGGAAACCACCGGCGCATCGGCTGACTACGGCGATCGCGTGATCGAGATCGGCATCGTCCGGTACGAAGGGGGCCATGTAACGCGCGAATACCAGCAGCTCATCAACCCCCGGCGGCGGATCAGCCCGGGCGTCAGCGCCCTGACGGGCATCACCGCGCAGATGGTGGAAGACCAGCCGACGTTCGCGGAGCAGTTGCCAGCCATGCTGGACGTCCTCCGTGGGGCGCTGGTACTGGGGCACAACGTCGGCTTCGATCTGTCGTTCCTGCACCGCGAGTTCCGCTGCTCGGGCGTCGACATCGTCGAGGCTCTGGACAACGCGCCGGTGCTGGACACGGTGCGCATTGCCCGGCGGCGTTTCGGCCGTGGAGGCAACGCCCTCCAGCGGCTGGCGCGGCATTTCGGGTATCAGCCGGAGGTTGCGCACCGCGCCCTGGCGGATGCACGGACGACGGGATTCGTTTTCGAACAACTGCTGGCGCCGGTGGGGGGATGGGGGCTGTGCCTTTGCGATGCCATGCGCGAGCAGGGCGGGCCGATCAGCCTGATGCCGGCCAATCCCCGCCAGCCGCTATTGCCGCTGGAGCTGGAAGAGGCCCTCGACGCCCGCAGGCCGGTGCTGATGGAGTACGTCGATGCCTGCGATCGCCGCAGTGAGCGCGTGATCGAGCCGCTGGCTGTCCGGCGGCGCAATGGCGAACTGCTCCTGATCGCGCATTGTCACCTGCGCAATGCGCAGCGCACATTCAAGCTGGATCGGATTGTGCAGTTACGCCGCCTGCCGACTGACGCCACCCCGTGAGGCTAGGCTGTCACGCGGCTGGCGTGGCGGGCAGCCTTCTCGATGAACGCGCCCATGTTCCGGAACTTCTCGTAGCGACGCTCGACGAGGTTGTCGATCTTGCACCGCTTGAGATCGCGGACGGTCTTGGCGATGTACTGCTCGAGATTGTGAGCCGTCGTGTGCGGGTCGCGGTGCGCTCCGCCCAGCGGCTCGGGGATGACGTGGTCGATCACGCCGAGTTGCTTGAGGTGCTTGCTGGTGAGCTTGAGGGCCTCAGCCGCCTCGTGCGCGTTGTTTGACCCTTTCCACAGGATGCCGCTGCACCCTTCGGGGCTGATGACCGAGTACCAGGAGTACTGGAGCATGGCGACCTTGTCGGCCACCGCCAGCCCCAGTGCGCCGCCCGAACCGCCTTCGCCGGTGATGATCGAGACGATCGGCGTACGGAGGCGCGACATTTCCATCAGGTTGCGGGCGATACTCTCAGCCTGGCCGCGCTCTTCAGCGCCGATACCCGGGTAGGCGCCGGCTGTGTCGATCAGACACACCACCGGCAGGCCAAACTTCTCAGCCAACTTCATGCAGCGGAGGGCCTTGCGATACCCCTCCGGGTGGGCCAGGCCGAAATAACAGCGGACCTTTTCCTTGGTGTCCCGCCCCTTGTGCGTGCCGATGAGCATGACCTTGTGGCCGGCCATGCGGGCCAGGCCGCACTGCACGGCAGGGTCATCGCCGAAGGCGCGATCGCCATGCAGCTCGCGGAACTCGCGACAGATCATGTCGACATAGTCGCGGAACAGCGGCCGCTGGGGATGGCGAGCCACCTGCACCGTCTCCCAGGCGCTCAGATTGTCGTAGGTCTTGCGCAGCAGGGCGGTGTAATTGTTGCGGAGCTCGCGCAGTTCGGCGCTGTAGTCGACCTGCTTCTGCTGCTGGAGGGCTTCCAGCTCGCGGATCTGCTGCTCGAGACGAGCCAGAGGTTTCTCAAACTCCAGCACATGGCGCAACCCCGAAGGGTTGGCGTTGCCGGCGTCAGATTTCGGCGTGCGGGGTTCGGCGACGAGTGTTTCGGCCATGATATAGTTCGCTCACTGTTTCCGGCGATGACGCCGGACTGCCCTGTGCGTCGGGATCCTTGATTGGGCTTTGGGGCGGGCTGGCCCCTGGGCCCCATAACTCCCGTCGCAGGCAATAGCCTAGGACGAACCGCCGGCAGGTTCAAGGTTGTGTCGATTGACAGCCGGCAGTGCCTGCTCCACGATTGCCGCGTCGGTTCCAGCGGACGGACCGCTGCTAACAGTTATCGGACCATGCTTCCACAGCGCTTGAGCATCCTCGGTGTGGGCCTCCTGGGAGGCTCGATTGGACTGGCGGTCCGATCACTTCTAAATGGTTGTACCGTCGTTGGTTACGGCCATCGTCAGGCCACGCTGGAAAAAGCGCTGAATGTCGGGGCGATAGACGAAGCATACGCTGATCCCGCCTCGGCGGTTCGCGAGGCGGACCTGGTGATTCTCTGCACGCCGGTGGGGCTGTTCGAAGAATTGCTGCGTCAAATTGCGCCAGCCCTTCGACCGGGGGCCATCGTCACCGACGTCGGCAGTACCAAGCGATCGGTCGTGCAGGCGGGCGAGAGGCTGCTGCCGGCACGGGTGCATTTCGTTGGCTCGCATCCAATGGCTGGCAGCGAAAAGCGGGGCGTCGAGTTTGCCAGGGCGGATCTGCTCCAGCGGGCGATGTGTATCCTGACGCCGACGCCGCGGACGGACGCGGCGGCCCTGTCGAGCGTGCAGGCGTTCTGGGAATCGCTGGGGATGCGGACTTGCACAATGTCGCCGGAGGAGCATGACCGCCGGCTGGCGGATGTGTCGCATCTGCCGCACGCGATCGCAGCCGCGATGGTGCTGATGCAGGAAGAGCCTTCGCTGCAACTGGCGGGCAAGGGGTTTCTCGATACGACGCGTATCGCCGGGGGTGATGGTGCCCTGTGGCGAGACATTTTTCTCGACAACCGCGACAACGTCCTGGCCAGCCTGTCGCGCATGCGCGACTGCATGAACCGGCTGGTCGAACTGCTGGATGCCCAGGACGGCGAGGCGCTGACAGACTGGCTGAACGCCGCCGCCAGGCGACGCGAAGCGCTGCTGGAGCGGAAATTGAGGGAGATGGAATAAGGCGTCCCTGGCCACTAGTCAGGTGTCGCTCGCGCGGGCTGAGTATGCAGAGGCCTTTCATTTTGTGGGCGGCTCTCGCAGGCGGGTTGCGGCGAGTGACAAATGACCAGTGACAGATGACATCGCCATCCATGCCAACCCTTCCCATGCAAGCCCACCCACGCGCAGCCTCCGGCTGGCATGGGGGCTTTGCGCCCGGGGGTTATGAGTGGTGGCGGTTCTGTGCGGAGGGGGAGGGGCGGCGGGTGGTCGTGACGTTCTATGATGGCTGGCCGGTAGATCGGCTGTATCGGCGAGCGTACCACCGGTATCGCCGCCAGCCGACGCGCCGAACGCCGCCGTTGCCTTGCGATTGCCGCGGGTTTGAAGCTAGTGTTTACCGCGGGGACCAGGTCGAGCATCGGCTGGCGCTCCGCCTGCCGCCGGGCGAGTTGATCGCGACGGACGACCCATCCCGCATCGCCATCGGGCTCAGCCGTATGGAGATCGAGCCGGATGGCTCCATCCGCCTGCATGTGCAGGAGCAGCCGCCCTTTGCGATCACGCTGGCGTTCCGACCGCCCGCTGGGGTCGCGGCGAGCATCCTGGGCGATCCCGCCGTCATCGCTGGCCAAGCCAACTGGCTGGCCGCCCCATATCGCTACGACGTCACTGGCATGATCGGCCAGCAGACCCTCTCAGCCACCGGTACATGGGATCACGGCTGGGGCGATCTGCGGCAGGGGCTTGAGCTGCACCCATCTGTGCTCCGGGCATTGGGCGATCTGGAAATCTAACCGCGCTCCCGGTTTCAAATTGACATCTGGCAGGTGCGAATTACTGTAGTCCGGATCACATTTGCCAGGAGACAACCCGAATGACGACTACCGCGGCCCCCAAGGTACGGACTGCCCCGGGATCCAATGCGCCCGTGCCGACTCCCCAACGGATCATGGAGCTGACCTGGGGCTATGCCGCTCCGCTCATTCTCGAAGCCGCCATCAAGGTGGGCGTCTTCGATGCCCTGGACGAAGGCCCGAAGGACCTCGCCGCATTGTCAGCCGCGACGTCGGCGTCGCGCCGCGGCTTACGTGCGATCTGCGATGCGCTGGTCGGCTTCCAGTTCCTGTCGCGAGACGACAGCGGCCATTACGCGCTGACAGACGAGGCCGCCCTGTACCTGGTCAGCCACAAGCCGACCTTCCAGGGCTTCCTGCTTAAACACATCAGCACGCAGCTCATCCCGCGCTGGCTGGGGTTGGAGGAGTACGTCCGCACGGGCGAGCCGGCTGCGCCTGTCAATGAGGAGAGCGAAGGCGAGGAGTTCTTCGCCTCGTTTGTGGCGGATCTGTTTCCGTTGAGCGCTCCGGCAGCCAACGTCCTGGCGGAGGCATTGCAGATCTCCGCGGCTGCGTCGCCGGTGAACGTGTTGGACATCGCCGCCGGCTCGGGCGTGTGGGGCATCACCCTTGCCAAGCATTCGCCCCTTGTACACGTCACAGCCGTCGACTGGCCGGGCGTGCTGCACATCACGCGCAGCTTCGCCGAGCGCCACGGCGTAGCCGATCGCTTGACGACGCGCGAAGGCGATATTCTCGAGGTCGATCTGCCCGGCAATCACTTCCACGTGGCCACGCTCGGCCACATCCTGCACAGTGAAGGCGAAGCCCGCTCCCGCAAGCTGCTGAAGCGGATGTTTGATGTCCTCGCGCCCGGTGGGACCATCGTCATTGCCGAGTTCGTCGTCGACGACGATCGCCGCGGCCCAGCCGGCCCGCTGATCTTCGCCGTCAACATGCTCGTCAATACGCAGGAGGGCGACACCTTCAGCTTCGCGGAGATTTCCGGCTGGCTGGCCGAGTGCGGGTTTGTCCATGTCCGCCAGCTCGACGCTCCCGGCCCGTCGCCGCTGATTCTTGCGACCAAGCCGTGATCCGCATGCGGCGGGCAACAAATCACCCCGATCTGCCGTATGATTGGGGCTGATGGAAAGCCGCGCCGAACGGATTCAGAAGCTTGCTGAAAAGGCCAGGACGCTGCCGCGCGCCCCCGGTGTCTACCTGATGAAGGATGACAAGGGGCGGGTCATCTACGTCGGCAAGAGCGCGTCGCTGCGCGACCGCGTCAGTTCCTACTTCCAGGCTTCGACAAAGCTGGAGCACAAAAAGTCCGGCCTGCTCGATCACGTCGTCGACTTCGACATCATCCAGACGGACTCTGAGGTCGAGGCGCTTCTAGCCGAAAATCGACTGATCAAGGACATCCAGCCGAAGTACAATGCCCGCCTGCTGGACGATAAGACCTTCCCCTACGTGATGATCACCACCGACGAGGACTTCCCCGGTGTCTACATCACGCGCGAACCCCGCACCAAGGGCGTCAAACTGTTCGGCCCGTTCACAAGTGTCTATGCACTGAAAGAAGCGATCACGCTCCTGCAGAAGGCGTTCAAGTTTCGCACCTGCACGCTCGACATCCAGGAGGGTGACGACAAGCGGCGCTTCTTCCGCCCGTGCCTGCTGTATCCGATCAAGCAGTGCACGGCTCCGTGCGCAGCCAAGATCGACAAGAAGACCTATCGCGAAGACATCTTCCGCCTGATCCGTTTCCTCGAGGGCAACAAGGAATCGACGCTCGCAGAAATGGAAAAGGAGATGCTCGAAGCCTCCAAGGCCATGGACTTTGAAAGGGCGGCGCGCCTGCGCGACGAGATTCGCGCACTGCGCGGCCTGAACGCGCGAGCCGGCAAGGGCGAGCAGGAGTTCTGGCAGCCGGAAGCGTTTGTCACCAATCCGCAGGAAGGCGTTCAGCGGCTGCAGGAAGCGCTCGGGCTGGACGCAGCGCCGCGCATCATCGAGGGGATCGACATTGCCCATCTGCAGGGCGGCGAGATGGTCGGCAGCAAGGTCTGCTTTATCGATGGCGTGCCGTTCAAGGAAGGCTATCGCCGCTACAAGATCAAGCATGGGCAGGGGAACAACGACTACCTGTCGATCCAGGAAGTCGTCTCACGCCGCTACCGCGAAGCGGCTGAGGGAAATGAGTTATATCCCGACGTCATCCTCATCGACGGCGGTCTGGGGCAGTTGCATGCAGCCATGGACGTCTTCAAGACGATGGACGTCCGGCCGCCCATGGTGATCAGCCTCGCAAAGAAAGAGGAGCTCGTCTACACGCAGGCCAAATCCGAGCCAATGCGCCTGCCGCGCAACCACGCCGGCTTGCGATTGTTGCAGTATATCCGCGACGAAGCCCACCGCTTCGCCCAGCACTATCACCACATCCTCCGTCGAAAGGCGCAGTTGGAGGAAGAGGTACGGCAGGGCCGCCGCCCCCCGCGCGCCCGCAGAACGACGAAGAAAACCCCCGCCGAGCGAAAGGCGGAGTACAACGAGTCGGTCGGCAAACCACCCGATGGGGAGGCTTCGTCCGAATAATGCGATAGCAGCGACGAAGCGACGAAGGGAAACGGAAATAGAGCGTGGCCTCGGGGTCTGGAGGGACACATGGCAACGTGCCCCGTACGCGCGGCGACCGTCACGTGTCACCAGAAAACGGTCTGTGCGATCTTTGCTTCTGTGTGATCTTTGCGCTTAACTTCGCGCCATCGCGCCTTCGCGGCCGCCGCTCACTTACTCACGGCCCAACCCTCACAGCCGTCGGACCTTCGAGGTACAGCACCGAATCGCTCAGCCGAACGGTCGCTGCACCATCGTCGGTGGCCGAGACAGCCACATCCCGCCCAAGATGATCGCGCGCTCGCTGGATCTGCCCCTCAAAGGCGATCTCGGCCTCGCCAGCCGGCCCGGGCTTCCACAACGCCCAGACATGCTGGCCATCGGGACGCACCCATGCCGCCTGGAAGACCGCGCCGTTGCGGTATTCAACCTTCACCGCCTGCGAACCGGCAGGCCGCAGGCGCGTCAGCGTCTGCAGTGCTACGTACGCCGGCGTCGCATGATGCTCCGGCCCGGTCAGGCCGTAGTGCGCGTTCATGCTGTACGGGCTATCGCGGTTCGACTCGAACTCGTACCAGAAGACCTTCTCCACACCGGCTTGGAAGCACGTGAGATAGACGCGCGGCACGAGCCGGCCCAGTTCCTCTTCGGCGATCCCCGGCCGGGCGAAGAAGCTGGAGACGATCACGCCGCCCGTCAGGTCCGAATCCAGGTCGTACACCGCCGCGACGGCGCCGCGGTAGGTGTCGGAATCGACCGTGATCAGCGGGATCATGCGATCGCCGCTCTGCAGCGCGGCGTCGGTGAAGAAACGGCTGGCTGGGACGGGGTCCTCCGGCAGCCTGATCTGATCCGCCAGTGCCGGCGGCACAGCCAGGCTCTTGGTCGACTGCGGCACGCCGGCGCGCTTCCAGTGCGCCTCCCAGCCGATCCGCAGGCGGCGGCGAAATGCCTCAGGCGCGTCCTTCCGCTCCCAGCCGCTGCCGTCGCTGCGCTTCTGCATCGTGTAATACAGCGGTACGCCCTCGATGAAGACGATGTTGCCGCCGCGGCGGACGTAGTCCTCCATCGCATCAAACACGTCAGCCGGGAAGGCCTCGTCCACAGGCATCAGCAGTGCGTGCACCTGTGACGGATCCAGCCCCGCCAGGTCCGCGAAACCGACATTGCGAACCATCGCCTGTCCCGGCGCCATCTGCTTCACCAGCGGCTCGGGAAAGCGATAGCCCAGCGGATAGTCCGGCGGCGGGTCGAGCACGCCGATCGTCCAGTTCTGCCGCTGCGGATCGAGCGTCCGCAGGCCGGCGCGCACGATCTGCACGAGCAGGCCGCCTTCCTCCAGCAGCGGCGAGCGATGCGTCGGCCAGCCGATTTCGGTGACCCAGATCGGCTTGTCCCCGTCACCGTACTTGGCCATCAACTGACGCAACTGGATCAGATCCTCGTAAAGTCGTCCCGCTTCCGGCGGAGCGGGGAAGCGGTAGGGATGGACGTTCATCACGTCAAAGAAGTCCCCGCCACCGGCTTCGTAGAACGGCTCCAGCCAGTGGAATGGAACATGCGACAGGCCCGCCAGGAGCACCGTGGCATCGGGATCGATCGCCTTGATGGCGGGATACGTGGCCTGGAGCAGCTTGACGTATCCGGTGGGGTCGGCTGGATCGGGCCAGAACAGGGCATGGTTGGGTTCGTTCCACACCTCCCAGTGGCTGATGCGGTCCTTGTAGCGCGTGACCGTGCGATTGACATACTCCAGCCACTCATCGAGGTGCTCGTGCGCCGGCTTGGCCCAGGGCACGTCGTAGTCCAGGATCGGCAGGACCTGCAAGCCGGCGTTGTGGGCGTATTCGACTGTCCGGTCCATTCGGCTGTAGTCCCACACGCCCGGGGCTGTCTGGATCTCCGACCGCCAGAAGTCGGTCCTCACCCAGCCGAGACCGGCATTACGCATGGCGATCGTGGATCGCGGTGCTTGCGGATGCTCACGGCCGCTGATATGCGCCGAGACGCCGTAGGGCGATGCCAGGGCTTCCTGCAGGCGATCGGTGTTGTTCACCAGCATGGCCGGCGCGGCATCGGTGGCTGGTTCTGCCTGCGCGACGGCGACAGCTCCAGCCTCTGCCGGCGCCTGCGTGACGGATGACTCCTGCCGCGACGGCGGCAAGGCGACATCTTCCGTCTCCGGCCTGCAGCCGACGACGGCTACGAGCGTCAGGATCAATCCGATGAGCGCAGTGAATCTGCCGTGCATTGAACTCCTTGCTGATGCGCGTGCCATGGCATGTCCCCCAGCCGTCGCATGCGGGTTAATGCTCGGCCTTGCGGCCAAACAGGCGAACTTCCATGATCCGCCCACCCTTCGAGCCGAACGTTGCGGCTTCGACCTTGACGCTGGGCCGAAGCAGGACGTAGCGGGCGGTCTGCTCCTTGCCCGTGAAGACCATCGTGCCGGCCTGGTTTCCCTGCGCCGTGGTGGAGGCCATGAACGTGAAGTCCGATTCCTGCGGCGGGTCGGAAAGCGCCTGGGCGGTATAGAGCCGCTGGGCATTGTCCGCTGTGTTCCACCGCCGGCCGACGGAATCCTCATACTCGACCTCGGCGCCGGTGATGACGTACGTGTCGCCCAGGTCGAACAGGATGTCGAACGATCCGGCGAACGGCTCATTGCCGCGCTTTGGAGCAGCGCCGGTGCAGTCCACCACGCCCACCCAGCCGGCGACGGAGGAGGTTTCGGGCGACGCGTCGCCGTCCGTCAGCTCGCCCTCGGCGAACGGAATCGGCTTGGGCTCGGCCGTGCCCGAGTAGTAGCCGGTGTCCTCGCGTTCCTTGTCGCGATCGTTGCCGCCCTTGTCGTCGTTGTGCAGCGGCACGCCGGGATAAAAACGCTTTGTCAGCGGGCGGTAGACCTGCAATTCGACCATGCTCCCGCCGGCATCGCGAAAACCGTTGCCGCGGGCGTAGTAGGTGTAGGTCCCGGCTGCGCGCACGGCTGGATCCTTCGTCAAGTCCTCGCCAGCAGGGCGATCCTGCGCCGTCGCCGCGGCGGCGACACAGAGAACGCCGATACATACATGACCAATCAGGCTCAGTCTCATCTTTAGACCCCACCAACAGGGCTCACGCGAACGCTTGTCGCCCGAATTGCTCGTGATCTATACGGTCGCGGCGATCCATGCGCAGGAACCCAAAGTCGCGCCCTCGCGGTCGCCGTTCGTGCCGATCGACACATGCCCCGTTACGCCCGTCGGCGGCGCGCCAGACCAAGCGCTGCCAGGCCGATCAGCCCAGCCGCCGTCGGCTCGGGGACCGGCGGCGAAACCTCCGGGCCTTCGCCCGATGGGATCGTCGCAACCGGGTTGATCAAGCCGGCGATCTTGTCGATGGCTGCACCGTCATGACGCATGTAGATCGTCAGGCGATAGTACTCGCCGTTTTCCAGCGTCGGCGGCGTGAAGATGACGTTCCAGTTGTCGGTTTGGAACGTCTGCGTCGTGCTCATGGTAGTGACGCCGGCCCCTTCCTTGGCGCCAATCTCCTCGAGAACATTGCCGGCTTCGTCGATGCGGAAGACCTTGGCGTTGATGACTTCACTATTTGCAAGGCCCGCACCGGCAGCGCCGCGAACGAAGAAGGTGTACTGACCTTCGGTCGAAATCAAGAAGTCGTAGGAGATGCTGGGGCCGGCATAGAGGTAATTGATGTTACCGGTGGTGGCGTTGTTGTGATTCACGCCCACATCCGGGAGCACCTGCATGTACGAGCCGCCGCTGGCGTCGGGGATCGAGCCGGCGTCAGCCGAGTTCTTCAGCACCCACTCGAAGCTGTTGGAGTCCTGCACGTAGGGAGCCGACTTGCTGCTGTAGCCCTCGGCTTCGAAGGCAACCACGCCTCCGACTTCCTGGTAGACGACGGCTGCGCTGGCAGCCATCGGCGCGAATGTAACCGCTCCGGCGATGACATGTGAGATCGAGTTCAGATTCATGACGAGCCTCCTCAGAAGTTGGCGGCGGTGTTCACCGTGCCGCGCAGGGATTGGTGAAGTGTCTTCCTCGTTTCAGGATCACAGACCATCCAGGGTTTGCCATTTCCAGGGGATCGTTCCGACGAGCTGCTGACGCGTGAGCCACCGGACCGAGCCGTCCACGCGCAGCGCGTTGAAACCGTTGAGGCCCAGGTGGTTCTCGCGTTTGACCCCCATGGGTTCCCACCAGTTGCACTGATCGATTGCAGCGACCATCGTGGGCTTTTGTTGGCTGATCTTGAGGGAGGGCGTGCCGCTGCCGGGATCGTCCTCGCCGCTGCTGGCCTGCGGGCTGAGGTAGTAGCTGGTGGCCCAGACGAAGGCTGGTGGGTCGACGCGGCCCATGCTGTCCTCAGGGCAGATGTTGACCTTGGCGACGAAGCGGGCCTCGGCTTCGCCGACGTACGGATACAGCAGGCCCCACTGGGTGTAGATGATCGGCTGACCGGCGGCTGGATCGGACTGCGGCAACCGCCAGGCGGTGATGTCGAAGTTCTTCTGATCCGAGGGAAGCTTGATCGATCGGTGATTGAAGGGGCCCCAGCCGTTGTAGTCGCCGGCGTACATGATCAGCGCCTGACCCATCTGCCGGAGGTTGCTGGCGCACCGCACGATCATTGCCTGCCGGCGGGCTTTGGTCAGTGCGGGCAGAAGCATCGCGACGAGCACGGCGATGATGCCAATCACCGCCAGCAGTTCGACGAGTGTGAAGCCGCGGTTGGTTCGGTTCATGGCTTGGTCTCGTGGAGGGTCCGAGTGGCGGGGGCCGCGGCAGTGGAGCCCCGCACAATCAGGTTCGGTACGACAACCCGCTGCTGCTGCGGTGGACGGCCTTCGATGCGGTCGATGAGGGCTTCGACCGTCCAGCGGGCGAGATCGGATTCCTTTTTCTGCAGCGTCGTCAGGGGCGGATCGGTCATCAGCGCCATGGGGGAATCGTCAAACCCGACAACCGAAAGGTCCGCGGGGACGGAGAGCCCCAGCTCGCGGGCGCGGCGGATGATGCCGATGGCGATCAGGTCATTGCCGGCGATGATCGCGGTGCAGCCGGCTCGGATCAGGCGCTCGGCATGTTCGTAGCCGGTGTCCATCCGCCAGTCGCCGTAGGCGATCCACTCGGGGCGGACCTCGACCTGCTGACGGAAGTAGAACCCACGATACCCCAATTCGCGGGGGCCTGCACCTGCGCCGCCGCGGCTTCGCGGATCAGCGGTGATCAAACCGATTTGACGATGGCCGAGCATCCAGACGTGCTCCATCGCCTGCATCACGCCGGCGGCGTGATCGATGTGCACGGGCGTGTCGGCTACCGGCCGCAGGTAGGTGATCACCGGTACACCAACCAGCAGCCGCCGAAGCTGCGAGCTTTCGAAGTTCGGATCCAGGTTGATGACGCCTTCGACCATCCCCGAACCAAACTCCTGCAGGTACGACTCCAGGCGGGCGGAGTCCCCGAGCACCAGGCCCAGGAGCATCTTGTAACCCCGCTCAAACAGGGCCTTTTCGAAGGCTTCGACGAGGACGCCGGTGGCGGGGTTGTACAGCTCGGACACCAGCAGGCCGATCATGCCGGTCTTGCGGCTGACCAGCGATCGGGCTGCGAAATGAGGGCGGTAACCCATCTCCTTGATGGCGTCCTCGATCTGCTGGCGGAGCTTGCGGCTGACCGGTCGCTTGCGGCTTAGCGCATGCGAGACGGTACTGGGCGAAACCCCCACACGCTGGGCGACATCGGCAATGGTGACGTTGGCAGGCATAGTCAAATTAGGCGGTCAAATCGTTTTGACAACCATACCGCGCTCGGCAGGGGGTGTCAAAAAGATTTCCGATAATCTATAGGGAACAGAGTTCCTCAGGGCTGGTTTGCGGAAGCCTGCTTTGGATGTCGACCGTTGGAGCCCAGGCCGGGGCGCTCGCCGACGGGCCCTCGGTCTGCTGCATCGCCGCCGGCGGAGAAACTGATCGGGCCTCCTGCGATCGCGGATGGTCGCACCCCCATGCATAAGAGAATGCCAGCCCTTCCGGCTCGCACCGGAGCGGGAAGGACTGGTCCTTTTCTGCGCCGTTGCCTTGGCAGCCGAGGTCCGTTTGACCGCCTCAGGGGCGCTCAGCTATCTAGTGGGAGCATCGTCGGTGTTGCCGGCGCCGGCGAGATTGGTTCATTTCGCATATCCATGCGCATGCGCGTGAGAGGAGTTCCCGGTGGCGCGACAGGTGGAGATTCGTCAGGCTCGGCCTGATGAGCGGCAGGCTGTACTGGATGTAGCCAATGCTTCGTTTGGCCGGCCGGACAAGCCGTTCGACTTTGCGCGTCTGCTGCCGTACTGCTTTACGCCTCAGCGGATGCCGGATCACTGGCTTTACGTGGAGGACGGCCGAATCCTGGGTGTCGTCGGGGCCTATCCGTTCACCGTGCGGCTGAACGGTGTAGCGTTTCGCACGATTGGCGTGGGGCAGGTCTGCACGCTTCCCGAAGTGCGGGGCCGGGGCATCATGTCGGAACTGCTCAAGGTTGTGACGGCCCGAATGGATCAGGCGTGTGACTTTGCCTGGCTTTGGGGCGATCGGCGGCGGTATGGCCGATATGGCTGGGCTGTCGGCGGTGTGACGACGGTGTTCGAGGCGAATGAGAAATACCTGCCCGAGCCTCCGCCAGCCGAAGAGGTTCGGCGGCTGGACAAGCAGGCCGATGCCGATCGGATGTACCGGGCTGCCATCGCCCAGCCGTATGCGGTCGATTACACGCGCGAGGAGTTCGATCTGCTGCTGGAAGCTTCGGAGGTCAGCGGCTGGACGTGGCGAGATGCGTGGGCGATCTGTCGGCCTTTCCCGCGTGTGGTGGCGGCTGACGGGCCGGAGGACCAGGTCGCGGCGCTGCTGTCACATTTGGTTCGCATCGGCAAACAGAAAGACCCGCCGCAGGAGAAGGTGATCTTCGAAGCCGGTCCGTTCGACTCCGTCCTTATGCGCGTCGCGAAGTCTCACTATGCGCAGGTCACTCGGCGACCATCAGCGAGCTTCCGCGTGTGCAACCTGCTGGGCTACTTCATAAAGGCGGCCCAGGCTGTGCGGCAGGTGCCGGCGGGCCAAGCCAGCCTTTCGCTGCGAAATACCGATAACGGGCAGACGGTTCGCCTGTCCTGCCGGGATGGGCGGTACATCGTCGACGCGGATATCGACGCCAACGTCGTAGCCGCCAGCACAGCCGAGCTTTCCGAAGCACTGTTCGGGCCGTTGCCGCTGGAGACAACCTTGCCGGCTGTCGCGCCCGACTCGCCCCTACGTCCGCTGCTGTCGCTGCCGATCCACATCAGCTACCTGTGGACACTGTGACAGGCAACGGACGGTGTTCCCCAGGCGCAATGACGGTGCCCGATACTGTCACACAATATATCTCCTGTGCCGGCAGCGAACTCATCGTGCTGGCCACACAAGCCGCAGATCGTCAGACACCCGCTGTTTTCATCGGATCGTCACCGCCAGGTTAAGCGCCGTAGCGCGGATGAAACCGGCTGCGGCGGCGTACTCTTCGGGCGTCTTGAGATGTTCGAGGATGAGCGGTGTATCGGAATCGAGCTTGTTGAGCTGCGATGGATATGTTCGGAAATCGAGCTCGCCTTGACCGGGCGCACATCTTGAACTCGAACTGGAACTGCTGGGGGTCGAAGATGAGCGTCCCCTTCTCGACACGCTCGAGGTCGCGTTTCACGACAGCGAGGAACATCTCCTTGTACGCGGCGTCGCCGGCGGCCAGGACGTAGGCTCACGGCAGGATGTTGAGCACCGGCTGCTTGCGTTGGGCGGCGAGCTTGAAGGCGCGCGCCTTGAAGTCCAGAGGTTGACGCGGCGGCGGCTCGCCGCTGTAGGCCATCAGGGCCGCGGCCTCGTCGAGCAGGATCTGTCTGTGCTCATCCGACCATCTCCAGAAAACATTCACTTCGCGCGCAGGGCCTGGTTCATTTGGTCGAGCAGGGGCTGGTCGCCCTTGGCCTTGGCGTCGTCGCGGAGCTGGCGGACGCGGGCGGCGCCGGGCTCGGAGCCGATGCGCACGAGCGCCGTTGCGGCCGTGGCGCGCAGTTCGGGGTCGTCCAGGGCCGTCATCAGTAGAGACTCCGATGCGCTGTCGCGCAGCAGGCCGAGGATGTTGATGAGCCGGCGGCGGATCACGGGGGCGTTGCGGCCGTCGGGCACGAGAGTGTAGAGGTCGCGGATCGTGGCGGCGGAGTCTGCGGGTTCGGGCAGGGCAGCGAGCGTCTTGCCGATGGCGTCGATGATGCGCCCCTCGGCCCTTCCGGACTTGACCATGGCTTCGAGGCGCGCCAGCAGCGCCGTCCGCGCCGGCTGGCCGCGGCGCACGAGGAACTCGTGGGCCGCGCCGTGGAAGCCTGCGGCGCGGTCGAGCAGCATCACGAGCATGATCTCATCGGCCTGGGCCGGCGCCATCGCGGCCAATGCACGGGCGGCCGCATGGCGGACGACCCACGCTTCCTCAGAATCTCTCAGCCGCTCCAGCAGGGGTTCGACCGCCTGCGGCACGGGGGCCTGCCGCAACTTCAGGGCGGCAAAGAAGCGCGTGGCGCGCTCGGGGCTGGCCAGCAGGGCGATTAGGTCCTGGCCGCTGGCGCCGGCGACCTGTTGCGGCTCGCCGGCGTCGAGCAGGGCGGCCTCCTCGTAGATCCGCCCGACGGCGACGGTGTCGGGGGCGGTAACTGAGTACGGGAACGTCATCAGTGGATTGCGCTCCCGCACCGTCCGCACGAAGCGGTCGTGGGCGTCGGTGAAATCGGTCTCGCCGATCACGATGACGCGGAACGCATCCGGCCAGATGACGCGGACCAGCTCGGGCGTGCCCCAGCCGCCCATGTCGGCCTGGCCATAGGGCGCGGTGAAGGCGAAGTCGGCCGGATTGCCGAACTCGGGGATGAATAGGGTGTCGGGGTACTTGGCCTGGAGGCGCTCCCAGACATCCGGCGCAAGCTGGCCCGGTTTCCAGACCTTGTCCGGGCCATAGGGTCGCCAGAAGAAGTTCGTATCGACGTAGAACATGGTCGTCCCCCAGCGCTGACGGGCGTACTGCACCTTGGCATCCAGCTCGCGGAACGGGTCCGCCGCGACGGTGTGGGAGTGCGTCGCACGGTTGGTCTCGGGGTTCTAGATGACGCGTGACGGACGGAGGGTGACACCGACGTGCAGGCCGGCGTCCTTGAGCATCTTGATTCCTTCATCCACGACCAAATCCATCTGCGGATTGAGGGCGCGGATCAGGCGTGGGTCGCCGATGTAGGTGATCGCGTGGGGAAACGTGCCGCCCTCGAGGTCCCACAGGATGTAGCCTTGGGCGTTGACGGCCTTGGCGGCCTCGACGGCGACGCGGAACTTCCGCAGCACCTGCTCGCGGAAGCGCGGATCGGGCTCTGGCGGGACAATCGCCTCCGGGTTCTTGAGATTCCGCACCGCCTCTTCGACGCTGGCCCCGCCGCCGAAAAACAGGCGCAGGATGGGCCGGCGGTCCGGCCAGTTGAGCCGCATCGGATGGGCGGCGCGGTAGGCGGCGATGACATCGTCGGCCAGTTCGTAGGGATTCGCGCCCGCCGAACCGAGGCGCACGTCCACGGTGAACTCGAGCTCACCGCCCGGCTTCAGCGTCATCTCGGCCGGCACGTTGTCGACGATCAGCTTGTCACCGCCGAACGTGATGCGGACGAACCACTG
This sequence comes from uncultured Phycisphaerales bacterium, assembly GCA_937904525.1. Lineage (GTDB taxonomy): Bacteria > Planctomycetota > Phycisphaerae > Tepidisphaerales > Tepidisphaeraceae > CALEKX01. The sequence continues at coordinate 135,772 of CALEKX010000002.1, forward strand.
GCCCCTTTCCTGGTGCAGGCTGACCTGCCGCGGCGGATCGCCGGGCGTGAACGAGACGGCGACGGTCCCCAGCGGCCCGCGTGCCGTCACCAGCGGAGGGCCCTCGATGCCCCAGGTCGGGCTGCTGGGGCGCACACTCTCGCCCGGCGACGTGAGGGCCATCAGGTTGATGTTCAGCGCGCCCAGAATCTGCTCGCTGGTGTTGTGGATGCGGCCGTGCAGGCGCACGCCGCGGGGGGTCGGCTCGTAGCGGATGACCAGCTTGCCCCAGGCGTAGGCAGTGGTGTGCGTGGCGGAAGAGGAGTCGAACTCGATGACCGGTCGCTGTTTGCCCGGGAAGGGTTTGTTCTCGCCGGTCATGATGCGCCAGACAGTCGGCCGGCCGTCGGCGAGGCGGTTTTCATCGCCGATGGCCAGTGCGGCCAGTCCGTCGGAATCGAAACGCACATCGACCTGGGCCGCCGCGACGGCAGGAAGCAAAACGAGCAGTACGAGCCAGAGCAGTCGGTTCATCGCTTCCCTCCTGCCCGGCGGCCCGGCGCCGGGACGTGGTTGATCGGGGCGGTCGCCGCTCAGTGCAACCATTGGACGGTGCGCTCCATGCCCAGGGCATGGCGCATGTCAATCGCCAGGCGCAGGGGAGCGGTGGCTTGCACCTTGATCGCCGGATCGAGCTGTGTGGGCGCGACCGACGGCTCGCTGAGCGTCACGGTGATCTGCTCCAGCGTCTGTGTCGGGTCCACCACAGCCAGGCTGCCGCCGCGATCGTGCTGGCGGAGCAGGACGATACACGGCTGGTCCGCGGTGATCGGGCCGATCGTGCCCGGCTTGTGGAAAGATGGCGGCAGTGATGCCATGGGCCGAGTCGTGGATCGCCTGGAGATCCGGAGTGTTCGCCAGGATCTCGATCGTGGGGCTGCCCGCGAAGGCCGCCAGGGCGCTGGCGTCGATGCCGGGGAGGATGACGTACTGGTAGTCGGCGTTCTTCGGCGCTGATCCGTGCGGCCAGATGAGCGTCAGCCACGGCTGGCTGAGCGGCGCTTCGCTGCCTTTCTTGTCGGCATTGCGCCAGCTCCCCTGGCGGGTCGAGCGTTCGGCCAGGAGCTGGGCGGGGCGGGGGAACCACCAGCCAATGGCGCGCTCGCTCCGCGTACCGGCTAGGTGGATCGAGCGGACGTTCTCGAGCCGCTCCTGCCACTCGCCGGCAGGCGTGGCACGGCCGTCGATGCTCACCGCCAGGTCGTCGCGCTCGAGGCGGGCGCTTTTGACGATCGTCTCGGCGGGGCGGTCCTCATCGGCGCTGATACCGCAGCCCAGACAGACGATCGCATCCGGCAGGAAGAACCAGGCCTTGTTGCCCTGCAGGCTCGAGCCTTCGCAGCCGATGCGCATCACGGCGACGCTCGCCAAATCATCGACACTGGCACCGCCGACGAAGTCTTGGCTCGACGGCCGGCCGGGGCTGCCGCCGCCGCCATCGTGGTCGGGCAGTTCCCAAGTGTTGGTGGTGATGCCTGGCAGTCGGTAGGGATCGACCAACGCCCAGAACCCGCCGCGATAGCGCAGCGGATCGGACGGGTAGACCATCAGCACGCCTTCGCCCTGGTTCCAGCCGCGGTAGTTGGCGCCCCAGAGGGCCTCGTGACTGGCGGTGCGGGTGGAGCTCATCGCCACCGTGGCGGCCCAGGTGGGCCGGTGATGCATCGCCAGGTCCACCGCCGCGTGCGTGCGCGAGGCGACATACGGCGGCGCGGGCCGGATCGACGAGTCGGTGGCGATGGCGTGCAGCGCCAGGAACGTCGCGAAATCAGCGCGCGAGAAGCTGGGATCGAAGCTGCCGGCGTCGATCCAGCGGCGCAGGCGCGCCGTGACCGCATCGGCCTGGGCCGGTTCGAGCAGCGGTCGCATCTGAGCCAGGGCGATGGCCAGCCACTGGTTGGCGGTTTCCACCCCGACCGAGCCGGCGGTGCGGCCGGTGGTGCGCGGGAACAGCTCGCCTTCATACGCCACCGGCAGCAGGTGCAGGTCGACCCAGTCGCGGATGTTGCGGCGCTCGTCAGCCTGGTATTCCCAGGGGGTGCGCTCGAGCCACGACATGCACTGGATCAGGTCGGGGATCAGCAGCACGCCGTAGGCGCCGACGTAGGGGAGCTTGCCGTGCTGGACGAAAAGCTGCCGTCACGCCACCAGCCGTCGCGGCTCTTGGGCAGCTTGGCCGGATCGGCATCAACGTAGCGCATGACATCCGTCAGGCCGTCGCGGCAGCGCGCCAGCGCCTCCTCGTCGCGCGCCAGCGCTGCCCGGCGGATGTGGTTCTGGACCATCCAGATCCGGTTGGCGCCGGTGCTCGCGAAACCCTTGTTGTAATATTTTCACGGATCGGCCGTGAAGTGCTCCATGGCGGCCATCGCCTTGGCCTTCAGCTCGGGTGTGACGTGCGGGCCGAGCACGCACATCGCTCCGAAGACGCCGCGCGGCACGCCGATTTCGTAATCCCACCAGTTGACGCCCCATTTGGTGGCCGGCGTCCAGCGATGGTCCAGGAAGGTCTCGAGCGCTGCCAGGGTGTCGGCCAAGAGCTGCGGGTTGCCGCGCAGGCCGGGCGAGTCGATCTCGCTGGCGCCCGCCCAGGCGGCGGCCATGGCCTCGATGCGTCCCGCCTCGCGCGTCAGCAGGGCGGAGTTGGAGGAGCGCGTGTCGCCCCACAGGTGGGTGCGGTCGGGCGTGCGGATGAGCGTGCCCCACGCGGCACGTGCGACGAAGTCGCGCGCCCGCAGGCGCTGGGCGATGACCGAATCGGTCGGCGGCGTTTCGGTCGGGCCGATCGAGCTTTCGGCGGCCCGGCGGACGATCGTCGCGAAGGCATCGCCCTCGGGCGGGAGATACCGCGGCGGGCGCGACGCCGCCGGCGGCGGGGCGGGGACGAACGCGGCGGCATCGAACGTGACCGCGCCCTTCATGCCCCGGTTGGTCATGGAGACGGCCGGCCCCTCGCCGCTCAGCTCATGCAAGCCCAGCAGCCTCCATTATCCGCCCTGGCGCGGGTTGCAGCGGTATTCCCACGTGCCGTCGCGGGCGTGGACCTCCACCGGGACCGATTCGGCGTTGCCGTGGTCATTGCGCGCCATGCGCACGAAGCGGACCCAGACGGCGTAGCGGCCGGCGGGCAGTCGGGGGGTGATGGTGATGCGGGTCTTGCCGTCGCCGACCTGGTTGTAGCCGTTGAGGGACAGCCCCGTGCCGCCGTAGGTCGGGTCGTTCTCGGGCGGTTCCTGGATCTTCCGGGGCTGGGCGGGTGGCGTGCGGCTGACGGCCGGATCGCCGTCATCCACCACGACCGTCCCAGCCACGCCCTCTCCCGGAACGCGGTCAATCGGCACCGGATCGGTGAATGCCGCCACGGCATGGCCGAGGAACAGCGAGGTGGACAGCCAAGCGACGAGCAATGGGCGCATTGCGAGCCTTTCGGTAACAGAACGACAACGGAAATAGGTGCAGCTACCGGGAGGACTCGGTGCCATGTTATAATATAAGCCAGCGTTCGCCGTGCGTCCAGCTTGGATGCGTCTGCGGCATCGGCCCAGGCCCGGCCTCATCTATTTCTTGCCGAACTCTTTCTTCGCCCAGTGCCAGAAGCTGTTGCTCGGATGCTGGGTGCCCCACCGCCTGGTCTTGCCGGGGATCAGATAGACATCATCGGCGTCGATCCATCGCACCGATCCGTCATGGAAGGCGGCCACCAGGCCCTTGCCATCGTGATGGGGCGGGCTGCCCTTGTCGCTGCCGGAGATGGAGACACTACGAATGCGCTGTGGACGAACGACGGCGGCGTGAACACTGTGCCGTGGGACAACACCCTCTATGCGACGGACACCGCCGTATTCGGATTCGGACATCTCGAGGGATCCACCAGTGTGGGAACTGTATCCCCCGCCGGCGGGATCCAGGTCGGGTCACTGCGGTTCAACAAGTCCTATGCGTTTGGTGGCGGGAGCATCACGCTGAACGAAGGGATCATCGACGTCGCGTCGGGCGTCACGGCGAGGTTTTCGCCGTTCAACGGCGTCTCGCTCCGAGGAGATGCTGGCCTGACGAAGACGGGCGCGGGTACACTCTACTTTGGCAGACTGAGCAACACGAGCTATACCGGGGGCACTTACATCAACGCCGGCACGCTGGAGATCGGTTTCGAAGATTCCACGTACACAGGGAACCTGGTGAATCCGGATTCCGGAGTCATCCACCTTCTGGATACGGAAGGCAGCGCCGATGCAACGCTGAGGGTAGGGAGTGCCAGCGCGAGCTGGGGCATCGCGAACGACATCGTCGTCCGCACGGGCAGTACGGGCAACGCGACCATTGAGTACAGGAGGTCCAACGCCGCCGCGGCGTTCGAGCTGTCAGGCGATCTGACGCTCGGCAAGAGTCTTTCCCTGGACAGAGTCGGAAACAACGCGGTATCAATCACGCTGTCGGGGGACATCAGCGGCCCGGGCGATCTCAGTATCGATCAATCCGGGGTTGTTAATCAGGCAAGCCCGGGGAACGTCACATTGAGCGGTGACAACACCAATCACACCGGCGCGACGTTTCTCAAAGGGAATTCGGCGACCAACACGTCGGCATTTCTCAACAGCATCCAGGGCAACAGCAAGCTGACGCTGGATAACATTGCCGTCTCGGGGACGGGGACGCTCCAGTTCAACATCGTCGATGACGATGCGGACCTGATCCAACTGCTGAATCGCGCCACGCTGGATCTGTCGGGGCTGACGCTCAAGCCGATCCTGTCGGGGATCCAGACCCAAAGCGAGTATGCGCTGACCAACCGGCTGACCGGCGTCACCGGCCAGTTCGCGAGCATCATCGGTTCTCCGCAGTACGCCTTCCTGGTGGACTATGACGGGACCGATGCCAATCCGAACAGCGTCGTGCTCATTCTGACGCCCATCCCCGAACCGGCGGCCATGTCGCTGCTGGCGATCGGAGCGCTGCCTCTGCTGCTGCGGCGGCGGAAGGCGTAGGGCGGGGCGTCCTCTTGCGGCCGGGGTCAGCAAATGACCGCCAAGTCCGCCAAGGAAGGATTGAGACAAGCGCCGAGATGCGGAGTCGGCGGAGGGAAGCAAACAGAATCTCTCGTTTCCTTCCTCCCCGTTCTCCAAGTTTCGGCGTTCATCGGTTGTTTTCTGCTCTTGGCGTCCTTGGCGGTTCGGTTCCCATGCGGCAGCGGATCGTAAGGAATCCATCATGACACCTGGCTGGAAGTCGGCGGTGGGCGTGGCGGTGCTGGATGGGGCGCTGCTTACTGGGATGGCGGCATCGGCGATGGCGGAGGTGCGCGGGCTGTTTGATCAGCGGGCGACGGCTTGCTGCACTGGGCTGCTCGTCCTGTTCCTGGTGCTCATGGCCGCATCGCGCGTTGCCGGAGAGACGCTCGCCGATCCGCTGACCGCCGCCAGTGCCGGCCAGTGGTCGATCAGCCAGGTGGACGACAGCAACGGCCTCCGGTCCTCCTCGATCCCGGCTACTACCGCCAGAAGGCGACCGATCATTCTCTGCCGATGATCGACGGCAAGGGTCCGGGCAACGGACACAAGAAGGAGAAAGCCCTCATCACCGACCTGCGCGAGTCGGGCGATCTGCGGATCGCGACGGTGGACGCGACGGCGGCGTACAAGGACGTCAAGCGCGTGCACCGGCACTTCGTGCTCGTGGGCGAGTCAGCGCTGATCATGCTCGACGACATTGAGTCGGCGCAGGCCGCGACGATCACGGCCCAGTACCAGGCGGCATTCGAGGCCGCACCGAGTGGGGGCGGGGCGTTCACGATCACCAGCCCTGCGGGTGCGGTGCGCGTGCGGACGTTCGGCCCGGCACTGACCTTCGCGGTCGAGCCGCGGCCGTGGAACGACAAGGACTGGATCCTGCGCGACAGCGCGCTGAAGTGGCACGCCGTCACGGGCACGTATGCCTCAACCGACGGGCCGCTGGTCACGGTGATCACGCGGGATGGCGCCGGCGAGGTGAGTGTGGAGCGGGATGGCTCATCCGTCCGCGTCCTGTTGCCGGGGGGCAGGACGGTGCGCTTCGCGGGTGATACCAATGGGTGGACGTTCCGGGAGTAGCGCATGCTGAGGCGGAACGACACCCTGCTGTTCATCGGCGACTCGATCACCCACGCTCATCGCCGGCCCGAGGAGCTGCACGACTGCTACGCCCTGGGGTGCGGGTACGTGAAGCTGCTGGCTGCGCGGCTGAACGCCGACCGGCCGGAGCTGGGCCTGCGTTTCATCAACCGCGGCGAATGCGGCCATCGCGTCGATCACCTGGCCCATCGCTGGCAGCGTGATTGCCTGGACCTGCGGCCCCATGTGATCAGCATCCTGGTCGGGATCAACGACGCCCACGCCGATTCGCCTCACGCCGGCGATGCCGCGGCGTATGAGCGGCTCTACGCGGAGCTGCTGGAGCGCACGCGCGCTGCGCTGCCGGATGTGCGGCTGGTCCTCCTGGAGCCGTTCGGCCTCAAGGTCCCGCCGCCGCCTGCGCCGGCCATCGCGGCGGACGAGACGCAACTGGGCAACGTCCGCCTGCTGCAACCGGTGGTGCACGGCCTGGCCGAGCGCTTCCGTGCACGCTTCGTGCGCCTGCAATGCCGTTTCGACGAAGCCTGCGGCGGTGCGCCGGCCGAGCACTGGGCACTGGACGGCGTGCATCCATCCGCCGCGGGGCATGAACTGATCGCACGGGCGTGGATCGATGCTGTGCTGGGATCGGGAAGCGGGGAGCCGGGTGTGAGGCGGTGACCTGACGGGGGCGGGTCATCCGCCCGCCTGGGCGAGGCGGCGGCGCAGCCAGTAGAGGTCGGCCTCCTGGGCGTTCTGTGTTTCCCAGCCGGCCGAGAGCTTGCCGTCGCCGTCCCGCCGCCGCAGGGCGGTGAGTGTGCTGTCCGATCGACGGACGTTCTCATTGTACGACTTGATGAGCCGCAGCGTATCGGCATGCACGGCGGCGGGAAGCTCCGCCCGCATCAGCGACACGAACGTCTCGACGCTGCCATCGGGCGTCAGCAGGCGATGCAGGTGGTTGGACTGCACGCGGTACATCTCGCCCGATCCCCACATGATCGGCGCGATGTGGAAGCCATCGGTGTACCCCTCGGGAATGGGACGGAAGGCCAGTGTCTCCTCGGCCGGCTCGACGCCCAGGACGACCGGCAGCCACTTGCTGATGCCCACGAACAGCTCGTGGCCGCGCCGGCTGGTCAGGAAGCGCAGGAAGTTGATCGCCACCTCCGGGTGCTTTGAGTCGTTGCTGACGCAGAAGTTGATCCCCAGCCCGCGCCCGCCCTCGGCGACGGGGCCAAGGACGTGGCGGCCGTAGGTCGGGTCGTCCGGCGACGGCAGGGGGATGGGAAACAGGCCGATCTCGAACGGCGATTGATCCGCGATGGAGCGGTAGTCCCAGCTTCCCGTGACGATCATCAGCGCCCGCTGCTGGGCGAAGTAGAAGGCATCCTCGCGGTCGAGCTGGAGGAAGCCGGCGGGCATCATGATGCCGACTTCGCGCATAAGCTGCAGGCCGTCGCGGATGGCCGGGTGGTCGAAGCTTACGCGCTCGTTCAGGAACGCGAGGGCCGGATGGGCCGGCGTGCGGAGCTGGCCCAGCTCGTCGATCTCCCGCGCCAGCTTCTGGGTCTGGCTGCGGAACAGGGCGTCCAGGAGGATGTTGGCGTTGAAGCGCGACCCGGCCAGCGGCTGGATGGGCCGGCCGTCAGTGCCCAGGTGACGCTGGGCCCGGCGGCAGACGTCGAGAAACGCCTCGTAGGTTTCGGGCGGGCGATCGTGCCCCATGATGGCGCGGTACAGCGGTTTGTTGTAGTAGACCCGCACCGTCACGATCGAGTTGGGGATGGCGTAGTACTCCTGAAGCGACTCCAGCCCGGGCGCGTGGCCGAGGCCGTCGATGAAGGTGTCGCGCCAAGGCACGCCTTCGAGATCGGTGCCGGCGTTGTAGGGGTTGGGCTGCTCGACGTAGCGCGTGAGGGGCAGGAAATGGCGGGTGAGCAGTTCGTCGGTCTGATCGCCCACCTCGACCAGGTCGGGCACGTTCCGGCCGGCCAGGCGCGTGCGCGTGTACGAGCCGTAGACGCGCCCCGGGACGGCGATCTGTTCGATGCGGACGTTGGGGTGGAGGCGCGAGTACTCTTTGGCCACGGCATCGAAGGCATCCCGCATGCCTGCTTCGAGCTGCCAGTGGCACATGCGGATGGTGATCTGCTCCGGGGCGGCCTCGCGGGCGGTGCGCGTGGCGACCGTGACGATGGAGGCGGCGAACGCGCCCGCCGTCAACACCACGCCAAACAGGTTCAGGAGCGTCGCGGCTTTCATGGTGTGGCCTCCGCCGGCTGGGTGGCCGGCGCGCCCAATCGCTGACGGATGGTGTACGCGCGGAAGTCGCGGGGGAATTCTGCGAGAAACCGCCGCTCGTAGGCTTCGGCCAGGTCGACCTGCCCGAGGGCGCGGGCACGTGTGGCAGCGCGGATGTAGAGGTTGCCGGCGGTGTTGCGCTTGGCCAGGCCGACGGCGTCGGCCGCCCGGAGATGCCGCAGTGCCGCGGCGTCGCCCAGCCTTAAGCGGGATGCGGCGGCGGCCATGGTGAGGTGGAAGTCGCGGCGGGCGGTCGGATCGCTCAGGTGGGCGGCGCGCTGCTCGAGTGTGGCGAACGTCGCGGCGGGCGAGGCCTCGTCGAGGACATACAGCCGGAGCATCGCCGCCTCCACGAAACCCATCTGCGCCAGCGGATGATCGGGATGGGCGGCCAGAAGCTCGTCGAAGAGTTCGACGGCCTTATATGGATCGGCCGGATCGCGATGCAACTGGTGGATACGTGCGAGGAGATAGGTCGCCTCGATGACCTGCTCGCCGCGGCCGTCGGATCGCACCTCTTCCAGCAGGGCCAGCGCCCGCTCGATGTTGGCCGACTGACGCGGCTGGACATTGAGCAGTGCGACGGCCAGGCCGATGCGGGCATCGTGGTCGGCCGGGTCGGCCTGGAGCCGCGCCTCGAAAGCACGGCGGGCGTCGAGGAATTGGACCTGGGCGACGTTCTCCCACCCGTCGGGCGCGTCGACTGGCTCCGACGCCCGCGCCGCCTGAGTCCAGCCGATCGCCACCCCGGCCGCCGCCGCGAGGATGCGCCCCGCTATGCAAGGGAAGGGTGCATGCATCGCATATTATATTATAAATCAGGATGAAACGGGCAAGCAGAATCCCTTGGCAATGGAGGGGCGGATGGGGCTGGGGCGTCTCGGTTATCTACTGTTCTTCCTCCTGATCGGCCCCAGCGAACGTGAACCGCCAAGGACGCCAAGAACAGACAGATCCGAGACGCCGAGATAGCTGAGGAAGAAACAAGAGAATCCTCTTTGATTACCCTCCGCGGACTCGGCGTCCCGGCGTGCTTCCTTCTTTTTTGTTTCTTGGCGTCCTTGGCGGTGATCGGCATCACTTACGGACGCCGCGATAGCCGGTGATGTCGTCGATGGCGCTGATGGCAGCGCCTCGTTCGCCGAAGATGAAGCGCGTGCTGTGTTCCAGCGGCTCGCCGGGCTGGTCGTTGATGTGGAGTGTCGGGAGGGGAATATCGCCTTCCACCGCCTTGTCGTCGACCAGCAGCCGCATCCGGCCATCGCGCCACTTCAGAACGATGTCATGCCATCCCGCCGCCGGCGCATCGATGCCGATCTGCGGGCCGTCCTTGGCGTCGGTACGGAGGATCAGGCGGGCCGGGTTCTTCCCGCCGGCGGACTTGACCTCGAGGACAAATCCCGGCGGCACGGGCGGCTGGTCCTTCTTCGCGGCGGGATTAGGTGTTGCGGAGGACCTGGCCGGCCTTTCCGGTGAACTGGGCCGCGAAGCGCAGCTCGCCCTGGTCGTTGGCCAGGCTCAGGTGGGGCAGGATGGCCACGCCCTGTCCGACGGCCAGGGCCTTGCCCCGCTTGCCGTCGATCAGGCCGTCGCCGCCCGTGATGGCGGTGGCGCCCAGTGCGAAGTCGGCCTCGGCCGACCGGTCGAAGGTCGCAAAGAATGTCGCCTCGTCAGCACTTTGCGGGCGCTCGACCAGGTGCACGGCCGCGAAGTCGCGCTTGAGGGCATCGATGCGCAGACCCGCATCCGTGAGCGGCACGACCGCCCCCGTCTCGGCGTTGAGCGCCTGGGTGCGCGACCGGTCCAGCCCCAGCTTCCGCCAGTCAATGGCGACGTCGATCGCGCGATCTTCCCGCGCGGTGTTGACGATCCACAGGATCGCCCGCCCCGGCACCTTGTGAACCGAGACGAGACTGTCGGGCGTGGTGGTCCTGGCCGGCACGTGGCTGTGCCAGTAGCCGATGAACTCGACGTCATCCCGGTGGAACTGGGCGGCCTCGGCGATCGTGTGGAACCAATGGAGTTGCTCGGGCAGGATATCGTGCGCGAGGACCCAGCCGACGAACTGGTGGACATGCTCTGCGGCTTGTTCCGTCCGATGGCGCTTGGCCTGGCACATCATGAGCATCGCGCCGCCGGCAGCCTTGGCGCTGCCGATCGCGCGCATGCGGGCCGCGGGGAGCACTTCGAAGTAGTCGAACTGCTCATCGGTGGGGGCGACGTTCTCGCCTTCCATGAAGATGTCGGCCCACCAGGCATGATAGGCCGCGCCGCTGGTGATGTGCATCCAGAGGTTGGGCTTGGCCGCGCCGGCGTCGTGCATGGCGTAGGTCAGGCGCTTGTAGTAGTCACGCAGACCCAGGTAAGTGTAGCCCGGCTGCAGCCGCCCGTCCGGCCGGTAGTAGGCCCCGCCAGTGAGGAAGTTGCGGTCGAAGCTGATGTAGTTCTCGTCGATGTAGATCATCCGCATGCCGGAGCGGCGGATCCACTGGTCGTAGTGATAGACGCGGAAATCGATGGGCCCGCGGCTTTGCGTGACGTCGTTGTTGCCGAGCTGGCCGGGCGATTCGCCCCAGTCGACGGCGAAGTCGGAGAAGCTGCGACCTTCGTAGTCGCGGTAGAAGCCGATCGAGTGGGCGATCGACCCGACCGAAGGGCGGTGATCGGGGCGATTGGCGAACCTGTCCCAGTAGCGCTTGGATCGCTCCCAACTGTGCGGGAAGGGGCTGCCGTAGTAGGGCCAGTTGATCACCCAGTCGGTCCCGTCGAAGTCGGGATAGAAGTACGTGTGACGCGCGCTGGGAGCGCCGGGGACGGGCGAGGGGGTGCAGATCCAGCTTCGCCATCCCGGCGGCAGCGGGCGCGCGGGGAACGTCTGATACGCGTAGCGCAGCGTCGTGGCGGCCGTCAGCGTCGTCGGGATCTCGATGAAGTGGATGCGCAGCGTGACGGTTCCGTTCTCGCGGATGATTTCCTGGGTCGGATGGCTGCGGTTCGGCTCCGTGACCCACCCCTTGTCGTTGTCGGCGACCCAGAGGAAGCCGCGGTCGCTGTTGGTCAGCCAGATGTAGGGGACGAAATCGCCGATCAGCACGCCCGATGCGGTCTGCCGGCTCGACCAGTAGGCCGGCGTCTCATCGTGCACCGCCGCCCACCCGCCGGCGGTGGTGGCGAAGTGCGTGGCCTCCGATTCGGGCAGGACCACCTCGAGGTAGAGCTTGTCGATGGCCGCCTGCGTGCCCTGGGGGGCGATGGTCAGGTCGCTGAGGACGTAGCCGTCCATCTCGAGCGTGCTGGTGGCCGAGAGGTTCAGGCCGGCGCCTTCGCCCTGGCCGCTGAACGTGACGGCGGCCTCCGTCCGCTTCTGGATGTTCGGCTGCGAGGCCTGAATGACGACCGGCTGGCCCTCCTGGATGGCAACGAGGCGCATGGACTGGATCTGCTGGGCGCCGCCGTTGTCGACCGATTGCAGCATGGCCAGGCCGTCGACCGCCAGATTGCGGTTCCAGACGCCGAAGGTGTTGCCGCTCACCTGCACCGGCGTCCACGGCGGGATGACCTTGTCGCTGATGCCCAGCGCGTTGTCCTGCCAGGTGAACTTGTGGCGCAGGAGTTTCACATCCGTGCGCGCCGAGTGGAGCGGCTTGCCGGCCGCATCGGTCACGACCACCTCGGCGATCACCGTTCGCGGCTCGGTCGACTTCGGAGCCTCGGGCACGGGCAGGGGCTGGAGGTTCGGGTCCGCATCCGGATTGACCGCCGCCTCGCCCGCCTTGGGCTTGCGCGACGCCGCGGCCTTGCGCGCCGCGGCGCGGTCTTTGTTCTCCTCCTTGATCCGCTTGATCTCGTTGTAGGCCGCGTCTTGGGCGCTGTGGTCCTGGAGCGGGATCTCGATCTCGTCAAGCGTGGCATGGCTGTCGGAGTAGAACTCAATGAACGGCGCCAAATCGAATCGCTTGAGCTCTTTCGACTCATCCGCCGCATCGAGCAGCCGCACATACCCGCCGGCGACCTGCTGGCGTTGCGGCAGGTCGAGGATGTCGGTGCGGACCAGCAGCGTGTTGGTCTGCGGGCCGTATTGCGCACTCACCCCCACCGGCGGCGGCTCGGGCGCATCGGCGGGGCGCACAGGACGCTGCGGCACGTAGCCGGTGGCGGCGTAGGGGATCGTCTGGCGGAACAGTACCTGGCCGTCGCGCTGGACGTTGATCGTCAGGTGGCCAGAGGGAACCTGTTTGGACGCCTTGTCGATCGTGATCTTCTTCAGCCAGTCCTGCGGCACACTACCGGCCAGTTCGATCCGCTCGCGCGCGGCAGCCTTGACCGTGATCGTGTGGTTGTCGACGATGTCGGCGGCATCGCCGGGTACGGGCGACTGGTGGAACCGCGCTTCCAGTGTCACAGTCGCATCGCCGGCTTGCCGGCCGACGAGTGTGATGGGGATGCGGTACTGGCCCGTGAACAGTGTGTGCAGATCGCGGACCTGCACGGCCACATCATCGAACGCCAGCCGCACCGGCGGATGCTGGGGCAACTCGGCAAACCCACCGGTGATGGACCACGACGCCTGCGGCCGTGGCCAGGCGCCCAGGGCCGAGCGGCACAGCAGGATCTGCCAGACATCATTGTCCCGGATCGCCTGCACGCCGAAATCGGCGATGGGGATCGACGCCTCGATCACGTAGCCGTCGGCGTCTTCGCTGACGCCGAGCGTCCAGTTGCCCGTCCACCCCTGTGCGGTGTAACCGCGCGAGGGGATCATGTGGCTGTCGAGGACGGCGGGGTAGGTGTTGATGACGTTCTGGTAGGTCTCGGGGATCGGCTTAGGCGGCGAGACCCACACCTCCACGGACGGATCGCCGTAGGAATAGCCGTCGTTGGTGCGGACGCTCTTGCGGAGTTTCCACTCCCGGGCAGCGCGGGTGCAGCGGAACAGGAAGTACAGCCGCTGGTCGTCGAAACCCATCGACATCTCGGTGGGCGCGCTGATCTGCTGGTAGGCGAACGCCGCTAGCAACCCGGTCGTGGTCAGCGCCCCGTCCCATTCGCCCTCGGCGATCGTCCCGTCGATGATCGGCGGCTGAGCCATGCGCACGGCGGTGAACTGCGCGCCCGGCGGCCGCTCGGCGGCGGACAGGACGGCGACGTTCAGCGCGATGACGACTGCGACGATTCGGGCAACGTGCATCGGACCTTCTCCTGTGCGATGTCAGCGGCGCATCTCAATGACTGACGGCATGCGCCATCGAACGGCTGGACAGCTCGCAGCGATACGCGCCCGCCACACTCAGCCGCACATGCGTCCTGTCGCCGCTGCTGACCGGCTCCACCGCGGCCCCGCCCACGATCGGTTCGATCCGCACGTGCCGGTCGCTCTGCTCGAGCACGATCTCCTGCTCGGGCGCGCCGGGACTGACGATCAGGAATTCATCGAGCTGGCTGATGCCCCGGCCCAGCCCGCGCGCCTGGCGCGTGCCGTGCTCGCGAACGACCTGGCAGAGCCAGTGGTTCATCGGATCGGCGGCCGTTTGCGCGTAGCGCTTGTCGGCGGCCCGCCAGCCGACATCGTTGACGGGGCTGATGAACGGGAAGGCCCCGGCCACATCGTGTGCCCAAGCCGAACGCCATACCAGACGCTGGCGGCCGCGATGGGCGATGCGGTGCATGAGCGCGTGGCCGCAGCCGCCTTCGTGATCGCGCTGGTCGATGGCGAAGGCGTTCATCGGGACGCAGGTGTTGATTCCCTCGCCCCACATGAAGAAGTCCGGGCTGAGCGACCGGCCGAAGCGGTAGACCTTGCGGTAGAACTCGAGCATCGCTGCCATCGACTGGGCCGGGAAACGCAGGTAAGGCTTGTCGCCGAAATCCGGCGGCACGGGCTGGAACGCCGAGTCCCAGAAGATGCCAGTGATGCCCAGATCGCAGACGTAGTAGCGAATCCACTCGCAGACATACTGGAGGAACGTGGGATCGGCCGGATCGATGATGTCGAGGCGCACGCCCGAGTCGGGGCGGTTGTGCAGTCGGACGGGCCGGCCGTCGATCCCCTGGATGGCCCAGGAATCCCGGTATCCGGCGCTGTCGGGACGGTGTCCCTTCTGGCTCATCCACACGTAGGAGTGGATGCCGCGGTCGTTGAAACGGCTCAACACCTCACGCAAGGCCCGCTCGCCGCCGAGTGACGGATTGGGTCGCGGCGAGAGCAGGTCGCAGTCGTTCCCGGCCCAGGGGACTTCGTGCACGAAGAGTCCGAATCCATTGACGCCGCACTTCTCGTGGAGGATATCCGCCCCCTCGCCCATCGCGTCGAACGAACCGTCCTTCTGCCAGTTGGGATGGAGCCAGAACCAGGTGGTGCGATACCACCAGTCGGGCGGCTCCTCGAACTCGTCGAACTGTTCCGCCAGGACGCGCTCGGCATCGTCCAGGCCGTGGCCCCAGAACAGGGAGATCGCCGGCGTCATCACCTCCTGCCCGACGGGTATGTCCTGGTAGTAATAGAAGCGGAAGGTGAGGCGGTCGGCGTCGAAGGCCAGCCGCCCGCCGGTGAACGGACGGCGGACGATCGCCCAGAGGTAGCGGTGATCTTCGGGGTTGTACAGCAGCGCGCCGTTGATCGTCGGCTGGCCGGGAAACGTGGACCGGAATCCGCCCCGCAGGATCGCGACGACATCGGTCACGGGGCCGTCCTCGAAGCTGACGTGCTCGCGCGGGCCGCTCCCCCCGATCGCCAAGGCGCGCATGCGAGTGCCGCTGCCCAGCAGTTCGGTGGGGGCGGCCAGCACATCGAGTGCATCCAGTCGGACCGGCGCTTCAAGCTCGGGTTGCCAGATGTAGTCGAGATGGTCGCCCGGGGCGGTGTTAGCGAGCCGCCGCAGCTCGTAGCGCAGATGGACCGAGTTGGACGGGCCCGAGTGCAGTCCAACGCCGCCCAGTGACAGCACGCGGCGGATGTGCCAGCGAGAGCCCGTGCCGTAGCCGGCCGGCAGGTGGGCCTCCATGGTGGTAATATGTTCATTGGTGGACTGGTCGATGTCGGCCAAGGTCATCTCCAGCGGCTGGCCGTTGAGGCCCAGTTCCGCGCCCTGACCGAAAGTGAGCAGAGGTGTGCCATCCGGCATGGCCAGTCGCAGCAACTGCCCGGTGTCGGCGTGCAGACGAAGGGGTATGCCAAAGGCTCGGCCATTTCCGGCGGTTACCATAGATCAAACCTGGTGAGGGGGTTGCGTCGATCGGTTTGCCCAATATAATATAACTTGCTGGCGATGTCCAGTGCTTCTTAATCCCCCCGCGGGTACACTGCGAGGTATCATATGAAACAGGACCACCCGGCGCCCGCGCAGCCGCTCCATCGCAAAATTTACGCGCTGCTCCGCCGCGAGATCGCCACGCAGATGAAAGCCGGCCAAATGCTCGAATCGCAGAACGAGCTGGCCCGGCGCTTCGGCGTGAGCTTCCCGACCGTTCGCGAGGCCCTGAGCATCCTTGCCGAAGAAGGCGTCATCGAGCGCCGTCGCGGCAGCGGCACCATCGTCGTGGATCCGCACCACAACCAGCACGTGGCGGTCCTCTCCGAGCTGGATGTGACCCACCCGCGGGCTGGCTATCACTTCCGTCGCCTCACCCAGCAGCTCCGCCAGTGGTTCGACAGCAACGGCTACCGCGTGCGGCTGTACATCGGGCGGATCGAGCCCGGCACCCACACCGATCTGCGGCTGGAGGAACCCGAACACGGCTCGAGCTGCCCGGAGTTCCTCGAAGAGCTCGAAGCCGGCCGCATCCGCGGCGTGGTGTCGGTGGGGGGGATCGGCCGCACGCTGGTGCGCCGGCTCCGGGAACTGGCCGTGCCCATTGTCGGCAACGACCAGTGGCTGCCGTACAACGTCAACACCGACCTGCGCGAGCTGATCGACATCGGCATCGACCACCTACTGTCGCTGGGCCGGCGAAAGCTGGCGTTCATGAGCTGGGGGAACCCCAAGATCATCCTCGACGCGATGCGCGAGCGCGACCTGCAGCTCAACGTGCAGTGGCTGCGCACCGACCTGCCCCCCGACAGCCCCGGCGCCGGGTGGGAGGAATTTCGCGAGATCTGGTCCTCGCCGGGCGACGAGAAGCCGGACGGGCTGCTGGTAACCGACGACGTGCTGTTCGGCGACGCCCTGCACGCGATCATCGACGCCCACGTGCGCGTGCCGCAGGACCTGGCGATCGTCACGCACATGAGCATCGGGTCGGGCTTCTGGGCACCGTTCCCCGTGGCGCGGATCGAGACGGACGCCGACGCGATGGCCGCCGAGATGGGCGCAATGCTCACCGAGCTGATGGACCGGCAGATGCCCGCCCAGCCGCAGCGCGTCCTGGGCGTGCGCCTGGTCACGCCGGAAATGGCGGCGTCTCAGCCGGCCAAGCCCGAGCAGGCCTGAGCCCAGCGTCGAAAGCCTATGGCCCAGCCGATCTCAACCCGCAAGGCCCTGCGCGAGTGGCGCATCTACCTGCTGGTGCTCCCAGCACTGGTGATGATCGCCACGTTCGCCTACTTCCCGGCGGCCAGTGCGATCTACCACAGCTTCTTCGACTGGTCCGGCGGCGAGGTCAAGCGATACACCGGCCTGGACAACTTTCGCCGGGCGTGGAACGACGCGGTGCTGTGGCGCAGTTTCGGCGTCATCGCCATCCTCGTCGTCGCCAATGTCATCAAGCTGATCCCGTCGATCCTGCTGGCAGTGCTCATCCACCGCCTGCACAGCGCCCGCTGGCAGTACTGGTACCGCGTCGGCGTGGTGCTGCCCATGGTCGTGCCGGGACTGGTGTTCCTGTTCATCTGGAAGTTCTTCCTCGACCCAAACGTCGGCGCGCTCAACCGCCTGCTCGACCTCACCGGCGGGCGGACGCTGCTGGTGTGGATCGACCAGCTCTTCGGCTGGGACGTGTTCCGACCCGACCAGCCCTTCGGCTGGCTCAGCCAGCCCGACCTGATCATCCCGTCGCTGATCCTGTGGGGGTTTCCGTGGATCGGTGCGGTCGGCGTGCTGCTCTACCTGGCGGGACTTCAGTCGATCGGCGCCGAGGTGTACGAGGCAGCCGAGATCGACGGCGTCACGAGCTGGCAACGCCTCCGCCACATCGAGCTGCCGCTGATCCTCACCCAAATCCGCCTGACACTCGTCCTGCTGATCATCGGTACGCTTCAGGGATACGGGCTGCAACTGCTGCTGCTGGGCGACACCGGCGGCCCCGATGGGCGCGGCATGGTGCCGGGGCTGTGGATGTACAACCGCGCCTTCAGCAGCGGCGAGTTCGGGTACGCCTGCGCCCTCGGGTTGATTCTCTTCGTCGCCATCCTTGTGTTGACAATGATCAACAACCGCCTCGTCCGGGTGGACAAATGACGACGACGCTCGAACCAACTGTCCGCGTGCGAGTCGAGACGATGGCGCCGGCCCCGACGCTGCGGCCGGTCAAGTCTCATCGCCGCCGCGACTGGGGCAGGCACCTGGCCATCCAGCTCCTGCTGGCCATGCAGCTCTTCCCCGTCTACATGATGCTGCAGGTCAGTTTGAAGGATAACCGCTCGTTCCTGAGCAATCCCTGGCTGCCCGATGCGCCGGCGGACTGGCGCTGGGAGAACTGGTCGTTCGCCACGCGGCTCGTCCTGCCCTATCTGGCCAACACGATGTTCGTCGCCGTGCTGGCGACGGCCGGGACGCTCACCCTCGCGGTCCTCGGAGCCTACTTCTTCGGGCGCTACCGGATGCCCGGCGGCCGCGTGCTGTGGGCGGCGTTCATGATGCTTATGCTCATGCCGACCATAGCCAATCTCGTGCCGCAGTTCGCGCTGCTGACGACGATGGACCTGCTCAACACCCTCTGGGCGCTGATCGTCGTGGGTATCGCCGGCTCGCAGGCGTTCTGCATCTACGTCCTGCGGAACTTCATCGAGGAGATCCCCCGCGACCTCTTCGAGGCCGCCGAGATCGACGGCGCCGGCCACCTGGCGCAGATCCGCAACATCGTCGTGCCCATGAGCCTGCCGGTCTTGAGCACGCTGGCGATCGTGACGTTCCTCGATCGCTGGAACGAGTTCGTTATGCCTTTGATCGTCCTGCGCGACCCGGAGAAGTTCCCCATCGGCGTGGGGCTGATCTATCTGGAAGGGGAGTACGTCAAGCACTGGGGCCGCATCATGGCCGCCTTCAGCATGGCGAGTCTTCCCCTGATCGTCCTGTTCCTCTTCACCATGCGCACCTTCGTCCGCGGCCTCGCCTCCGGCGCGGTAAAAGGCTGACATCTCCGAGGACGCCCGTGTCGGCCGGAAGAAAGAGTCGCCTCCAGACAGGAGGTCGATCGGCATGACGTTTGACATGGATTACCGTCGGGCGGTGGCGAGGGCGTGTGACAAGTGTGGATCACCTCCACCGATGCGCTGCATTGCATCCAACACTGCGGATACGCCACGAACAGTCGCAAGCCGCTCCAGACTTGTCGAACGTGATGACAAAAAAAGATGCCCTCGCCGAAGCGATGGCATCTGGATGCCCCATGGGGCATGGCCTGCGAATGTTTCGTCTTGTTACGAAAAGCCGCAGACCGGGGTTGGCTAGACGTCCTTCAGTATACCTACGAATCGGTACGGTTGCAAAAACTTTCTACGCAACCTTCAGGTGGGCCTCCACCTCCCGAATGGTCGTTGTCGGCTCGGGAATTGCTTCACCATCAGCGACGAGCCCCTCCAAGTGGAACTCGATAGCCTCACGCATGTTCTTGGTGATCTCCTCGACGGTCTCTCCAGTGGCGACGACGCCTGGCAAATCAGGAGCATACGCGCTGAGATTTCCCTCCGCCTTCTCAATCACGATTGCGTAGGTCTTCGTCATGGGCAGGATCAATCTGCGCTTGTCGCCAGATACTTCTCAGCGTTCCGGTAGCCAAGTCATCGGAAGGTTTGCCGGCAACAGTTACGCGACCCCTTTTTCACTGGATGCTTGAATTGCCGGTGACTCCCGCGGGTCGCCACGAGCAACCACCCGTCTCGCGTGAGGATCTGTATGACTGCCAGACTTTCATTCTATCCCAACCTATCCCAGCCTGGCAGCGATCCGGGAATCAGCCAGTAGCATTCCAGGAGATCCATTTTTGCTTTGACAGGGCGGACCCAGTCAAGTACTTCTGGTCCGGCGGACATTCTGCTAACACAAGAGGTGCAACATGGGGAATACGCTTGGGTTGGACTTGGGGCCAAACTCTATCGGCTGGGCACTGATCGAGGAGAACACGGAGGGGGTTGGCCGGCTGATTGACGCCGGTGTTCGCGTATTCCCCGAAGGAGTGGACAACTTCGACACCAGCAAGGAAGTCTCACGCAATCAGGATCGCCGCATGGCTCGCGGTATGCGGCGGCAAATCCTTCGCCGCAAGCGACGGCGGCGGATCCTTCGTAGTGCACTGGCTGAAGTTGGCTTGTTTCCGCGAGATCGGGAAGCTCAACAACGTCTGCTCGATCTCGACCCCTATGTTCTGCGTTGCCGGGCGATCCAC
>CALEKX010000003.1 GCA_937904525.1 uncultured Phycisphaerales bacterium
GCGCGACCGTCCCCGAAGTTGTCATCCTGAGCGAAGCCAAGAATCTCAACCGTTGCCGACGCAGAGATCCTTCGCTTCGCTCAGGATGACGTTCTGAGACGACTTGCAGCGATGGTGCGGAAGGCTCGGCCTCACCTGCGGAGCACGGGCACATTGCCGTGTGCCCCTACAGAACACAATGCACACTGTTGCCGTTCCCTTCGTCGCTTCGTCGCTCCGTCGCTCTCACCCTACATGCCTTTGCCCTCTTTGTCGTCTTTGCGATCTTTGTGTGTTACACAGGTCTATCTTCGCGCCATCTTCGCGATCTTCGCGTCTTCGCGGCCGCCGTTCTTACGTGCCCGCGCTGAAGGCGGCAATCACGGCAGAGACGCCTGTGATCGCCGCCCAGATCCAGATTCGACGCGGCAGCCAACGGTGCAGCGCATAGAACATCGCCGGCATTGCCGGGACGGTGAAGCGGTGGAAGCACTCGAAGCCCCAGACGTTGCCGATGCACAGGACAAACAGCGTATTGCTCCAGAGCCACACGGCTGACAGGCGCCGAAGCGTCGTGTCACTCCCAGCCCGCAGCACGGTGAGACACGCGATCACCACGAGCACGACGTGTGCCCAGATGTACGCGATGCGTGCGGGCGGCACGTCGTTTTGCAGCGGCGTGAGGATCAGCGACGTGAATGGCCACTGCAGCAGCGAGCCGCCGTAGGCTGCGGGGCTGGCCGATTGGTAGCGGTAGCTGAACAGCGCGTCGCCCATCCACCATTGCAGGTTGACCAGGCCCGCGATGACAGCCACGAGCGCGACCGCGCCGAAAATCAGTGCCCGCCGCCCGTTGCGTAAGGCGAGCATGTTGGCAGCCGTCGCGAAGCACGCCATCGGCCGCACCAGCCCGGCTAAGCCGAGCAGCGCGCCGCCTGCGCACAAACGCGCAACATGCCGCCAGCCAGCGTCCGTCGCGCCTTCCCCATCGACACGGACATCACCATCAATGCAGACACGGGGCGCCCGTGCCACGATCAACCCGCCCAGCGTCAGCGCCAGCAGCGGGGCTTCGGTCATCGCCATCGTCGAGTTCATCAGGTAGTGCGGGATGAGCACCGCACACGCGACGCCGACGCGCCAATCGCGAAAGAGCCACGCCGCCAGCGCGGCGGCCAGCGACGCACTGATCCAGTTGATCCCGACGGCTGCCCATGCCGGCGGGCATCCCATCCATTGAAGCAGCGCGACGGCGGCGGGAAAACCCGGGAAGACGCGCGCGTGATAATCATCCTCGGGCCAGGCGCGATCGACGTAGGCTTGCGCTGTCGTCAGGTAGCTGTTGCCGTCATACAGACGCGCGTACTGCTCAATGGACAGGTCCAGCCGCCAGGCGATGCAGAGGAAGACGATGATGCGAATGGCCAGCGCGAGGGCGAAGATCAGCGCCGCGACGCGCATCAGCGGCGCTGAGATCCTTGTCGTCGGCTTCCTCACGCCTGCCGAGGATACAGATATTGAAACCGCAGATGAACACAACCCATCACTGATCCGCTGAAGCGGAGCCTGCGACTTGAGGTGTTGCGTGCGTGCATCTGGGTCATAGCCCGCCTGCGACGCGAAGCACCGTACCGGTGACATAGGACGCCTGCGGCGACAGCAGCCAGAGGACCGCCTCGGCGATCTCTGTCGGCTGGGCGATTCGCTGCATGGGGATTCGGGAGACGACGCGCGCCGGCCGATTGGGTTCGCCGGCTGTCGCGTGAATGTCGGTGTAGGTCGTGCCGGGCGATACCGCATTGATGCGGATGCCGGTGGCTGCCATCTCTTTCGCCAGGCCGATGGTGAAGGCTTCGACGGCGGCTTTGGATGCGGCGTAATGGACATACTCGCCCGGCCCGCCGAGCGTGGCTGCGATGGATGAGATGTTCACCATCGCGCCGGTTGTCCCGCGTTCGCGCCAGCGGTGGACGGCCTGCTTCGCGCAGGCCACCAAGCCGATCACATTCACATCCATCACGCGGCGCCAGGTGTCGATCGTACTGTCGAGAAAGGATCCGATCGGACCGGTGATGCCTGCATTGTTGACCAGCGCCGTGACCGGCCCGAGCTCGCGCTCGGCTGTCGCGAACAGCGTCGCCACAGCCGACGGATCGGCGACATCTGCCCGGATGGCGATGACGCGCGCCCCATTGGCGGATGCTTCGGATTCGATCCGGCGCGCCGCAGTCTCGTCGCGCACATAGCTGAACGCCACGTCATAGCCGCGAGCGGCTGCCAGGCGGACAATCTCGGCGCCGATACCGCGCGATCCGCCGGTGACGATCGCGACTTGGCGTTGAGGGGCCATAGGTGGGCAATATAAACAAAAAACCGGCGAATCGATTGCGATCCACCGGTTCCACCATCCCCGTTTCGGGGTCGGCTGGTAAGGAGGTCTGGGTCACGCGGCAGCGGGGATTGGGTCAAACTCGACAGCCACGCGATAGCCGGCGCCGCAGGGGTCGCAGCGCAGGACCCTGCCATAGGCGGTCCATGCCTGACGCAGGGCTGTACCGGCGAAGTGGACGTTCAGCCGCTCGCCGCGTTCAAGCGGCATGTCGGAAATCGCACACAGGCCGCCGACGGAGACATCGCGCAGCTCCATCGTCAGCGTCGGATGGCGGCGGGCGGCGACGGAATGGTCCAGCCGGCGGGTCTGCACCGGGCCAGTGCAGGTTGTTCGCGGAAACATGCGACGATCCATCGCGGATTCGGGAACCAGTCGCATCGGACGGCGGAGTAGTGCTACCATGATTCGCTCCTGTGCGGGCGGGACCGTACAATCGCCCTGCACAGTCAGTTCATCGGCTGCGTAGGCGGCAGACATTACCCAGATTAACGTTCCAACCCCCAATTCGAGGTCACGGTGCAGGAGACGGCGGCGAGAGGGTTTGTGGCGCTGGTGGGCGCGGGGCCGGGGGATCCCGGTCTGCTGACCGTGCGCGGACGCGAGTTATTGGAACAAGCCGATGCGGTCGTCTATGACGCCCTGGCATCGCCGAAGCTGCTGGAGCTCTGCAAGCCCACCGCCCGGCTGATCGATGCCGGCAAACGGGCAGCCGACCATCGGATGACCCAGGAGCAGATCAACGACCTGCTGGTCCGCCTGGGGCGCGAGGGGCTGCGCGTCGTACGGCTGAAAGGGGGCGATCCGTTCGTCTTCGGGCGTGGGGGCGAGGAAGCTGAAGCCCTTGCGGCAGCGGGAGTTGCGTTTGAGGTCGTCCCCGGCGTGACGGCGGCTATCGCTGCCTGCGCCTATGCCGGGATCCCGGTGACGCATCGCGATTTCAACTCCAGCTTCACGCTGATCACCGGCCAGGAGCGGGAGGATGCCTTCCGCGATGAAGCCGCCCGGGGGCGGACGCCCGGCGAGGGCTCGCGGATCGACTGGGCAGCCATCGCCCGCCTGCCGTGCGTGGCGTTTTATATGGGGGTGAAATCCCTGCCTCGGGTCACGCAGTCGCTGATCGAGCATGGGATGGACCCAGCCATACCGGCTGCCGTCATCCAGTGGGGCACGACCCCGCGGCAAAGGACGGTGGTTGCGACACTTACGGACATTGCCCAGCGGGCGGCGGAGGCGGGGATCGGCGCGCCGGCGATCGTGATCATCGGGCGCGTCGTACAGATGCGGCAGACGATCGGATGGTTCGAAAAGCGGCCGCTTTTCGGGCAGACGATCGTCGTGACGCGCACGCGCCACCAAGCCAGCGCGCTGTCGGCCCGCCTGGCGGAGCTTGGCGCGCAAGTCCTTGAGGCACCGACAATTGAGATCGCCCCCGCGGCGGATACGGCTGCGGTGAATGCCGCCATTGATGAGCTGCGAACCGGCGCGTTCGACTGGCTGGTGTTTACCAGTGCCAATGGCGTCAGCACGGCGCGAGAGGCGCTGTGGCAGCGGGGGCTGGACGCCCGGGCGCTGGCCGGGCTGCGGATTGCGGTGATCGGCCGGGCGACGGCGGAAGCCCTGCGGCAGATGCTGAGCATCGAAGCGGATCTGGCCAGCTTTGACGCGACAGCCGAGGGGCTGGCGGATGAGCTGGCGCGGCGAGGGGCCGTGACCGGCAGGCGGTTTCTCCTGCTGCGGGCCGATATCGGCCGGCCGGTGCTGGTCGAGCGCCTGCAAGCCGGCGGCGCGGCCCGCGTGGCGGATGTGGCGATCTACCAGACACGCCCAGCCACGGCGCTGCCGCCGGCGGTCGTGGAGGCGATCCGCAATCGGCAGGTGAACTGGATCACCTTCACCAGCAGCAGCACGGTTCGGAATTTCATGTCGCTCTTGGGGGACGACGATATAACGGTCCTGCAGGGCGTGCGTCTGGCGAGCATCGGCCCGGTGACCAGCCGGACGCTTCGCGACCTGGGGCTGGAACCGGCCATCCAGTCTCCGGCTGCCGATGTATTGGCGCTTGCGGAAGCAATCGCCGCAGCCGTCGCCCAGGCCGACATGTCCGGGAAGGGGCACCGCTCATGAAACGCTGGATGTCGCGTTTGTCATATTCCTTTCTGATCATCGCCGGCGTGCTGGCATACGAGATCTACCGGATCCTCAGCGGCCGGCGCGACCCCATCCCCGGCTGGTATTTCACCCTGTACATCGTCGCAGCCGTCGCCTGCCTGATCCTGGGCCTGATCGGCCTGCGGATTCGCAATGAGGAGATCCGGCGGTTCGATCGGGCGGACAGTGGCGGGGGACCGGACCGTTGATCCAGCGACGAAGCGACGGAGCGACGAAGGGGGATAGAAGGCATGCCCAGCCTCGTCGCACAGCCTTGTGTGCCTGTCCCACCGCGAGATTTCCTCATTCTCGTTTGATTCCCTGGCCGATGAATTCGATGCCATCTGCACCCCAACGGCGCATGCGGCGTTCGAGGGCGCGGAGAGAGACGAGAACCGTTGCATTGGGGCTGAATCGCAGCCTTTATTGACTGTGGTCTTCTTCTCCGCCCCCTCGACCGCCGCGTGTGCAGAAGTTGTGGATAACTTTCCAAGCCGGCCTGAAAACCCCCTTCCTGATCCGCCCAGCCGACAGCTTGGGTGGGTTCCGATAACCGATTGCTACTTGTAGTGGTACCCGTAGAAACGCGGTTTCTGCCGGACGGCTGATCCGCGCGCCTGTCGGCCCGCGCCGGGGTGCGGGAGGCTCGTTGGGCCCGGTGGCGCGTGTGGATAACTTGGCGCGACGACCCCGGTGGTCTTTTGGGCGGCGGGCTGACGGCTGCATCCGCCGGTGGGGGCGACGGATGCATCGTGAAAAGCGTCACAGCCGCCCTTGCCAAGCCAACCCCCCTTGCCTATGCTCATCGCTTCTTTAGAACTGGCCCGTTTCGCGGCCGGGCGCGCGCTTACCGCACGCCGGAAGTGAGGATCGTTACAGAAACTTATGCCTCTTTCGGACCCAGGTTTCTTTGGTGGCGGGCTGCTGGCCCAGGCGGTGCTTCATCCCGTCCTGGTTCTTGTGCTGTGCATTGTCGCGGGCATCGGCACGTTTCTGCTGCTGCCGTCGCGCCGCGAGCCGGCCACACGCAAGATCGGCGGCGCGATTGCGCTTTTGGCGCTGCTGGTCCTGGGCGCGGTGCTGTTTCGATGGGCGGCTGGATCAGCCGCTTCAGCGCCGGATGCACCGAAGCTGAACCCCTATTTCTGGATCTTCGCCGCCGTGACGGTGATCGGCGCGCTGCGCGTCGTGACACATCCCCGGCCGGTGTACTCGGCCCTTTATTTTGTGCTGACGATCTTCTCGACGGCGGGACTGTTCGTCCTGCTGGCGGCCGAGTTCATGGCTGCGGCGCTGGTGTTGATCTACGCCGGCGCGATTCTCGTCACCTATGTCTTTGTGATCATGCTGGCTCAGCAGTCGCAGAACTCCGGCGATCAGCCGCTGGCGGGGCTGGCGGAGTATGACGTGGTCAGCCGCGAGCCGATCACCGCATGCGCCGTCGGGTTTGCGCTGATGGGCGTGCTGCTGTTTGTGATCTTCGATCGCCCCGGCGGGCTGCCGCCCAGCGCGACCGGTCCGTTCGACACGCGGGCCCTGGGCGAGACGCTGTTCAGCCGCGATCTGCTGAGCGTCGAGGTGGCTGGCGTCATCCTGACGCTGGCGATGGTCGGCGCGATTGCGATCGCACGGCGCCGCGTGCCGGTGTCGCAGGCGGATCGCCTGCGTGAAACGCAACCGCCGCCGCAGGTCGCCGACAACCCGCACACGATTCCGATCTACGGCACGGACAACCCCCGCCAGAAGGCGTATCCGGAAGCCTAGCGGCAAGCGGACGTTGCGGGGACGACAGTTGCGATCCGAGGCCCGTCTGCTGGCGAGACTCGAGCTATTGACGTGATGCAATGAACGAACTGGTTCTACAACATTACCTTGCGGTAGGCGGCATCCTGTTTGTGATCGGGCTGATCGGCTTCATGACGCGCCGCAACCTGATCGTGATGTTCCTGTGCACGGAACTGATGTTCCAGGGATGCGCGCTGAACCTGATCGCCTTCGGCGCTTATCACGGCAACCTGGGCGGGCAGGTGTTCACGATCATGGTCCTGGTCATCGCGGCAGCCGAGGCGAGTTTGGCGCTGGGCCTCGTCGTGCTGCTGTTCCGCCATAAGCACACGCTGGACGCGAACGCGTGGCGGGAGTTGAAGGGATAGAGATTTGTCACTGGTCATTGGTCACTGGTCACTCGCCGGTGGCTGATGACCAAAGATGGCTCCGCCGGGCGAGCGATTATCAAGCCGGCGGTTGCGGCGAGTGACAAATGACAAATGACAACTGACAGCTAAGCAATGGAAACTTTCCTCCTCGACTGGTCCATCCTGATTCCGCTGCTGCCGCTGGTGGGGGCGATCGTGAGCGGGTTGCTCATGACCGGGCAGCGGAAGCCGGCTGCGCATTGGCCGATCTGGATCGGCGTGGGCTATGCCGCCGTCCACAGCCTGCTGCTGCTGTACGGCATGATCAGCCACGCCAGCGCCGCCCACGGCCAGGCCGTCGGTTTTGTCGAGCCGTACTGGACGTGGTTCGCCGCCGGGGACTTTGTCATCCGCTGGGGATACTTCTTCGATCCGCTGACGACGGTGATGCTGTGCGTCGTCTGCGGGATCGGCTTCCTGATCACCGTCTTCGCCGCCGGTTACATGAAAGGCGAAGCCGGATACTTCCGTTTCTTCGCCTACCTGGGGCTGTTCATCTTCTCCATGACCAACCTGGTCATGGGCGAGAACCTGATCATGCTCTACCTGGGCTGGGAAGGCGTGGGCGTCTGCTCCTACCTGCTGATCGGCTACTACTACGAGAAGCCGGCGGCGCGTGAGGCCGCCAAGAAGGCGTTCCTGGTCAACCGCGTCGGCGACTTTGGTTTCGCGCTGGGGATCATGCTGTGCTTCCTGGCGTTCGGGACGGTCAGCTACTTTGGCGAGGGTGTGGGCACGGGCACCGGCCTGCTGGAGATCGCCGGCGGGGCGCGCGAAGGGCTGACGCCGTTCCAGATCACGGCACTGCAGTGGATTCCGTTCCTGCTGATGCTGGGCGCGTTCGGCAAGAGCGCGCAGTTCCCGCTGCATGTGTGGCTGCCTGACGCGATGGAAGGCCCGACGCCTGTGTCGGCCCTGATCCACGCGGCGACGATGGTGACGGCTGGCGTGTACATGATCGCCCGCTGCGGAACGCTGTTCGTCGGCAACGAAGCCGCGATGACGACCGTGGCGACGGTCGGCGCGATCACAGCCCTGCTGGGCGCGACGATCGCCCTGCGGCAGTTCGACCTCAAGAAAGTCTTCGCCTACTCCACGATCAGCCAGCTTGGGTTCATGTTCGTAGCCGTCGGCGTGCTGGCGCCGGTGGCGGGCGTGTTCCACCTGGTGACGCACGCGTTCTTCAAGGCGCTGCTGTTCCTCAGCAGCGGCGTGGTGATGCACGCGATGCTGGGACACCTGGACATGCGGAAGATGTCGGGCCTGAAGCATGTGCTGCCGAAGACGCGGTGGCTGATGCTGATCGGCTGCTTGGCGCTGGCGGGTGTGCCGCTGCTGTCGGGCTTCTTCTCAAAGGACGAGATCGTGGCAGCCGCGTGGCATCGGCATGTGGCGCTGGGCGCGGTGCTGCTGTTCACGGCATTCCTGACAGCCTACTACACCTTCCGTTTGTACTTCCGTGTGTTTGAGGGTCCGCAGCTCGTGCCGACGACGCCGGCTGAGGATCATCACGCTCCAGCCGACGATCACGCGCACAGCGCCCATGGCCATGGCCACGACGACCACGGTCACGGCCATGACGCACATCATCACAACCACGAGCCGGCGATCATGATCGTTCCGCTGGTCGTGCTGGCGATCGGCGCAGTGCTGGCTGGCTATCTGAACTTCCCGGTGCATGCCCTGGGGCATTTCCTGGATCAGAGCCCGTCGTATCAGCAGACCGAAGCGCTGGCGCACTCGCTCTACGGCGAGCCTGAGCCGACGGATCCGGCGGCGCATTACGCCTTCATGGGCATCAGCGCGGCGATCGCGATCGTGGGCATTGCCCTGGCGTACTGGCTGCATCTGAAAGATCGCCGCCGCGGCGAAGCGCTGCCGCAGAAGGCGGCTCCGATCAGCCGGCTGCTGGAGGCCAAGTACTGGATTGATGAGATCTACCAGGGCTACATCGTCGAGCCGCTGCGCTGGATCGGCCGGGCGTCGTTCGTGTTTGACCGGTTCGTGATCGATGGGCTGGTGTGGATCGTCGGGTTCGTCCCGCAGCTTGGGGCGTTTGTGCTGAAGTACACCACCCAGCGCGGCTACCTGCAGGGCTACGCCGTGACGATGCTGCTGTGCATCGCGGTGATCTTGCTGCTGATCTTTGGTCTGTGGTAACAGTCCACTGCGGAGCGATTTCCACCGCGGAGGACGCGGAGGTTTTGCAGAGGAGATTTCGCGGCATGGGCGCCTCGCCCGTGCGGTAAGAAAGTGGAACAACCTCTGCGACAACGCTGCGATACCTCGGTGCTCGCCGCGGTGAATAGAGAGTCCAAGGCGTGAAGTGATTTGGAATGCGGGTTGAATCCAGAATCCGCAATCCAAAATCCAGAATAGAACTATGGAATATCTGCTTGTATTGCTGATCGCGGTTCCGCTGGTTGGGGCGGCGCTGACGGCGCTGCTCAGCGGCCGCAGCGCGCGGTCGTGGGCGCTGGGCGTCAGCGGCGTGACGTTGCTGCTGGGGATCATCCTCGCCTGCAACTTCAGCTACGGCCACGCCGGCGATGCGATCACCTTCGGCGGCGAGCCGGGGTCGCTGTTCGCGCTGCCGGAGATCGGCTTTTCGCTGTCGCTGGGCCTGGACGCCATCTCGCTATGGCTGATGGTGCTGACCGTCGCCCTGACGCCGCTGGCGATCTGGTTCAGTTGGGGCAGCATCGCCGACCGGGAAAAGGAGTACTACGGCTGGATGCTGGTGCTCCTGGCGGCGATGGTGGGGGCGTTCATCGCACGCGACCTGCTGCTGTTCTACATCTTCTTCGAACTGACGCTGATTCCGATGTTCTTCATCATCGGGATCTGGGGCGGCTCGCAGCGGCGTTATGCAGCCGCGAAGTTCTTCCTGTTCACCTTCGCTGGATCGATCTTCACGCTCGCGGGCGTGCTGTATCTGGGGCTGAACGCCGATTCGTTCGCGTTCGCGGACGTCTTCCGCTACGCCCAGACGCAGGCGACGGCCAATGAGCGGTTCTGGCTGCTGCTGGCGTTCCTGGCTGGGCTGGCGGTGAAGGTGCCGCTGTTCCCGATGCATACGTGGCTGCCGCTGGCGCACACCGAAGCGCCGACTGCCGGTTCGGTAATCCTCGCCGGCGTGCTGCTGAAGCTGGGGACGTATGGGCTGCTGGCGATCGCACTGCCGGTGGGTCTGGCGGGCGTTTCCGATTCGCCGGAGGTGGTCGGCCACCTGTTCGGCTGGGATATCACGGTGCCCGGGTTCATCAAGTTCCTGGGCGTGCTGTGCGTGATCGGGATCATCTACGGCGCGCTGGTCGCATGGGTGCAGCAGGACATCAAGAAGCTGGTGGCGTACTCGTCCGTGTCGCACCTGGGCTTCTGCGTGCTGGGCTTGCTGGCGCTGAACACGATCGGCATGCAGGGCTCGGTGCTGTACATGATCAACCACGGCATCAGCACCGGCGCGATGTTCCTTGTGATCGGCATGATCTATGACCGCTATCACACGCGCGACATCGATCAGCTCAGCGGTCTGGCCAAGCGGATGCCGATCCTGGCGTTCTTCTTCATCCTGTTCACGCTCAGCAGCATCGGCCTGCCGGGGACCAATGGATTTGTCAGTGAGTTCCTGTCGATCCTGGGCGCGTTCACCAGCGACAATCTGGGGATCGCGTTTGGTGCGGTGGGAGCGCTGGGCGTGATTCTGGGCGCGGTCTACATGCTGCACATGGCCGCTCGCGTGATCTGGGGCCCGCTGAAGGTGCCCGATGCGCATGCCCATGGCGATCCGGCCAAGGCGGCTGCCGGCGATGACGCCCATCATGATCATGCGCATGATCAGCCCGGCGACATCGGCGGGCGCGAAATTGCGATTCTCGTGCCGCTGGCGCTGGCTGTCTTCTTCCTGGGGTTGTATCCGACACCGCTGATGCGCTCGCTGGAGCCGGCGCTGCAGCGGCTGACCAGCGTGGCTGTCGTCGAACCGGCTGCTCCGGCCGATTCAGCCATCGCGGTTGCCGAGAACCAGGCAAACATCGAAACGATCGCGTCTGCGGTGATCGCCGACGCGCCCGTGGAACACCAACATGACTGACGTTTTCCGACTGCTTCTGCCCGAGATCATCCTGGCCGGTATGGCGCTGGTGCTCATGCTGATGGGCATCAGCAAATCGGCGACGAGCCGCCGCACCGCGCCCGTGCTGACGCTGGTTGCGCTGATCGCGGCGTTCATCGCCGCCTACATGCAGACCGACAACCTGCGCTACTCCGGCACGATGGCTGACCCGTTCAACGTCGTGCGTCTGCACGAGTTTGGGCAGTACATCAAGCTGCTGACGGCGGCGGTGGGTGTGTTGCTGGTGCTGTTGGCCTGGCCGAGCAACGACGATGCGACCGGCAATCCGTCGCTGCACTTCGGCACCGAAGCGGCGGAGTTTTTCTCGCTGATGCTGCTGAGCCTCAGCGGCGTGCTGCTGACGGCGTCAGCCAACGACATGATCCTGCTGTTCCTGGCGCTGGAGCTGGTCAGCCTGCCGACGTACGTGATGGTTTCGATCTCGCGGCCGGCGGCTGTGGCGCAGGAAGCGGGCGTGAAGTACTTCTTCCTGGGCGCGATGTCGGCGGCGGTGATGCTGTTCGGCTTCAGCTACATCTACGGCATGACGGGCACAACCGACCTGCAGCAGATTCAGCAGCGGTTTGTGCCGGATGAGAACGGCGTCGCCGCGGCTGTTGATCCGTGGCTGATGTTCGGCGTGATCGTGCTGCTGGTGGGGCTGGCGTTCAAGATCGCCGCCTTCCCGATGCACTTCTACGCCGGCGACGTCTATCAGGGCGCTGCCACGCCGGTGACGGCGTTCCTAGCGTTCACGCCCAAGGCGGCTGGATTTGTCGCGATCATCAAGGTGCTGTTCGTGGCCGGCGGTGGGGTGTGGGTCGCGTCGCAGACGCTGGTCAGCCTGCTGTCGGTGCTGGCGGTGCTGACGATGTTCGTCGGCAACGTGCTGGGCCTGCTGCAGTACAACGTCAAGCGTGTGCTGGCGTACAGCTCGATCGCACACAGCGGGTACATGCTGGTCGGCTTGACGGCGCTGATCGCCGCCGCGTGGATGCCGGGCGTGAACGACGTTCGGCAGGTGCAGATCGATGCCCTGCAGGGCGTGCTGTTCTACCTGGCGGCGTATGGCGTGATGAATGCCGGCGCGTTTGGCGTGCTGATGCTGCTGCCCAGCCGCGATGCGTCGATCTCGGGCGAAGCTGCCCGTGGCAGCTCGGCTGAGACGTTTGAAGACCTGGCCGGGACCGGCCGGCGGCATCCGGGGTTGGGGCTGGCGATGGCGATCTGCTGCTTCAGCCTGACGGGCCTGCCGCTGACGATCGGCTTCTTCGGCAAGGCCTATCTGATCCTGCCGGCGTTGAAGGCGAAGCTGGTGGGTCTGGTAATCCTGCTGGTGATCAATGCTGCCATCAGCGCGGGGTACTACCTGCGGATCGTGGCGACGATGTTCCTGCGGACCGAGCCGGCTGTCGAAGAGGGCCAGGCTCCCGCGCCGCGGCCGGCTGTGAGGCTGCCGGTGCCTGTGCTGGCGTCGATCGTGCTGTCCGTGATCGGCACGCTGGTGTTCGGCATCATCTTCCCAGCCACGCAGGCTCTCAGCACTCGCACGGAGCGGGCCGTGACGGTGGAGCAAACCGCCCGCCCGGCCCAGGTGTCGAGCGCGGTCCTGCCGGGAAACTGACCGCCAGCACACGCCGGACATCGAGAAAAACAACCGAGACGGGAGAGTCTGTGCTCTCCCGTCTCTTGGTTTGTCCAGATCAGGCAGGGTTGCCGAAGGGCGATAACTGCTTGATACCACTACACTTCGTCTCTGCCTCTTCGTCTTTCCGTCTCTGTTTCAGCCTCGGTGTCCTGCGGTGGTTCGCGCCGCCGCGAACTATCGGTCCTGCGTCGTTTCGCGATTCCTGCATCGGGGTCTAACCAGGAATTCTTCTCTCATAAATCGTTCCTTAAACCCCACGTCTCATAATCTCTGCCCTGCGACGTTGCTGAAGGGGCTATGGCGGCTAACGTGCGGGTGGTACCGGATTTACCGAAGAAATTGCTTTGGGCGCTCCGATAGTTGTCAACGCGGCTGACCTGCTGTTGCGGCTGCTGTCAGAAGGGTCTGCGGACGTCGAGGCCGGGCGTCGAGCGGGCTGAAGATTCTGATGGCGCCGGACCGACAAGTTTAGCCGAGAGGCGGAAGAGTAAGCGTGGTTCGCCAGTGGAATGGTCATCTCCCTGGCAACCGTAACCCATAGCGTGTGGCCGCGTGCCACCCAAAGAAGGAGAAGGTATGACCATCATGCAGCGCCGGACACTGCCGGCTATCGTGGCGGCGGCCATTGGGACCGGGGCTTCCCTGGCGTTGGCGGCCGATCCTGCCGTTGAGCAGATGCAGCAGCAGATCGAGGCCCTCAAGGCTGAGATTGCCCAGCTCAAGTCGACCCAGCAGCAGCTCAACGCCGCTGACGTGGATGCGACGATCGCTCGGGTGCTGGAAGACGCCAACCGGCGCAGCCAGCTTCTCCAGGTCGAGGGCTTCACTGCCGGTTACACCAACGGCAAGTTCGTCCTCCAGAGCGCCGACGGCAACTTCTCGCTCAGCCCGACCTTCCAGCTCCAGATCCGCCACGTCGTGAACGCCGCGGACCAGGATGACTGGGAGACCGAGCACGGCTTTGAGATCCGCCGCATGCGTTTCGGCGTTGCCGGCAACGTCTTCAGCAAGAACCTCCGGTACAACATCGTCTGGGGCTCGGACCGCAGCGGTGGCACGCTGTCGCTGGAAGATGCGGTTGTCGAATACAGCTTCGAGGGCACGCCCTGGGCGGTCTACGCCGGTCAGTTCAAGGATCCGGTGCATCATGAGGAGCTCGTCAGCTCGCGTCGTCAGCTCGCGGCTGACCGCTCGCTGGTGAACGAGGCTCTGGGCGGCGGCTTTGTCGACCGCGTGCAGGGCATTGGTATCAGCTACGAGGAAGGTCCGCTGTTCGCGACGGTCGTGTACCATGACCGCGCCGCCAGCGCCAACACCAACTTCGTCGAGACCGATCACTTCGGTTTCGCCGGCCGCGTCGAGTACGTGGTGTTCGGTGACAAGAAGAACTACTCCGACTTCACGGCGATGGGCACGACCGAAGACCTGCTGGTCATCGGTGCCGGCGTCGACTGGTCGGAAGTCGGCAGCTTCGACGTCGTCTCGCACACGGTCGACGTCCAGTTCGAGAACAGCGCCGGCCTGGGCCTCTATGCGGCCTACGTGGCGCAGTGGGGTGAGGATGACGACGATGACTTCTATGACTGGGGCGCCGTCGCTCAGATCTCTTACCTGCTGCCCGACAGCAAGTGGGAAGTCTTCGGCCGATTCGGCTGGATCGACTTCGACAATGCCGACGACGAGATCATCGAGATCACCGCTGGCGTGAACTACTACATGCATGGTCACTCGGCGAAGTTCACGATCGATCTGACCTACCTGCCGGAAGGCTCGCCGGAAGCCACGGGTATCGGTTACCTGAACAGCGGCGACGACGACCAGTGGGTGCTTCGCAGCCAGTTCCAGTTGCTGATCTAATCGCCGCGAAAGCGGTCTGATCAGAAACACGAGGTCACAGCGGGCCGGGAGTCTCCTCCCGGCCCGCACCCGTGCGCCGATCCGGGGGTATCGGGACATCGGCCGGGTCTTCGGATCGCACTGGGGCGGAAGGTTTGCACATGCTTTCGTGGCAGATCGGACGACGATAGAATCAGGTACTGTCCTGTCTGCAACGCAACCCGAGTGGCTGATGATCAATCTGCTGGCACAAGCCCCCGCCGAACCGGTCCAAACCTCGGTTATCGTCGCCAACACGATCTACCTGTTGGCGCGGTATCTGCATATTGTCTGTACGACGCTGCTGGTCGGCGGCACGCTGTTTTATGAGATGGTCGTGCCGATCGCGATCGCCGACCTCAAGCCCGAGCAGCAGCTAGCCATCTTCGCCCGGGCGCGGTGGGTCTTCCGGCGGATCGTCTGGACGGCAGCCATCATGGTGCTCGTCACCGGCGGCATCTCGGCTGTGCGACATTGGGAAGCCTATACCCGCCCGGAGGTCGTGGCCCAGCGGTACCTCCAGCGGCCGGTCGCGACAACCCAGCCGGCGTATGGGCCTGTCACGCAGCCGACCTTCGGCCCGCCGGTCCTGGAACCGTCGTCCCCCGCGACGCATCCGGGCTGGTGGTGGCTGGCGCATTCCGGCGCGGGCGTGCTGGCGATCCTGATCGCCTTCCTCCTGACCACCGGCCGCACGCCACCGTCCAACCCCGTCCGCTGGATGCGGATCAATCTGGTCGTGCTGATGGTCGTGATCTTCCTGGCCAGCGCCACCCGCCACGTCCGCATCGCCGTGACCGAGCCGTCGCCGGCTGATGTTCCCGCGCAGAGGCAGTGATTCGATTTTGGATTGGTTCGATTGCGGATTGCGGATCACCGAGATTTCAGATTCCCGGTCTGGTGTTGTGTTGTTTCGTGTTTGGTTGTTTCGATGTTGGCTGACTGCCGACTGCAGACTGCAGACTGCAGACTGCAGACTGCCGACTGCTGACTGCTGACTGCTGACTGCCGACTGCTGACTGCTGACTGCCCACTGCCGACCGCCGACTGATCCCCCTCGCCTGCTTCCTCCATACTCCCATCTCCGTCCCAGCCGTTATACTGCCTTGAATGGCCAGCCAACCGGATCCATCCGGCATTGAGATCGCGCCCGGCGTCACCGTCGCGCCGGACGGGCTGCGCATTCAGTTTTCCCGCAGCTCCGGGCCGGGGGGGCAGAATGTCAACAAGCTCTCCACCCGCGCCCAACTCTGGATCCGGATCGACGCCATCACCGGCTTGACCGACCGCGCCCGCCAGCGGCTTCGCCAGCAGGCGGGCAGCCGACTGACGCAGAACGACGAGCTGCACCTGTCGGCTGACGAATACCGCAGCCAGGAATCGAACCGCCAGGCGGTCATGGATCGCCTGCGGCAGATGATCCTCGCGGCGCGCCGCGAGCCGCGCGTCCGCCGCAAGACGCGGCCCACCCGCGCCGCCCGGGAAAAACGCCTGACCGCCAAGAAACAGCGGGGGCAGATCAAATCCCTGAGAAAGCCCGTAACCTGATCCCCGGCGGCCAACCGGATCGCAACCACAAACCAACACGGTAAACCCCCGAAGACGTAGATACCCATGAGCCTGCTGTCGGACATCCTCGACCACAACGCCCGCTTCGTTCAGGCGCGGGCCTATGAGCCATTTCGCACTGATCGATTCCCCAGCAAGAAGCTCGTCGTCCTCACCTGCATGGACACGCGCCTGGTCGAGCTCCTGCCCGCCGCGATGAACCTCCGCCAGGGCCAGGTCAAGGTCATCAAGAACGCCGGCGCGATCGTCTCCCACCCCTTCGGCAGCGTGATGCGGAGCATCCTCGTTGCGGTGTATGAGCTGAATGCATCAGAAGTTGCGGTCGTCGGGCATTATGGCTGCGGCATGACCGGCCTGAGCTGTGCCCGCCTGCTGGACGCGGCGCGCCAGCGGGGAGTCGATGACCGGACGCTTCAAACGCTCCGCCATGCCGGGATCGATCTGGATGCCTGGCTGCGCGGGTTCGACAGCCCGGAAGCCGGCGTGCTCAGCAGCGTCCAGCTCATCCGCAACCATCCGCTCCTGCCATCCGACCTGCCGGTCCATGGTCTGATGATCTGCCCCGAAACCGGCCGGCTGACCGTCCTCCACGACGGCTACTCCCCGACCTCTTCCCCAACCGCCAGCTAGCGGTTTTTCCAGAAAAACGTGGGTTCGCGCCGCGCGCTTTGCCTGGATAGACTACGGCTCGAACAGCATCGGTTCGTGGGCCCAGGGGGAGATCCGCGCGGCTGTTGCGGTGGTTTTGAACTTCATATGTCATCGGGCTGCCTGATGAGCGGAGGCCACCAATCCGGTCGCTCCGATTCCGCATCGGAGCTGGGCGTATCGCGTCGTCAAGACGAGGCGACCAATCGGCCTGTGCGCCGGCCGCCTCCGCCGCTGGTGCATGCCGATCCGCTGGTCCATCACCTGCCGCAGGGGTGGATCAACGTCGATGCTCAGCATCGGCTGATCGCCTGCAACCCGCGATTCATCCAGATGGTGCATCACGCGCCCCAGCAGCCAATCGGCTGCCCGCTGGGCGAGCTTTGGCCCGATCTGGCCCGGACCATCGGTCCGTTGATCGACGGCATCTACGAAACGGCCCAGCCGCTGGCGGATGTCGGCTTCCGAAGCCTCGGTCCTGCGGAGGAAACCCGCTACTACCGCGCCGACCTCTACCCCATCAGCGATGCGACCCACAAGGTCGTCTCCGTCGCCGCCATCATCGCCGACGTGACGCGCGAGCACCACGCCACCGAAATCATCTGCCAATCCGAAGCCCAGTTCCGCGCGATGTTCGACATCTCCGGCCTGGGCAAGGTGCAGTCCGATGCGCGCACCGGCCGGATGCTGCGCGTCAACCCGCGCTTCTGCCAGCTTACCGGCTATACCGCAGCCGAGCTGGTTGGCCGGCGCTTCGTCGACATGGTCTTCCCCGACGACCGCCCGCGCAAGCAGAACGCCTTCGATCGGCTGATCCATGGCGAGCTGGCGGAATATCGTGATGAGCTGCGCTATCTGCGCAAAAGCGGCGGCACGGTGTGGGCATCGCTGAACGTGCGCGTCATCCACGACGAACACGGCCAGCCGCTGAGCACCATCGCCAGTGTCGAAGACATCACCGATCGCAAAGCCAATGAGGACGCTCTCCGCAGCAGCGAGCGCCGCTTCGCCTCGCTGATCGACGCCATGCCGCAGATCGTCTGGCTGACCAATGCCGACGGCGTGCCCGTCGCCGCCAATCCGCGATGGGTGGAGTATTTCGGCGTCGGCATAGACCAGGCCGGCCCGACGCTGTGGCGGCGGATCGTTCATCGCCACGAGTACACGCGCGTCATGCGCAAATGGAAACAGGCACTGGCGACGGGCGAGTCGCTGTCGCTGGAGTGCCGCCTGCGCGGGCGCGATGACACCTATCGCTGGTTCATCGTCCGCGGCGAGCCGATCCGCGAGGGGGACAGCATCGCCCTGTGGTGCGGCACGCTCACCGACATCCATGACCATCGCCAGGCCCAGGCAGCCGCCGAGCGCGG
Source organism: uncultured Phycisphaerales bacterium (assembly GCA_937904525.1). Taxonomy (GTDB): domain Bacteria; phylum Planctomycetota; class Phycisphaerae; order Tepidisphaerales; family Tepidisphaeraceae; genus CALEKX01. The sequence goes on from CALEKX010000003.1 coordinate 17,939, forward strand.
CCAACGGCTGTTCCAGAGCATCGCCGAGGCCACGCCCGACATCCTCTTCATCCATGACTTGGCCGAACGGCGCACCATCTACGCCAATCGCGAGCTGTTCAGCACCCTCGGCTGGATGCCGCAGTACATTGAACAGCTCAACGAACAGCAACTGTTGGAGATGGTGCATCCCGACGATCGCGCCGCAGCCGAGCGCTTCTACACCGAGTTCGAGACAGCCGCCGATGGCGAGATCCTTTCCTGCGAAAGGCGCATCCGCCATCGCGACGGCGGCTGGCGGTGGTTCAGCATCCGGGTGACGGTCTTTGCCCGCACGCCCGAGGGCCGGCCGTCGCAGGTGCTCGGCTTGGCGACGGACATCACGCGGCGCAAGGAATATGAGGAAGCCCTGCGCCGCACCACCCAGCACAATGAGCGGACGCTGGCGCAGCTTCAGAGCATCGTGCAGGCCATGAACGAGGGGCTGGCCATCTGCGATCCGCTGGGCCAGAGCATGGTGCTCAACCGCGCAGCCCTGGAGATGCACGGGCTGAGCAACGACGTTCGCTATCAGGGTCACATTCCGGTGGAAATGCTGGCGGGGATGTACGAACTGTTCGATCTGAACGATCAGCCGCTGGCGCGCGAGCACTGGCCGATTTACAAGACGCTGCAGGGTGAGTCGTTCGGCAATTACGAAGTGAAAATCCGCGCGAAAGAGACCGGCACGGTCCGCATCTACAGCTTCAGCGGCGCGCCGGTTCTCAGTGCCGAGGGCAAAATCATTCTCGGCATGGTCACGATGCGCGACATCACCGAGCGCAAGACGGCTGAGCAGGAGCTGCAACTGGCCAAGCAGAAGGCCGAAGACGCCTCGCGCGCCAAGGACCATTTCCTGGCGACGTTGTCGCACGAGCTGCGCACGCCGCTGACGCCGGTGCTCATGACGGCTCACGCACTGCTGCATGATCCGAACCTGCCGCCGTGCCTGCGTGCGGACATTGAGACGATTCGCCGCAACGTCGAGCTGGAGGCGCGTCTGATCGACGATCTGCTCGATCTGACGCGTATCGCCCGCCAGACGATCGAGTTGCATCGCGAGGTCGTCGATCTGCATGGCGTGGTGGAGCATGCGCTGCGCATCTGTCGCGAGGGTCTGCCGCCCAACAAGCGGCTGGACTGCCGGCTGGAGCTGCAAGCCGAGCGGCATCTGGTGTGGGCGGATCCGGCGCGGATGCAGCAGGTGTTCTGGAATCTGATCAACAATGCGATGAAGTTCACCGATGCCGGCGGATGCATCACGATCCGCAGCTTCCTGCCGTCGCCGCAGGTCGTGCGCGTCGAGGTCGTTGACAACGGGCTGGGGATCGAGCCGGATCGGCTGACGTCGATCTTCAACGCCTTTGAGCAGGGCGACCGGCAGGTGACGCGCCGCTACGGCGGATTGGGGCTGGGGCTGGCGATCTGCAAGTCGCTGATGGACCTGCATGGCGGCAGCATCACCGCGCACAGCGCCGGCCGCGGCTGCGGTGCGACGTTTGCCATCGAGATGCCGCTGGCCAACGACGCGCCGCCTGTCGGCTGTGATGCGACGATCGATCCTCCATGCGGCGCGGTTCAGGGCGGTTGTCGGCGGTGGCGGCTGCTGCTGGTGGAGGATCACGAGACGACCGCGCGCGTGCTGCGCCGGCTGCTGGAATCGGAGCAGTTTGAGATCTCCACAGCCGCCAACGTCCAGCAGGCGCTGGAGCTGGCGGACCGGCAGCCGTTCGATGTGGTCGTCAGCGACCTGGGCCTGCCCGACGGCAGCGGCACGGAGCTGATGCAAGCCCTGCGCCGCCGCAATCCCGAGCTGCGCGGCATCGCCGTCAGCGGTTTCGGCATGGAAGAAGACCGCCGCCGCAGCTACGAAGCCGGCTTCGCCCGCCACCTGGTCAAGCCCATCAGCTTCCGCACGCTGCGGGAGACGTTGAGGGAGATCATTTCGTGACTTGAGGGACGAAGAGACGAAGTGCGGGGGTAGTGTCCCGTCCTGAAATAGGTTGTCAGCTGGCATAGGGGGAGAAGGAG
>CALEKX010000004.1 GCA_937904525.1 uncultured Phycisphaerales bacterium
AGGCCGATCAGTGGGATGCTTTCCCGGATTCAATCACCTATTCCATCAGCGACAACGGCACGAATGGAATCAGCTTGGTGTCGTGCTCCTGGCCAACAGCGCGCCCACTTCGGATGAGCGCGAGATCTACTACTCGCTGGTTCTGGATGCTCCGGTCACGACCAAGTGGGTGAAGATCGATGTGCAGTCATCGCAGCACCACAACCTCCGCGTCTCGGAGGTGGAGTTCCGGTTCGATGATGCCATCCCGGAGCCCACGGGCGCGGCATTGCTGGGCGTCGCTGGGTTGTCCCTGCTGCGTCGACCCAGGAAGTAACGCCGGTAACGAGGTGGCCCAGGGGCGTGAGACCATCGCGCCCCTGGTGCTCTGACCATCTATCTGAGAGGCAGGTATGCGGCGAAGTGCATTCACCCTCGTCGAGCTGTTGGTGGTGATCGGGATAATCGCAGTTCTCATAGCGATATTGCTGCCCGCCCTGCAGAAAGCCAGGGAGAGTGCCAACCGTATCGCCTGCGCCTCCAATCTGCGCAGCCAGGGGCTGGCGCTGCGCATGTACCTGAATGACAACGGCGATAAGTTTCCCAGCTTCATGAGCTCGCCGGGAAGCCCGAGCTGGCAGCGTTTGCGCCTGGGCGGGGTCATCCACAGCGACTGGTCGGCCGGCCCGAATGCGGGTGCATCACAACCCTGCTGTATCCCAACTACACGGGCAGCTACATGATCTTCTACTGCCCGGATCGAAGCATGACGGCATCGCCTTTCCATCAGGGGGGCACGCCCGAGACCCTGTGGGACAAGGCGATCACCTACAACGGCTTCGGTATGCATGCCCGCAACATCCGGGACGGCAAGACGACCATCACGTCCATGAAGGACTACAAGGTCTGGGTGTAGGATCAGATCTGCTCCGATTCGGAGCTGGCGGCCTACGTTGATCTGGGCGCGCACATGAATCGCGGCAGGAACCAGCTTCAGAACGATGGTTCGGTCGTGTGGCTCAACCGATCCGAACTGTACGACGCCAAGGTGCTCCCTCCTTATGTCTGGTAGCCGGTGGAGCTGATCGCGGCAGTGCTGAGGGGTGATGGACTGTCCGGAGGGGGATCCTGCGCGCGTTGGGGCCATGAGTGGGGCCATGCCAGAGGACGCGCGCTTCATGTTTGTGTGACTATCCCGCAGGAGAGATAAAGTGATCAGGAAGAGCTGTGTGATTGGTGTGGCAGTGTTGTTCTCCTGTCTGGGCGCGGATGCCCTTGCGGCGTCGTGGAAGCTTCCGGCATCTCGGCTGCAGACGCCCCCGAAGATCGATGGTGTGATCAGTGCCGGGGAATGGGACGCAGCCGCGGTCGTGTCAGGGTTCGTGACACTGGCCAATACGCCGGCTGCCAGGGATACAACCGTCAAGGTCGGGTTCACGCAGGACGGCTTGTACGTGCTGTACATCTGCGACTACGACGACCCCTCCCAGGTGCGTGCCGGCAGCAGGGAGCGTGACACGAACCTTTGGTCGGACGACATTGTCGAGCTCTTCCTCGATCCAGGCCGGACCCGCAAGGACTATTACCATTTCGTCGTCAATGCGGGCGGGACAAAGCTGGATGAGCTGTCCGGCGATCCAAACTGGACGAGCCGTTGGGATGCCGCCGTCGGCAAGACGGATAGTGCCTGGATTGCCGAGATGTTCATCCCGTTTGCGGCGCTGAACCTGCGCGGCGGATCGGGGCAGGTATGGGGCATCAACTTCTGCCGTAACGACCAGAGCGGGGGCGGTGCGTCGCAATGGAAGCACACGGGTGGCACATTCCATCGCCCGGACATGTTCGGCCAGATTGGGCCGGTGGAGTTGGACGCGACGCGCTTCTCCGCGCGGGCCGAGATCGAACTGCCGGAAGTGATCTGGCCGGGCGAAAATGCAGTGCCGGTTCAGATCAATGCCAAGGGTCAATCCCCTTCAAGCCTGGTGTTGCAGGTCAACGTCTACGACAGCGCGTATCAACCGATCGGCTCGCATCGCGCACAGGTAAGCGGCACGGGAGACAAGCTGCAGGCACGGGTTGCCGCCACCTTCCCGGAAACCGGCAGGTATTTCCTCGAGCCGGTGCTGACGCGGGCAAGAGAGGGCACGCTGCTGCACAGCGGCGCGTTCGTGCCGGTGACGGTCATCGACGAGCCGATGGTGCGCTTCAGCGGCGATCATGAAACCGGCATCGTGTTCCCTAACCAGCGAAACACGCCTGTTCACATTCGTGTGCTGATCCCTCCGATGAGCGGCACGGCGGCAGCCGACAAGACGACCGTTGCCCTTCGGGCCATTCAGTCGTCCGGGCGCGTGTGGCAGACCTGGCCACAGCAGGCTGTGACGGGTCGAGCGCTCGAAACGGATCTCGACGTCACGGACTGGCCCGGCGGATCGTATCGCATTGAAGCCATCGTTCAGAGCGGTGCGTCGCGAAGCATCGGAAGCCGCGTGCTGGAGATCGTCCCCAAGTGGGTGGAGCACTACGTCTATGTCGATCGGCATGGCCGAACCATCGTCCGCCAGGACGGTAAGCGGGAGCGAGCCGTCTTCCCCATCGGCATCTTCAGTGCGCCGGCGAAGGCATTCACGCCTGAGATCATGCAGACCTTGTCCGCGGCGGGCATCAATGCCCTGCAGGACTACAGCTTCTACTTCGCCACGCAGGCGCAGCGCAGGGCATACCTCGATACCGCCCATGCCAACGGCATGTTCGTCATCCTTCCGCTGAAGGAGCGCGCCATGCCGTTCAAGCCGCAGGTGATGCCTGATACGTTGCGCATGCCGGCGGCTGAGCTGGAGGCCGCGGCGGCGGAAGTGCTGAACTACCGACATCATCCGGCGGTGCTGGGCTGGTACATCGCGGATGAACCGGAAATCCAGCTGAACAAGGTCAAGCCGCCGAAGCTGCGGGAGCTGTATCACTTTGTGAAGGCGCTGGACCCGTACCGCCCGACGATGGCGGCCTTCTGCCAGGCCCATGGCGTGACGAGCTTCTATGACGGCTACGACATCGCGATGCCCGACCAGTATCCGTTTCCGGAGAACGTCGAGCAGTCGTACGGCCTGATCAACTGGTACTTCGGCGACGTTCGCGATCGGCTGGACGGCCGCAAGCCGTTCTGGGGTGTCATTCAGGCGTATGACAAGAAGCGATACAACACCTCGCTGACCGGCTTCGAGCGCACGTATCCGGTCTACGAGGAGATCCGTCTGATGGCCTTCCAGGCGCTGACGCACGGATCGCGCGGGCTGTGGTTCTACGAATGGAGTGGCCTGGCGGACCCGCAGTACAAGCCGATGTTCGACGGGCTGCTTCGGGTGACGCGCGAGGTGTCGGCGCTGAGCCCCATTCTCCTGTCCACGAATCGCGAGTTCGCGTCGATCGAGGCGCAGGGGCATACGCGCGGCATCTGGCTTGAGCATGAAGGCGCGTGGTATCTGCTTCTGAGTAACGGCGGCAAGCAGCAGGCCACCGTTGACGTGAAGCTGCCGGAAGCGATCAAGGCGCGATCGGCGGCCCTGCGGGTCAATGATGTCGTGGAAGGCAAGGAGACCTCGGCTGAATCGGATGCAAAGATCGCGGGTGCGAAGATCCGTGTCACGCTTGAACCAATCGGCGCGCGTGTGCTGAAGGTGTCTGGCCGGTGAACAACCGTGCCGTTTGATGGGCAGATGAGCGGGTATGGACGCCAAAGCCGAATTGATGAAAGCGGAATGGATCTGGCCCGAGCCGTATCATCTGCTCCGCAACACCTATGCCCAGTTCCGAGCGGACTTTATACTTGCCGCGCGACCGCGCCGGGCGCCGCTGGCGGTCTCCGCGGATCAGATGTACATGCTCTACATTAATGGCGTGTACGTCATGCGCGGCCCGGCGCGCGGATACCAAGCCAGTTGGCCGTTCGATGAGATCGACGTGGCTGCCTGGCTCAAGCCGGGAAAAAACTGGATCAGCATCCGCGCGTACAACGCGGGGGTCAGCACATTTCAGTATCTCCACCAGCGGGCCGCGGGCGTCATCTGCGCGCTTCGTGTCGGGAGCACGACGCTGCGTACCGGCCAGGGATGGTGGATGCGCGTCGATCCTGCCTGTCGCCGCGACACCGGCCGGCTGAGCATGCAGTTGAACTTCCAGGAGTGGGTCGATGCCCGTCTGGATGACGAGGATTGGCTCTACGCGTCGCGCTTCTCACGACAGGGCTGGATCCAGGTGCGCCATGGCAAGCCGTTCGGCTCGATGCCGTGGCACGACATGGAGCCAAGGGGCATCCCCAATCTGAGCGCAACGGTCGTGCCTTACAGGTCGTTGCGCGCCAGGTCCCACGGCAGAAGTCTGCACGATGGCCAGCACGGCTTTGCGATCCATGAGGAATTGCATTGTCTGGAATGGCAGCCGATAGCCGGCGGCAGGGCGACCGGCGACCGGTTTCGCTTCGTCATATCGCCAGCCGCGAAAGGCGCATTTTCGGCGGTCGTCGTCGACATGGGCACGCAGACGGTGGGGACATTGCTGGTTGAGGCAGCGACTGCATCCGGCGGCGAGATCCTGGACTTCTATTTCACGCAGATCGTCGATGACCAGAACAAGCCGGTCACGAACCCGGCCGGCGTCGCGTGTGACGCCGCGATGGCTGCGCGGCTGGTGTTGAGGGAAGGCCGCACGCGGCACGAGTTCTTTCAGCCGATCGGGCATCGGTACGTCGTCGTGATCGCACGCGGGCTGACCCAGCCGCTGAATGTCCGGCTTGCCGTGAGGAAAACCGTCTATCCCCTGGCCATCAAAGGGCGATTTGTCAGCGACGACGAGGACCTCAACCAGATCTACCGCATCTGCCGAAACACGCAGCAGATCTGCATGCTCGATGCCTACGTCGACACACCCTGGCGGGAGCAGGCGCAGTGGTGGGGCGATGCGCGCGTGCAGGCGCAGAACAGCGCCTACCTGGCCAATGATGTCTGCCTGCTGAGGCGCGGCATCGACATCATGGCGCGGCAGGAAGTCCCCAACGGGCTGACCTACGGGCACGCGCCCACGATCGCTCATGAGTGCATCCTGCCGGACTTCTCGATTCTCTGGGCCGTCAGTCTCTGGGATTACTGCTGGCAGACCGGAGATGCATCGCTGTTCGTTCGCTACTGGCCGCGCGTGCAGCGGCTGCTGAGTTATTTCTGCACCGAGGGCCGAGGAGCGAACGGGTTGCTTGCGGCGGACAGGCGGTACTGGCACTTTCTCGATTGGGCGGACCTTCAGCGGACCGGCACGCCGGCGCTGCTCAATCTCTGGTATCTGTACATGTTGCAGAAGCTGGAGGAGCTGGCGCGCGTCTGCCGTGCATCCGACGCTTTGCGCCAGCTTGGGCCGATGCTTCACAAGCACCGAAGACTTGTCCAGTCGGCGTTTTATGATCGAGACAGACGCCTGTTCTGCGATGGTCTCGACGAACGGGGGCGCCGCAATTCCGTCTGTTCGGTTCACACCCAGGTCCTCGCGATCCTGTGCGGCCTGATGCCGCGCGAACATCAGCATATGATCGAGGCCGTCATCCTTCCGCACGTGACCGGCCAGCCGGCGGAAGGGGCTGTGCCAAGCATCTACTGGCGGACATATGTCTACCAGGTGCTGCAGACGGCTGGGTATGGAGCTGCCGTCGTCGAGGACATCCGCCGTCGGTGGAAGCCGATGATTGGCGACGAAGGGACCTGGTCGCAGGAGAAGGGAGATCTGGTCACGCGTTCCTGCAGCCATGCATGGTCCGCGCATCCGCTGTATCACCTGGTGAACACACTCGGCGGCATCATGCAGGCCGCGCCGGCTTGGCGTGAGGTCGCCATCCGGCCCACGCTCGATGCTCAAAGCATCAACAAAGTCAATGTGACCGTGCCAACGCCGCAGGGGCTTGTCCGAAGCGCCTGGCAACGACGGGGCACACGTATCAGCGGAAGCATCGTCCTGCCGCCTGGGATGACCGGAAAGCTCATCCTCCCGTCACAACCCACCAGGGCCGTCAGCGGCAAGTGCGGCTGGAATCTCAGTCTTGTAGGCAAGTAAGCATGGACATCCGCGTCATCCCCAAGCCTGTCGAATGGGCCCCAGCCGCTTCGTCGTTCGTCCTGACTGCCGAAACCGCCGTGCAGGGGCCGGAGGCGTTTGTCACGAACATTCGCCGGTACTTCAGCACCGCGACCGGTTTTCCTTTCCCTGCCGCCTCGAGTAGGACGAATGTTCTGCAAGGCCGGATCGAACCTGAGCGCTTTGACCGTCCCGGCGCGTATGAGCTGGTGATCACGCCCGAGTCGGTCCACGCGATCGCTGGGGATGAGGCGGGGCTGTTCTATGCCGTCCAGACGCTGCGGCAACTGGCGCCGCCGGAGATATTCCGTTCGGCTGCGGTGTATGGCGTGCCGTGGGAGATCCCGTGCGGGCGGATACTGGACTATCCACGATTCGCGTGGCGCGGCGTGATGCTCGACTGCTCGCGTCATTTCTTCGATGTTGCGTATATCAAGCGATTCCTGGATCTGCTTGCGCTGCACAAGTTCAACGTGTTCCACTGGCACCTCACCGATGACCAGGGTTGGCGGCCGGAAATACGGAAGTACCCGCGATTGATCGAGATCGGCGCCTGGCGCGCACAGACCGTGCTCGGCCATTCAAGCCACACGCCACGGTGCTATGACGGCAAGCCGCATGGCGGCTTCTACACGCAGGCGCAGATGCGTGAGGTCGTCGCCTATGCCGCGGAACGCCATATCACAGTCATCCCCGAGATCGAGCTGCCCGGCCATGCGACGGCTGCCATTGCCGCATATCCCGAGCTGGGGAACACCGTCGAACCGTTGACGGTCAGCACAACCTGGGGCGTCCACAGCCATATCCTCAATGCCGAAGAGTCGACGATCCGCTTCTTTCAGGATGTGCTCGACGAGATCGTGGAGATCTTCCCCTCGCCCATCATTCACATCGGTGGAGACGAAGTCTGCATGGATGAATGGAAGGCCTCGCCGCGCGTCCAGGCGCGGCTGCGCGAACTGGGGCTTGGCAGTGAGCGGGCGCTGCAGGGATATCTGCTGCGACGGATCGGCGATCATCTGTCAGCCCATGGCCGCCGGCTGTTGGGCTGGGATGAGGTTCTGGAGCACGATCCGGGAACCGAAGCCGTCGTGATGACCTGGCGCGCATCGGAGCATGGTGTCCAAGCCGCGAACCGGGGGCACGACGTCATCATGTGTCCGAAGGATTACACCTACCTGGACTACTACCAGGCCGTGGACCAGCTCCGCAGCGAGCCGCTGACCATTCATGGATTCGTGCCGCTGGAGAAGGCGTACGCGTTCGAGCCGATCCCGCAGGAGCTAGCCGCTGAGGGGGCCGGGCGTGTGCTGGGCGGGCAGGCGCAGCTATGGACGGAATACATCCCGGACCCAGAGCGTCTGCATTACATGATGTATCCGCGTGCCCTGGCCATCGCCGAGGCACTGTGGACGCAATCGTCACGTCGAGACTATGCCGATTTCCGCCGCCGCGCGCCGCATCACATGCGGATTCTGCAGCGGCTTGGCGTCCATGGCAGGCCGATGGATTGAGGAGCGGTCGGCGGATGCGCCTGGGAGCCGGTGCTTAGCCGGCCGAGTCTGCCCGCTCTGATCGATGTTGGGCGGGGCGGTAGGCTCTGCGGATGGATGCTTGAGATAAGCCCGCCGCCATCACGCCTCGATGTTGTATCCGTGCATGCGCCGGTACTCGGTCGGCGTGATACCCATCTTCTGTTTGAAGTGGCGGCAGAAATAGTTCACATCGGAAAACCCAGCCTTGGCGGCGATGAAGGCGAGTTTGGCGCTGGTGGCGGTCAGCAGATCGCGGGCCAGCTCAAGCCGGTACTGCGCCTTCAGCTCGCGGAAGGACATGCCCATCACGTCTCGCACCAGGTGGCTGGTGCGCGAGGGGGAGAGGGCCAGGTGGCTGGCCAGATCCTCCAGGGATGGATCCTCGCTGAGGCGGCTGCGGAGGAACGTTTCGACCTGTCCCCATCGGCTGGGCGCAACGCGGTACTTGCGCTGCTCCAGGCGGCGGATGATGTCCATCATGTAAGCCCGGAGCATCAGGCAATGCGGGTAGATGCGTTCGAGCTGCATGTCGCTCCGCAGGGGCAGCTTGGCTGGGCCTTTGCGAGATCGCCGGAACTGCCCGGCAAACACCACACCGACCAGCACCCCCTGAAGCCACAGCGGGATGAGGATCTCCTCCGCGCCGGCATGGCAGGCACGGACGAAATGTCGCATGCCCGGGTGGCAGTCGTGGTGCAGCTGGTGCAAATCGCACCGCTCGCATGCTCTGGGATGCCGGGCTTTCATGGCCCGGCAGAACGCGGATCGATGCAGGTGGTACGGGGATGGGACAAGCCAGTCGCTGTTGGCTTCATCCCGCCAGATCTCGCTTAGCGGGCGGACACATACGTACAACCCGGACGCTTTTTCGAAGCTCTCAAGCACCCGTCCCAGCTCTTCCCGAACGGTGATGATATCCAAAGAGCGACTAGACATAGGCGGCGAATGTAGCAGATTTGTCCAGTGATTGAACTGCAATTTCCGGTTGTTGCTCTGTCATCTGCGGCGTACGTTTCGTCTGTCAAGTGAGGTGATCCACAAACCACGCTCGTCAGTACTTGGCAAGCGCGCTGATGAGAAGCTTTCGCCACTTCCGGGAGGACGAAGAAATGCACACCCCCTCTGTCAGGCATGTCACAAAACTGATAGCCGCTGCAGCCTTGGCGGTGCCCGCTGTTGCCGGTGCGGATGTGTTGACCTGGGACAACGGCGCCGGCACAAGCGTCTTCGGCACAGCCGCCAACTGGAATCCCGACAAGACACCCGCCGCCACAGACAACCTGATCATCAACAGCGGAACGCCGACGCACAGCGGTGATTTCACGCTGTCCAACGGCGGATCGCTGGCTGCATCGAATGGGGGAACGGTCGTCAAGTTCAACAAGCTGTTCATTGGCGGCGCCGGCGCGGCGACGCTGACGATCGACGCCGGCGCGCGGGTCGAGCTCGCGCAGAACTTCCTGTCGGCTCAGACCGCCGGTTCGAGCGGCAATGTGGTCATCAGCGGATCGGGCTCGCTCCTGAAGAGCACGAGCATCGCCTATATCGCCCGGCTGGGCACATCGAACGTCCAGATCACCGATGGCGGCGTCTTCGAAGGCAGCCAGAACATCTACCTGGGGGAGCAGGCTGGCTCGTCGGCGGTCGTGGAGGTTTCGGGAACCGATTCGCTGCTCACATCTGCGACGAACATCCTGGTGGGGAACCAGGGCAGTGGGTCGCTGACGGTCACCAGCGGCGGCACCGTCAATGCCGGATCGTACGTGAAGGTGGGGGCGACAGGCAGCCTGACGCTCGATGGCGGGACGGTTCGCGCCGGTGCGTTCGAAGTCGTCAGCGGCGGCAGCTTCTCCTTCCTCTCGGGAACGCTGGATACGCCCTATGTTTACACCAGCCTGACCAATGCGGCGGGCACGCTGAAGATGAGCGCCTCAGCCGGCCGGATCCTGGTCAACGCCAACTACACGCAGGGCGCCGACGGAATCCTCGAACTCGAGCTGGCTGGCACCGGAGCCGACAGCTACGACTTCCTTTCCGTCAATGGCACAGCCTCGCTTGACGGTACGCTGCGGATCACGCTGGCCGACGGGTTTACCGTGACGGATGGAGACGTGTTCCACATCCTCGATCTGGGCACGAACCAGAACATGCTCCTGTCGGGCACGTTTGCGTCGCTGGAGCTGCCGGACATTTCAGCCGGCGGCCTGCAGTGGGACACGTCGTCGCTCTACGTGACCGGCGATCTGATCGTCGTCCCCGAGCCCGCGTCGGTCGGATTGGTGGCAGTCGGACTGGCGCTGATGCGTCCGGCACGCCGATGGCGCCATCGGTAACGCGCTGAGATGGACAATGCGGATCCTGTCCCTCGTATGCGGGAGACCTCTTGGAGCAGCGGAGAATGAGAGCAATGCGGTGGCTGTGGCTTGCGGGCGCTGCGCTCATGGCAGGCGTGGCAGGGCCGGTGCGCGCCGAGACGACGGGCGCGTTGACCTGTCTGCGGGCCGTGCCGTTTGAGTTCATCTATCCGGAGACGCCGGCGTCGGAGATGACCCCCACGGCCGAATGCACGATCATCGCCTGCCAGGGCGAGTTTGAGCCGGGGACGTTCGCCGTTCTGCCGCAGGCGTCGTTCTCCGATGTCACGGTCGCGATCGATCCGCTGGTCAGCCGCGAGGGCAATACCCTGTCGCCGGAGGCGTTCGATGTGCGGGTTGTGAAGGTGTGGCCCCAGCATCTGGCCCGGACCGTCCAGATGTTCCCCGAACTGCTGGTGACGCAGGATGACCTGACCGACGTGCACCTGCGTTGGCGCCAGGAGACCGTCGATGGCCAGGCCGTCCTACTCCGCGATGCGCCGGAGTTCCCCAGGACGCTCCAGACTTCCCTGGAGGAAGGGAAAATCAAGCAGTTCTGGGTCACCGCGCACATCCCCGAGGATCAGGCACCCGGCATCTATCGTGGCGTTCTGCGCATTCGATCCGCCGGCAATGAGATCTCGTCGCTGCCGCTGAAGGTCTGCGTGCTGCCCACGCGGCTTTCGGATCCGAAGATGATCACGGGCATCTATCTCGGGATCACGCTCGGCCCGCGCGGCGGCTTTGCCGACGCACAGGCCCGGCATGTGCTGCAGGTGCCGGAACGCGAGTTCCGCGGCATGCTGCAGATGCTCAAGGATCGCGGGATCGAATCGGTGATGTTCTACGATCAGAGCTACGAAGCGCTCGATCGAGCCTTCGCAATCGCCCGGGAGGTCGGCTTGAAAGGGCCCCTCGTCCAGTGGTTCTTTCCCGCGGACGAGCAGAAGGGCCTGCTGATGCACAAGAAGATCAAGGTGCAGGACTTCAAGGGCGAGTTTGTTCCGTTCTATTCGCCCGAGGAAGAAGCCGAGCTTGTCCGGCGCGTGGAGCTGGCAAAGAAGTACGGCTATGAGCCGTGGTTCTACGGCATCGATGAGATTCCGTCGTCCATGTATCCCGTGCAGGCTGAGATCACCCGGCAGACCCGCCAGGCCGGCGGGAAGATTGTCACCGCGATGAAGGCATCCGCCACGCGGCGCGACGATCTGTTCGACTGGGCGAACTACTCGCATGTGTTCATCCCCGCGACCGAGCCGCAGGATCTGTACCCCGGTGCGCCGGAGCAACGGCGGTCGGCGGCTGCCGACGGCACGCCCTATGGCCGCGAGACACAGTACTGGGGCTGCCAGCGCGAGGCGCCGCTGGCCAATCGGATGCTGAGCGGATTTCACCAGTACCGCACGGGGCTGGATGGCATCTTCCCCTGGGGCGCAAGCTTCATCCCGGTTGGCGAAGACGCCTATCACGAATCGCTCAACCAGCGCATCTCCTGCTTCATCTACCCTGAGAAGAACGGCGGCGTGCCGACCTTGCAGTCCGAGGCCCTGCGGGAGGGGATTGACGATGTTCGCTACATCCGCACGGTTCTGGATATCGCCGGGCCGTCTGCGTCGCTCAATGCCGTGCTGCAGCCGTTCTCCTATAGCCAGGTTCGCGCCAATACGCTAAGGGCCGAGGCATTCGTCCAGGCGCGGCTGGCACTGGTACGGCTGCTGGCGGACCATCTCAAGGATCGCATGCCCGCGGGCATGTACGATGAGCTGATCGACGTCATCGAGAAGGAATCCGGCGTAACCACGGTCGTCCACTTCCCCACGGAAGGGTGGATCACGCTCCGCTCAGCCGAGAACTTCGTCCCTCAGCACGGCTACAAGGCCGCCGAGACCGGCATCGCCTCAGGCCAAGCCCAGCCGCAGGGGACCGCCGGCATCATCGAGCTGACGCAGGATTCCGGCGCAGCACTGGTGCACTTCAATCTCAGCATGCTGCCCAAGGGCGTCGAGATCGAACAAGCCGAGCTGCGGATGTTCCACTTCTTCGCCAGGAACACCGGTGAGCTCACCATCAGCGCCCATCGCGTGACCTCATCGTGGAACGAGCTCGAAGCGACATGGACGCATCGGACGAAGACCCACCCGTGGGCCAACCCCGGCGGCGACTACGACCCCACGCCGCTTGATACCCAGGTGGCCAAGGGGACAGACACCAATCTCTGCTGGGACATCACCGATGCGGTAAAGGCCTGGTATCAGAACCCCGAAGAGAACCATGGCATCCTGTTGAAAGGCGTTGAAGGCGCGGGCGTGATCCGTCTGACGACCTCCGAAACGAAGGACTGGCGCTGGAAAGCCAGCTTCTACGTCCCGGCGTTGCATCTCAGGATCCGACCCGCGAACTGAGAGGTGTCCGTATGTGTGAACACAATCCGTC
>CALEKX010000005.1 GCA_937904525.1 uncultured Phycisphaerales bacterium
TGCATGAGAAGTTCCTTTCACCGGACAGATTCAGAACTCAAGCAGTATGAGCTCATATCTGCCGTGTTAATTTTAAGATTGACGACCGTTCCATTGTTTCCATGCGTTCGTGTCTCACCGTTCGCATGTCGGTTCCAAACCGCATCAACCGCATCGCCTCAAGCATCCGCGCCTTCCGTCGCCAGCATCCGCTCGGCAGCCGCCATGTCGGATCGTCCGCCAGGATCATCGCAATCTCAGCGGCGCTCAGCCGGTCGTGGATGTCGATCAGTTCGCGTCGGGTGATCATGTGGCTGCTCCGAAAAGGGTTCGCTTTGCCTGCTGCCTGCATTCGCAGACAATCAATTCCGCGTGTTGCCGCGCCGCCTCTGCCACGGTTGCTACATCGCACTGCGGATCATCAATCCGCCGCAGCACCGATTCAGCCAGGCTGCGAAGCATCTGGCGGGGCGTCTTTGAAAATGTCTGCTGTGTCATCGCTACCATTGCCTGCTCCCTAGAATGGTTCGTCCTGAAACGGGTCCGCTACCGGCCAATCGCTGATCGTCTGGCTGTCGCCGTCGAACTTCAGCGTCACCTCGCCCACCGGGCCGTCTTTGTTCTTGCTCACATAGACGTGCAGCTTGTGGTCGGGAATGAAGTTGTCGTTTTTCTTCCAGTTGAAATAGTCGGGGCGGTAAAGCTGGAGGATCAGGTCGCCATCCTGCTCCAGTGTTCCGCTGTCCCGAAGGTCGCGCAAATCCGGCTTCTGATCCCCGCTAGAGTTCTGCCGGTTTTCCTGGCACACCAGAATCCCCGCCACATTCAGCCGCTTAAACAGGAACTTCAGGCCGCTGCTGATCTTGGTGATCTCCGCGGTGCGGTTGGGCTTGCCCGGCATTTCCGCGTCTATCAGATGGATGTGGTCTACGATGATCGTGCCGCATCCATACTTGCGGACCATTCGCATTGCGGTCGCTTCGATGCTGCCCAGCTTCTGCTGCGCGTCGTCAATGACGATCGGGATTGCAGATACCAGCCCCACCGCCTCCGGTAGTCGCGTCCAATCCTCCGGTCGCAGCCGGCGGTACATCAATGCGTGATTCGATATGCCTGAGACGCTAGCGAGGTAGTTTGTGGCAATCTTCCGGCCGGTCTCCTCGATCGTGATGATGCCAACACGATCGCCGCAGTTTGACGCGCGGTTGCGTGCGATCTGTTTGGCGAGCTGGCTCTTGCCCGATCCTGGCCTGCCGGAAATCAGCGTGGTGCCGCCAACCGGCAGACCGCCAACCAGTTCATCCAGCGACTGGATGCCGGTCGATACCCTGTCGATCTGCTGGCGTTCCATCCGATCGAACACCTCATGGGCGAACGATTCGAGCGTGCGGATCGTGTCGCGCTGCCCGCGGTCCCGAATGGACTGCAACTGCGAATCAATGCGAGAGATGATCGCATCAGATGGATCGGCGTCATGTGGGCGGTAGCATTCGCGAATGATCTCATTGCTCAGGGAGATCAGTTCCCGCAGTCGCGCCTTCTCGCAGACGATCTTCGCGTAGTGCTCGCCGTGAGCTGGCGACGGAACCGAGTTGAGGATCTGCCCCAGGTATGACGTGCCGCCGATCTCATCGAGCAGCCCGCGACGCTTCAGCTCCTCGCTCAACAGCACCGCGTCAACCGCCTTGCCAGCGCGGTACATCTCGCAAAGAACCTGATAGATGATGCCGTGATCAGCCTGATAGAACTGGTCGGGCGACAGCATGTCGCGGGTGTCCTCGAACACCTGCTTATCCAGCATTGCCGATGCGAGATAACACATCTCGGCTTCGATGCTCGACGGCGGCAGCCGGTCGAACTGCGATGCGAAGTTGGAATCCACCATGTCGGTCACAGAAACACCTTCCGCGGTTTCGAGGTTGTCGGCTTCTGCGGCTGGCTGCGCCGCGATTTGGCGATGAACTTGGAAAGCTGGCTGGCGCTCATCAGCAGCGACAGGGGATGCCCGTTGAGAAATCCGTCATCGTCTGCGAGGTAGGCGTCCACAACTGCTTTGGCGTCCTCCACGCACCCACCGCAGGCTTTCAGCAACTCTGCCGCTTTCACCCCGTCCACTTTTCGGAATGGGTAGGGCTTGCCGTACCTGGCTTTCCACCGTGACACGAAGTAGTCGGTCAGTTCCCGGTTGATCGGGACGGCCTTTGGTTTCGAGGCTCTTGCGAGAGCCTTGGGGTTGGCAGATTCAGGCGGCGGTCCGTCCGCGTCAGCGGGCGGTATACTCGTCTCCGTCTCCGTCTCCGTCTCCGTCTCCGTGAGCATGTGACTGTCGTGTGACGGTCGATTGACCGTCAATTGGCTGTCATGTGACGGGCAATCGTCGGGCGGAGGCGGGCATTTCGACTTGGCGGCTCGTGTCCTCTGCCTGAAGTTTTGAATCTCCAGGTATTCCTTGCCCTGAACAACGTAGCGACGTATCAGCCCGGCCTCCTCCAGCTCGTGGAGTTGACGTTGCAGATCGGCCTCTCTCACTTGTTCAAGCAGCAAGGGGAACAGCATTGGCCGCAACAGCGAAGGATTCGCGACCAGTCTTCCAAAGTCGTCTACCTTCATAATCAGCCTGGTAAACAGACGTTCGGCGTGCACGCTCACGCGATTCACCGGTTCACTGTCTGTCCAGTCTCGAAGGATTCGATTCGGCATAGCCCTGACTCCATTCAATCCGCCCCGAGGCGGCACTGCGTCCATCACGATTCGCGAGGCGGGTCGGGCGGGCCGGTGGGGTAGGGGATGCGTCGCGAATTGGAAGCGCCTAACAGCGCATAATCCGCGATGTTCGTTTTCAGCGGATTTCCTTCGATTGTTGCGTTATGTGATTCGCCAGTTACGCAGAGGCGATGAATGGGCGCAAGTGTCGCATATTTCACGACTTGCGCATTTGATTCGACGTGTAGATATAAAACGGCCCTGGATGCGGGGAAGACGTCGGCGGCTAAGCCCAAGATGTTGAATTTTCCTTGGAAATTCGCATCATCCTCCACGCGCATAACAGTAGCGCCTAATTCACGGAGGACAAAATGGACTGGCCGCCAGTCGTTCCAAGGGGCTTTCCGCTGACCGTCACCCAGCGCGGTTACGTTAAAACCATCGCCGGCAAAACCCGCTGGATCTGCGGGCGCATGCCACCCGATGAGGCCCTGCGTATCTATCACCGCAAGGCCAACGCCATCCTCGGCAAACAGGATCCGCTGCCCGAGGCCCCCGCCCGCCGCAGACGCAACCCCAGCCTGCACGAGATCCTCTCGCGCTGGATCAGGGATTTGCGAGACGCCGCTGAACGCGGCGAGTTGCGCGGCAGTACCTGGGTGCAGTACCGCCTCAGCGCAAAACGCATCTCGGCCATCGCCGGCCATTACCTGGCGAGTGATATCAACCCCGACGTGACCAAGGCCCTCTACGACCGATTGGTCAAAGCGCATGGCGTTGATTGGGCCAAACGGGGCATCGGGCATTTCCGCGCTGCGTGCAATCACGCCGTTGACTCGGGGTGGTGTCCGCCGATCCGCTTGGGCAAGCGCATCACGGCGCGGCTTGCCAGTCGCCCGCCGGCAAAGATGCGGTGGCGGCTGTACACGCCCGCCGAGGTCCGCATGATCCTGGCCGCCAGCCTGCGGGGCATCCGCATCGCCAATGGCCGCGCCAGGCCCGCTCGCATCCAGTTGCACGCCATGATCCTGCTGGCGCTCAACGGCGGCTTCGGCCCACAAGAGCTGTCCGACCTGCCACGGGCTGTTGTTGACCTCGACCACGCACGCATCGACTACAGCCGTGGCAAGACCGGCGCGGATCATATCGTCCCCCTCTGGCCCGAAACCGTTCGCGCCCTCGGATGGGCGATGTCTCTGCGGCCCGGTGACGACCTGCTGTTCCGTACCCGCGAGGGCAACCCGTGGTGCACCGACAAACACGTCTACCGCAACGGCAAACTGTTCAAGACCACTAAGACCGACAACGTCAACGAGCTGTTCACTGAGTTGGTTAAGCCGTTGGGCCTGAAATTCCCCGGTCAGGGTTTTTACAAACTCAAGCATCTGCACGCCACCACCGCGGATCGTGCTGGCGACCCGCACGCCACGTTCGCGCTGGCCGGACACGAGCTGCCCGGTTCCAAAAGCCATTACGTTCACGTGGGCGAGGACAGGCTGCGTCGGGTTGTGGAGTTCGTGCGTCAAGAATTAATCCTCAATCGTCCAAGATCGTCCGCCAGTCGTCGTCGTCAAACGTCTTGACCGCCCCGCGGACCCGCTGCTTGTAGGCCAGCAATGATTGCAGGCTCACCCGCCGCTGTACGCTGGGGGTGATGTATTCCACGTCGCCCCGGTCCAAGATTGACCGCATGGTTGGACGGGATATGCCAAGCATCCGCGCCGCTTCGGGAACGGTGATGTACTGCTTCAGGTTGTCGATTGCGGTTGCCATTTCACTGTCCCTTTTCAACCACTTTCGCGGGTTCGGTTTTTTCGCCTGGTGCGTCGGGGCCGGCCTGCGGGGCCGCTTGCCGGGCACCTTCAACTCCAGCGAAATGTGCAGGTCGTGTGCATCCCGTAGCGACCGTTCACCGGCACAACGAACTTGGCTTCAATCGTCATCTCGCACCCCCACTTCGACGCGACCGATGCGGCGCACCGGCAGCGTCACGTCTGACTCGGACGCCACAAAATCCGTCTGCATGTAGATGCGGCCGCCGTCGGCAAGCTGAACGACGAGGTAGGCCTTGCCGCTTTCGGTTTCGACCACGTCGCCGGGATTGCACTCGGACGCTGTGGTCCAGTCGCCGGACGAGCTGGTGAGGGTGATACGGGTTGTCATGGTCATGATCTGCTCCCGGTAATCCATCTCCTTATCCCCGCCCCGCGCCCGGCACGCGCCGGGCTGTACGGGGCAGGCGAATCGAAGTCGCGTGGTTCGTCAGTCCACTTCACCGGTTGACTCCCTTCAAAACGGCACGCTATCCGAATCAAACGTATCTGCCCCGAACGGCGCAGGCTCGTCCTGCTGCTGCCGGGGTGGTCGCTGCGGGCTGGATGCGCCGCCGCCTTCCCCGTCGCCCTTGCCACCCAGGAACTGGAACTGCTCGACGACGACGGACAGCTTCGACCGCTTGCCGCCGCCCTGCTTATCTTCCCAGGAGTCGAACTTGAGGCGACCTTCGACGAGTAGCTGCTTGCCCTTGCTGCAATATTGGTTGATGACCTCAGCCGGTTTGCCAAAGGCGGCACAATCTACGAACGTCACGTCCTCGCGCTGCTCGCCGTTGACGGAGTATTTGCGATTGACTGCCATGCCGAACTCGACCACGGGCGTCTGGTTGGGCAGGTACTTTAGCTGCGGGTCGCGCGTGAGGTTGCCCGCGAGAATGACCTTGTTGAACGATGCCATTATTCGCCGCCTTTCTTCGCGAACTCACCGCCACGGATGCCATCGACCAGCGCCAGCCGCTGATCGGCATCGAGGTTGTCGAACTTGGACTTCGGCGCGTTGAGCTTGACCCAGGCACCGACCGCCTTGGGGTCCGCGCCGCAGCGTTCGCACTCGGCCATCACGAACTCGCGGGTGATGTTGGTTGGGATTTCCGGTGGCTCTGCTTCAACGCCTTCGGTGTCCGGTTCCGGCTGGCGGGTTTCGGGTTCGTTCGCCGGCTGGGGCAGTTGCGTTGGCGCGTCCACCGCTTCCAGTTCTGCGTTGAGGTCCGCCGCCTGCTGCACGTCCTGGCGCGGCGTGTCGGATACTTCCGTCTCATCGAAGAATCCCAGCCCGCAGATGGATAGCGTGACGCGGCGTTTCGCCTTCGTTTCCGCTTTCATCAGGGCATTCGCCAAGTCCTCACCGGACTTGTTGCCGATGTTCACCGCGCCCATCGCCTCATCGCATCGCCCGTCGGCCGTCGTCGCCCTGGCTGTGACCATGTGGATGCCGCTGACCGTCTGCCGGTTCGTGATGGTCACGCTGATCCCGTAGATGCGGCGCAACTGTTCGGCGCAGTCCCGCTTGGCGTACAGAATCAGCTTGCCGTTGAGCTTCGTGTACTCGAATGGGCGGGTCAGCGGGTTCAATCCCAGCGACTCACAGACGCGGTTGTAGTACTGCACGCGCTCTTCCGATGACAGCGGCGACAGGTCGCCTTGGATAAGCACCTGCTCCACCACGTCCGTCAATCCGCCCTTCACGATGGGCTGGCGGGGTTGCGTCGCCAGTGCCGTTGTGTTGTCGCTCATGCTGCCTCCACGACCATGTCCAGCCGACGCCGTGCCCATTCGGGGAGCCCGATGGTCTGCACCTGCGGCGGATAACCCGGCCACTCTCCGCTATCGACACACCGCCGATAGACGTTCAGCAGCGACCGGTAATCCTTGCGTCCGTAGTCGATGGAATCCTCGTCAAGCTGGAACACGCAGATCCCGTGCGGCGGCTTCTTTTCGACCGCGACGATGACGAACCGCGTGTAGTCCAGCCCGCACGCCTTCAATCCGTCGAGATAAAACGCGGCCTGGCGGTAATAGCCCCACTTGAAAACGCTCCGCTCGAACTCGTCAGGCGATGCGTCCTCTGTTGTCTTGATGTCGATGACCGTCTTGACGCGCGGGGACAGTGCATCCGCCCGCCCCTTGCATGTCAGCCCGGTCTTTTCATCGCGCCACACCGCTGATACTTCCGTCGATTCTCTCAGCTTCAGCAGCTTGCCCGCGAACGGATGGGCATGGACCACCTCGGCGATGCGGACCGCCGATGCGAAGTCGTCGGGGGCGACAATCTCCTTGCCCTGGTTCGCCGCCACGAACGCCTCGTATGCCGCCTTGCCGTCCTTCGTGCGACGGTCACAGTTGGGGGCAACTGCGAACTGCTGATGGAACACATCGGGTTCCAGAATCGCCGCGTGGACCGCTCGTCCGAACGCCAGCGCCGGGGTGTCGTGCTGGTCGGGATGGTCGATTGCGTGGCGACAGTGCAATGGGCTGCGGCTGAGCTTTTGCAGCCGACTGGCGGATACCGCGTCGAATGCGTGATATGTCGCGGCGGGCACGCCGATATGGATACCGGGTTGTGGAAACTGAGTGCTCATCACATCCCCTCTCCTTCGTGCCTCTCAAACCACTCCGCCACATACATCGCCGCCGCAAGCTGGTACTTCCGGGCGATCTTCAGGAGCTGCGCGTCCGACTTCGCCAGCAGCAGTTCGTAGACCCACTCATGGCCGTCCTGGTCGGCGGCTTCGGCCAGCACTTCGTTCGCCCGTCGCCAGTTCATTTCGTTCAGGCGCTGGATGTCGAGCCGCACGGCTGCGATCTGGTCTGGTGCTGTGGTCGGCATGGTCTGGTCCTTCCGTTGTTTCGCCCCGCCGATGGAACACCCACCGGCGGGTTTTGCGGCGGCTGAGTCTGACGGTAGCGCCGCAATGTTTTTGCTACTCCCACCGATCCCCTTCCATCGCCGATCCGTTCGCGTCCAGCATCGCCCGGTAGCAGGTGACACAGATCATTTCGTCGCCGTGACGGAACGCGGCGACGGGCATCAAGCCGTCGCACCGCTGGCAACGTGGCGTCACCGCCAAGTCGCCAGTCTCAATCAGCCGGTCGATGGCCGTGTCCAAGTGCTGGTCGTACTCGCCCGCCGCGATCTCGCGTCGCACCTGTGCCACCAGCGGGCGGCGGATGCGGGATTGCTCGTTGTGGATCGCGTTGGCGTGCTTCTGCCCATCGATGATTGATTTGTGTCGAATGGTCATTGGTCTTTCCCTTCGGCTTTGGCGATGGCGGCTTCGATTCGTTCGATGATCCCGTCCACCTTCCGTTCGATCTCGCGTCGCGTGAGGATGTCTAGCTTCGGATTTGCATCGACCTGGTAGGCCAGGCTTCGGATTTCCAGTGCTTCCCGGCACGCATTCAGCAGGTCCGGCACCGCTTCGGGATTGATGCCCTTGCAGGCGTTTACGCAGGCGACAATGCGGGCGGCGTTTGCCACTGTTTTGGAGTCCGGCCAGATGCCGCTCGAACAGTCTGCGATGCACGCGGACAGACCGTATGCGTCGTTCGATGGTGGGCGCCGGACTTGGTTGGGGTAGTCCGGGTGAAGCTCCCACGGTTCTGATGTATGTTTCGCTTCGCTCATTGCTTCCTCGCTTCGGTGATGACGTACCGCACGATGATCTCCGCCGCCGGCACGCCGAAGATGATCGCGCCAATCACCTCGGCTTCCTCCCGCGTTTCGGCGCGGACGGTGCGGTGGTTGTGCGCATCGTCGTGATAAACGCGATAGACGTGGATCATCATCCGATCACCTCACCTTCGACCTCGACTGATGTGTTGTTTCCCCGCATCATCCGTTCGATTCGTCACATCCGCTTAATTCGATTGCATTTGCCCCAATTGCCATACCTTGCCGCAAAAAAGCGCCGGGCGGGTTGTTTTGCCCGGCGAGGCGCGGCGGCGTGGGTTATGATGAGGGGGATGCAGATGAGGTACTGATGGGAACCCCATGCTCGATGCACGCTCGCCGGATCGTCTCAGACGAAACCCGAAACTCATTGGCGACTTCATGGATGGATGCGCCGTTTCGGACGCGATCAGCCATTTGCTTTCGCCGCTCGAA
>CALEKX010000006.1 GCA_937904525.1 uncultured Phycisphaerales bacterium
CCGATCCGCGCGGGTGCGCGGATGGCAAAGCCGGTGGGCCGAGGGCCGCCGGTGCGGCGGCGGATCCTTCGCAGAGGAGGAGATCACATCATGAGCAAGCGGTTTTACTCGGCATGGAGCATCGCGGCCGCCTTGGCCCTCTCCACTGCGCCCGCCGGCGCGGGGCTGATTGGACACTGGACATTCGATGATGCCGATCCAGTTGCTGATCTGACGTTCGATAGCGTTGGTAACAATAGCGGCGGTACACCCGTCGACCTGGCTGCGGCTTCGTCAGCCAAAATCGGTGCGGGCGCGATCGATTTCAGGACGCAGGGAACAGGGCCGGGCAGCGACAACTCGTATTTCGATCTTCAGCAGGTTGAGGATTTTTCCATCACCCATCTGAACTCCGGGTTGACCATCGCGTTCTGGTACAAGGCGCCCGCCAGCCAGAAGACGGCCGACAATGACAACCGCCTGCCGGTGCACCTGAGGAACACGAACAACTCAACGTCGGTTGGTATCGAACTGCTGAACGGCACAGCGCGGGCGTACGTCAGGCAATCGGATGCCAACAGATGGGTGCGTGCCACCGGCACGACGGACATCTTCGATGACACGTGGCATCACGTGGTGATGGTCTATGCGTCGGGAACGGGGACCGCATCGGTTTATATCGATGGCCGGCTGGACGCTACCGAGAGCAACTATGACGTGGGCGCCAATCTGGCGTTCGACGTGGGACGCGTGGGGGCTCATCAGTCTGACCTCAGGCTGGCGATCGGGGGCCTGATGGATGACCTTGGCATCTGGAATGAGGCGCTGAGCCCGCAGCAGATAGCGCTGATCCATGGCCTGGGGCACTTCGTCGGAGCCAATCTCGCAGACGACGGGATCATTGCGGTTCTCCATGCATTCAATACCGGCAGCCAGGGCCAGGCCGGCGGGTATCAGTGGGCCTACACCCGCGGCCTGACGGGCCCGATCGGCACCATCGGCGGATCGATTGCTGAGAAGAACGCGTTCATCGTTCTGGATGGAAACGGCAATGGCGTACGGATGGTCCCCAATCCCTGATGCGCAAGCCCGGAGGCTGCGCGGTACGGGCTACACATTCAGGTTGCCAGGCCGCGATCCTGTCACATGGCCTGGTGTGTGCAGTGCCTGCAGACCCGAGACGGTCTGAGGACTGCGAAAGGAAAGATCCAATGAAAAGGCGGCACGCATTCACACTCGTCGAACTCCTCGTCGTGATCGGCATCATTGCGACGTTGATCGCGATTCTCCTGCCGGCGCTGAACAAGGCGCGGCAGTCGGCGCAACAGGTTGCCTGTCTGAGCAACCTGCGCCAGATCGGCGTTCTGCTGCTGATGTACTGCAACGAGAACAGTGACAAGTATCCTGCGCCGCTTCTCCAACATAGCGGCATCACGGATACCTTCTACTACCGTGCGGCCCAGTACGGCTCCTGGCCTCGCCACATCACGAGCCGCGACGACACCCCGAACTTCCTCTATTGCCCGGTGGATCCGGAAACCAACAGGGTTCGGGGTGGTGACTACGCTGACAAGATGTACCAGCGGGTCAGCTACCAGTTCCGGCATTACCTGGCGAAGCTGCCGATCCTGAAGAACTCCATGCTGCTGAGCCCGACGATCACCCCGATCCTCCATGAGCGGTACGACTGGCACGTCCGCAACCTCCCGCTGAACTCAGCGACCTACAGCAGCGCGCCCTATGTCGGGCTGTGTTCACTGTACGGCGACGGTCACGCCGAGGTTTGGCAGATGACGCGTCGCTATGGCGATGGTGTGTACGATCCGAACGAGCCGTTCATCCCCGGCGAAGGTGTCCGCTAGCCTCTGATCCACGCGAATGTGCTTTAGTGAAGGATTCCCGAGCATGAAATTTCCGATTTACCTGAGCGCCCTGGTTCTTGCGTCCGTCGCGACGGTGAGCGATGCCATGAGCATCCGCTCATCGAGCGTCCAACTGGACTTTGACCCGGAACGCGGGCAGGTCAGCCAGATTGAAGTGAAGGGTCGGGCGGATCGGTTTGAACAGATCAGCTCCAGCGCGCGCATCATTGTTCGCACCGATATGCCGGATCAGGAGCCTCGTGAGCTGACGCTGGGGCAACTGGTTCAGCAGGAGGTTGATGAGACGTCAGGCGTCTACCGGTTTGAGTATCGGATAGTTGAGGAGCCGCAGTGGAAACTGATCCAGACGTTCAAGCTGGAGGGTGAGGCGCTGACGTGGCACATCCAGATCGAGAATCCGACGTCGAATCTGGTTGGCCTCAACATTGACGTCTGCTTCAGCGATCTCTACGTCCATACGCGCAAGGCCTTCAACACCAACAAGCTCAATCCGGACGGGTATCCAAAGCTCAAGTACCGAGCCGACTACATCGGCGAGTTCCCGATGACGTCGATCCTCGATGAACAGAGGGACCTGGGGCTGACCATCAACAGCACGTTCGGCGTGATGCGCCCGCTGTTCTGGATCGAGTACGACAAGAACGCCCCCGAACAGAGCGTGATGTTCCGCAACCAGTATCTGGGCGCGGGGGATGGGATCGTGGCCCAGGTCAGCATGGACCTGTTCGGGCATGTGGGCGACTGGCGTCCCGGGATGGGGAAGATCTTTGAGCACTACAAGCCGTACTTCACCACATCCAACGCGGCGATCCGCAAGCACGAGGGCAACTTCCTGTGCGCGTGGTATTTCGTCAGCGTGAAGGGGCAGGATTACAGTCCGTGGGACAGCCTGATGGTCCGCAACGTCGAGATCATCTTCTACAACCCCTACTACGGGCTGTACGCGCCGAACGTCTCGGATGACACGCCCTGGACCATCCTCATGCTCGAGCGCGAGACCTACGAGCAGTTCAAGGACGATCCGACCCGGCAGACGACTTACCGGGAGATCAACGAGTCGATCGATCGCATGCGGGAGGTCGGTGTCGGCAGTTTCATGTACTTCAACTACATCGACGCCAGCCGCGCCATGCCCGAACTGCGCGAGCGGTTCGCGGATCAGATCTTCGTCAACGCGGACGAACGGATGGGCCGGGGCCGCGTTGGCGAGGAGAGCCGCGGCAACGACAACCTCAGCATCATGCACATGGAGCCCGGCCAGCCGTGGGGCAACTACATGGTCGACCAGGCGAAGGCCCTTCTGGCGCGGGTTCCCAACTGCGATGGCTATTTCATCGACATGGCCAGCGGATATGGCGTGTACGACCGGAATCACTCCGACGGCGTCACCGTGATCAAGGGCAAGAAGGCCTATTACGACGCGATCGGCATCGCACGGATGCAGGAGCATCTGAAGACGACCGTCTGGGAGCCGGCTGGCAAGGGCGTCTGGGCGAACGGGCCGAAGTTCCCCGAGATCTCGCGCTACTGCGACGCGGCGATCGCGGAGATCCCCGGCTGGACATTCCCGGAGCGCGACCCGGGCGTGTCGCAGATCTCCTTCCTCTGCCTGGACAAGCCCGTGGTGTACATGCTGGCTGCGTGGCGGAAGGACAACGACCCGCCGAAGCCGACAGACATCGAGCGGCACTTCAAGCACGCGCTCCTGTATGGTGCGTTTATCGACACCATGATTCCGATGAAGAGCCCCGCCAAGGAGCGGGAACGGGCGTTCGCCTCGTATCGTCCGCTCTTTGAGGCACTGATCGGCAAGCGATGGGTGTTCTCGCCGCGGCCGGTCACGATTCCGGCTCCGTTCTTCGGCAACATCTTCACGTATGAGTCCGGCGACTACACCGTGTATGTGTTGGACCGTGAGTCGAGCCTGCTGAATCCTCCGGAAACGATTCACCGCGACGTCAAGATCGAAATCAACGTCCCGGATGCCCAGAAGCTGACGCGCGCGACCTATGTCTGCGTGACCAAAGCTGAGCAGCAGGTGGATCTGCCGATTCAGCGTGAGGGCAACAAGGTTGTCGTGACGCTGCCGGAGTTCGGCGTGGCCGGGATGGTTCGGTTTCAGCAGTAAGAAACGGCTTGACGACAGGTTGTGGCCTGATGCGCGCGGGGAATGCCCGGGATTGAGGGATTTTCTGCGCACGGCCCTCGGTGAGAGTCCCCGGGGGGCCTGTGGCGGCTGCATCCCCGCGAAACGCACTATGAATCGGCAGACACCCAATATTGCGTCAGGAAATCCCGCCTGGCATTCGAAGGGCATCCTGCTCAGGCCGGGGAGCGGTTTCGATGATGTGTCGGTGAAAGATCCGACCGTCGCCTACGCCGATGGTGCGTGGCATGTGATCTACACGGCCATCGGGAACCGGGGCAGCAGTGTGCGGCGATCGCTGGGCCATGTGAGCGCGCCGCGGCTGGAGGATCTCCACAGCGCCCCGCGCGTCGAGCTGTCCCCGGCATGGCCAGCGGATGGGCCGGAGATTGCGGCGCCGCAGGTCTTCTATTGCCGCGAGCTGGCGAAATGGGTGCTGGTCGCACAGCGGCCGGAGCCCGGCCCGACGCGGTATGTGCCGATCATCTCCTTCAGCCAGGATATACGCGATCCAGCCGGGTGGTCGGTTCCGCGTGATCTGTTGACAGTGAGCCAACTGCCGCCGGGGCAGACGGCTATCGACTTCTGGATCATCTCCGATGGCGAGTCGTACTGGCTGTTCTTCTCCGATCAGAAGCATGGCATCTGGGCAATGCGATCACCGGACCTGGTGTCGCCCGATCGGTATGAAGCGCCGCAGCGGGTATTGGTGGATCAGGGCGCGGACTGGGAACTGCACGAAGCGGCGCACATCTACTTCCTGCCGGATCTGAACTGCTACCGCCTTTATGTCGAAGCATTCCGCTATGGCGGCGCGCATCGCAACCATCTTGAGCGTTTCATCGCCATCTATCACGCAGATCGTCTGCCGGGACCATGGCGGCGGGATGTGGAAGCGGCGGTGCCGCACTCGCTGAATCCCGAAGACATCGTCGGCCCGGATGGGAAAGTGCCCGGGGTGCATCAGGTCAGCCATCCGGAGTGGATCCGTCGCGGCATCGACGAGCGCCTTGAGATTGACCTTTCTCCCGGTGCGATCATCCAGGAAACGATCGTCGAATCCCCCACGGACGATTACCTGCATCTGGGTTGGCGGCTGCGGCTCGTACAGCCTCTCGACGATCAGTCTGACAATCGATCATTGGCGAAACAGTAGATGAACCTCAGTACCATAGACTGGATCATTGTCGTCAGCATTTTTGCAATGCTGATCGCTGTTGCGTGGTATACGACCCGCTATACCCGCAGCGTGGCTGCGTTTCTGGCTGCTGATCGTTCTGCAGGCAGATACCTGCTGAGCATCTCCAGCGGCATGGCGGACCTGGGGGCGATCTCCATCATCGCCAACTTTGAGAAGTTCTATCAGGCCGGTTTCTCGGCTGCGTGGTGGGGGACGATACTTGGGCCGGTGGCGCTGGTGCTCACGGTGTCGGGCTTTGTGATCTACCGGTTCCGTGAGACGCGGGCGCTGACGCTGGCGGAGTTCTTCGAGCGCCGTTACAGCCGGCGCTTCCGCATTTTTGCAGGCATCCTGGCCTTTGGCGCGGGCATCGTCAACTACGGAGTCTTTCCCGGTGTAACCGCGCGGTTCCTGATCTACTTCATGGGGCTGCCGACAGAGTTTTCGCTGCTTGGGTTTGATGTGCCGACGCTTGTCCCGGTCATGTTGATCATGCTGTCGGCTGCGCTGATGTTGACGCTCGCGGGGGGGCAGATCACCGTCATGGTGACGGACTTTCTGCAGGGCCAGCTCGTCAACATCGTGATGCTGGCGATCATGATCCTGCTGCTGGTCACCATCGGCTTCGACACGATCATCGAAGGATTGCAGATGGCTCCGCCGGGCGAATCGAAGCTCAATCCCCTTGATCAGGCGAATATTCCCGACTTCAACGTGTGGTTCTTTGTGATGATGGCCCTGCTGAATGTGTACGGCACGATGGCATGGCAGGGCAGCTCGGGCTACAACGCATCAGCCACGAACGCCCACGAGGCGAAGATGGCGAGGATGTTGGGTGGGTTCCGCGGCATGGTGACGTCCTTTGTCATCATGCTTCTGCCGATAGCGGCATATGCCCTCATGCAGCATCCATCGTTCACCGGGCTTGCGGACACCGTCAACCAGGAGCTGGCAACGATCGGCGATGATCAGACGCGCAAGCAGATGACGGTGCCGATCGTGGTCTCCCACATCCTGCCCGCAGGCATGATGGGTTTGTTCGCCACGGTGATTCTGGCTGCATCTTTGACCACGGACGATACTTACCTGCATTCGTGGGGCTCGATCTTCATCCAGGACGTGCTGATGCCGTTCAGGAAGCGACGGCTGGAGCCCGCGGCGCATTTGCGGCTGCTGCGGCTGGCCATGGTGGGCGTGGCTGCGTTTGCGTTCATCTTCAGCCTGCTGTTTCCGCTGCAGGCGTACATATTCATGTTCTTCCAGATCACGGGCGCCATTTATCTGGGCGGGGCAGGGGCGGTGATCATCGGTGGGCTGTACTGGTCCCGAGGCACCACTGCCGGCGCCTGGGCGGCGATGCTGACCGGCTCGACGCTGGCCGTTGGCGGCATCGTGCTGCAGAACATCATCTGGCCGCGCATCAGCAACGGCATCGCGTTCCCGTTCAACGGCATGGAGATGAGCTTTGGCGCTGCCGTCATCGCGATGTCCGTTTATGTGCTGGTTTCACTGGCGACCTGCCGCAAGCCGGCGAACATGGACGCACTGCTCCATCGCGGCGCGTATGCCGTCGAGGGGGATCACGCCGAGTCGCACGCCCGACCGGTGACGGGTCTGCGGTCGCTGGGCATCACCAGCGAGTACACCCGTGGCGACAAGGTCATCTACATCCTGAATCTGTCGCTCTTCTTCGTGGTGTTTATTCCGTTCGTGATCGGGACGATCTGGGGGCTCGTCTGGGGTTTGCCGGAGTGGGCATGGATCAAGTACTGGTGGTTCAAGCTCATGTTTACGCTGATCGTGGGAACGGCGGCCACGATCTGGTTCATCATCGGCGGGTTTGGGGACATGAAACGTCTTTTCCGTACGCTCGCCACCGCCCGCAGCACGGTCAGCGACGATGGCTTTGTGTCGGATCAGGACAAGGCGTTGACGCAGGGCAATACAGCCGATTGCTCCACGGCTGAATCGGATGCTGCGTCGA
>CALEKX010000007.1 GCA_937904525.1 uncultured Phycisphaerales bacterium
CGCGACGGCGATCGCTACCTCCAGCGGAAAGCTCAGCACGGCTGCGCCGGTGACGCGTTCCTTCTCCTGCGGGGCAAGACCTTTCTGATTTCGCACGAGCGGGGCGATGGCGGACTTGAGCTTCTCGAGCTCCGCGGCTTTGACGTCGATCTGCGGTCCACGTGATCGTCCCAGACGGCGCAGGCGCTCGTCGACGCCGGCCTCGATGATCAGCCGGCCGCCAGCCGATCCTGCCACACGGCAACGCATACCTCCGTTGGCAGTAACATGGCTGGCGACAATCGCGCCATCCGACACCACAAGACGGCCACCACAGATCGCGCGGCAATGCGCGATCTGCGTGCCGGCGGTGATGTTCCCGCCGGCTTCAAGATGCGCCTGGCTGGCGAATCGGGTCGTGATCGACCCTTGGGCGATGTATCGGCCCGTTCCATGGCCCACGATGCCGCCAACAACGCTCAAGTTCCCCTGCGCGATCACCTCGGCGGCTTCGATGCAGCCATGTACGGTGATGCTGCCGGCACTGCGAATCCTGGCCTGCGCGCGGATGCTCCCGTGGATGATGACATCCCCAGGCGCATCGATCGCGTCATCGAGGCCGCCAACATCTCCATGGATCTCCAGCGGTGAGATCGCTTCAAGTACTGTGGAATCGGGCGACAGCATGTTTCAGATCCTTTCGCCGAAATATGCGGTTTAGGCAGCCGCCTTCAGTTTCGTGAGCGTCTGCTGGATGCGTTCGATCAGACCCTCGGGCGTGAACGGCTTGACGACGTAGTTGTTCACACCGGCTTTGAGCGCCTCCATGACACGAGCCTTCTCCGCCTCAGTCGTGCACATGATCAACGGCGTGCGGCCATCCTTGGCGCGGATGCGCTGCACCAGCGTGATGCCGTCCATGTTGGGCATGTTCCAGTCAATGAGGATGAGATCGAAACCGTCCGGTACGGAGGCCATTACCGTCAGTGCTTCGATGCCGTCGCCGGCTTCGTGGCATTCGCACTCACCCAGTGAGCTCAGCGCCTTGCGCTGGATGTTCCGCATGGTCTTGGAGTCATCGACCAGTAACACACGCATCTCAGATACCTCCTCTCGGTCAATATCAATCGTGGCAGTCAGTGTGATCCAGCCAACCGGAGCAGCGTGCCGGCGATTCTGCGGAGGCTGACCACCTCCTCGGCTGCGCCGCAGCGGATCGCTTCCATCGGCATGCCAAAGACAACGCAACTGGCTTCGTCCTGGGCGATCGTCCGCGCGCCGGCGTTGCGCATGGCCAGCAGTCCCCTGGCGCCGTCCGCGCCCATGCCGGTGAGGATCGCGCCGATGGCGTTGGCTCCGGCATAGCGGGCGACGGAGTTGAACAGCACCTCGACACTGGGCCGCTGGTGGAAGACCTCCGGTCCATCTTTGATTTCCACAGCATAGCGCGCTCCCGAGCGGCGCAGCAGCATG
Source organism: uncultured Phycisphaerales bacterium (assembly GCA_937904525.1). Lineage (GTDB taxonomy): Bacteria > Planctomycetota > Phycisphaerae > Tepidisphaerales > Tepidisphaeraceae > CALEKX01. Next base: position 1,453 of record CALEKX010000007.1, read on the forward strand.
TGTCGTCCGCCCGGGGCGATCAGCACCCGGCCGGGGATGACCGAATCGCCGTCCACTGCTTCGCGCACCTCCACGGCGCACAGGCTGTTGAGGCGATCGGCAAAAGACGCCGTGAACTTCGCCGGCATGTGCTGCACTGCGACCTGCCGGTGCGATCGGCGGGCAGTCGGCTGGCCACGACGGTAAATGGCAGCGCGCCGGCGGCGGTGTTGATCAACTTTTGCCCGCTGGTGAGGTCTGTCCATCCGGTGATGCCCTGCGGGGCGGACCAGCGGATTTCCACGTGATCGGTGCGGAGTGCGACCGGCGGGACATCGTCGCTGTTGTCATGCACATCCCTGACGCCATCGGGCAGCTTCGGCCGCAGATCCATCTGTGCAGGGGCAGCCTCCGCCGGCTCGATCGCAAGATCGATGCTCTGGCCGGCGTTGAGCGTCAGGTCCACCAGCAGCTTCATGCCCCGCAGCGACGGGACGGACTGGTGGGGCAGGATCTTCCCGGTCTGCGGGCAAATCACGCGCAGCGTGCCGGTGAGGCCCCAGCGTCTGGCTTCGCCGTGTTCCATTTCGAGCGCCACCAGGTCGCGCAGCGGCCGGCGAAACGGGTTGATGACGCGGAAGTTCGGCGCCTGGTCGAAGGCCAGGGCGCCGCCGCCCAGCGCGTCGCTGGCTTCATCCAGAAGGACCTGGGCGCGATCGGCGGCATCGGCTGCGAATCCCAGCTTCTTGAGGCGCAACTGCTGGGCCAGCAGGTTCCATGGCGCCGAGACCGAGGCGCTGTGGCCGAAGGTGTGCTCGGCAAAGAGGGCCAGCGACTGGTCGAGGGCGGCGGTGTCGGTCGGAGTTGATGTCTGCCCCGAATCCGGCCTCGGTGGCTGGAGTTCATACGCGCTCAATGCCACAAGCCATCGCCGCTCGCGCTGGGCGTGGCGGAACAGCGCCACGGCTTCGGGGTCGCCGGCGACGCCGTCGCACCACCAGTCGGGCCAGTCGCCTGAGTAGACGGGCAGCTTGGCGGCACGTGGTGCAACCAGCTCAGCCAGGCGCGCGGGCGTGGTCATTTCGATCTGGACGGCGGAGGGCCCATTCGCCGCCCGACCGTGTTCCTGGTTCCAGCGGGCGATGCGATCGGCAACGAGCTCGGACGGGGGCGAGTTATCCGTGGGAAGCCCCGATACCGCCACGACGACGAAATCGTGTGGCCAGCCGGAGGCCTGCACCTTCTGCAGATAGGCTGGAAGGCGCCGTTCCAGGATCTCGTCGTCGAAGGCCTGGGGCGCGTCGGTGAATCCCGCGCTGTAATTGCATTCGGCGCCGGGGGCCAGGCCCGGCTCATTGCCGGTGTGGTAATGGTCGCTGTGGCAGACGATCAGCTCCTGTCCATCGCCAAGATCCCATCGGAACAGCTCCTGGCGGCGGCCGAAGGGGACGTAGCCGTGGTGCGGATGGACGCAGGTCAGCAGGAAGCGCACCCCGGCTTTGGCCAGGGCGCGGGCGTGGCTAAGCGGGCATCCGTTGATGTCGGCATGCATGGCTGCGTCGATCGGCAGGCCGTGTTTTTCGAAAGCCCGCGCCCGCTGCGCCAGCGTCTCCAGGAGCGGGGCGTCCGCCAGCTCGCTGGAATGCAGATATCCGGCCGTCAGCCCCAGCCGGCCGGACTTTGCCAGGGAGACAAAGGTCTTCCGCTCGGCCCCGGTTGCCGCCTGCCAGAATTGCTCAACCGGATAGAGAACCTCGCAGGTCCAGGCAAAATCCTCGCGGCGCGAGGCGATCGCCATCGCCTGGCGGATAAAGGCCCCATGCCAGCGCACGATCCGCGACTGCCCGTGCGTGTAGCCGATGTCGGTGTGCGCGTGATGGACGACATAGACAGTCTTGATCAAGTTGGTGCTCGATTCGTGGTAAAGGACTGGCAGTAACCTCAAGAATTTCCTGGGCTTCAGGGGCTGTATTGTACCGAGGCTGCCGGCAGTACCAACCGCTCGCGCGACGGTACCGCGCGTGTCGATGAGGTCACGGACATACACAGCGAGATTGCCAACGGCGTTACGCAGGCGGGTATGATGGGCGTGTGGCGGGGGATGCGGCGCACGAGCGGGATGCAGGGCATGTTGATCTGACGGACATCCTCGCCGATGCGCCGTTCAACGCCGCACAACTGGAGTTCAAGCGTCAGCAGATCTATTTCACAGTGATCGGGCTGATGTTCTTCGTGCAGACGCGGATCGCCTTCAGCCTGTGGTTCTTCTTCGTGCTGATGCAGGTCGTGCGCATGGGATACGGGATGCATCACGCGGAGTTCACCGGCGCGATGGAGGACGACCAGCGCTTTGGCGCGGTGCTGGCGCTGGCGGTGGTGACGCTGTGGATCGCCCGCCATCAGCTGGCGATGGTCTGGCGGCAGATGATCGGTCGGGCCCGCCCCGGCGAGGCGACCGGCCGATACCTGCCCTACGCGCTGGCTGGGTGGGGGCTGCTTGCGAGCGTGATCGTGCTGGTGGGGTGGCTGGTGATGGCTGGCGCGTCGGTGATGGGGGCCGTGGTGCTGGTTGCCGTGATCGGGATGGTGTATTTCGTGCTGGCGCGCGTGGTGGCGGAGACGGGGTTGCTGTACGTGCTGCTGCCGGTGGTGCCGGCCCGGGCGTGGCTGTATGCACATGATCTTACCGGCGCGCGGACGACGCTTGGTTCGATATTCTTCTCCAACTACTTTTTCGGCATGCTGCTGCATGACACGCGCGAAGCGTCGCCGGTGTTCGTGACGCATGCGCTGCGCGTGGCTGATGAGCAGGCGTACGGTTCGCATCACCACTGGCGATCGGCGATTGCATTCACCGGCTGCCTGGTACTGGCCCTGGTGGTTGCGCTCGTGGTTTCAGGCGCCAGCACGCTTTACATCCACTACAGCTACGCCGCTTCGGTGGACCAGGCACAGGAGCAGCCGATCGGGGCGTGGGGTTCGTGGTCCATGCCGCGGTATATCGCGCTGGACGGCACGGCTCAGTACATGCCGCCGCGCGGCGGACCGGTCGAGCATCACAGCCGCCTGGGCCACTTCGGATTTGGCGCCGCGGCCACCGCCGTCCTGGGATTCATGAACCTGCGTTTCGCCGCCTGGCCGCTGCATCCGGTGGGATATCTGCTGGCGATGAGCTGGGGCACGCGGCAGA
>CALEKX010000008.1 GCA_937904525.1 uncultured Phycisphaerales bacterium
TAACAAGGTAGCCGTAGGGGAACCTGCGGCTGGATCACCTCCTTTCTAAGGGATTACTTAGAACTCGACCCGGAGCGATCCGGGAGAGCAAATGTCAGCGCAGCCTCGTTTGGGGTGCTGAATCCCATAAATGCCCGCAGTAATGCCGGCAGATGGCTTCCGACTATTCACTTGTCAAAGATCAGACAACACCAAAGCCCGGATCTCCCGATCCGGGCTTTTCTGTTGCGCGCGGGTATAATCCATCAGCGATCAACCATGACCGGATCGAGATCGACGCCGCCATCCGTCACGGCCAGCCCGTGATCCGGGGAACGCGCGTCCCCGTCGCTCGCATCCTGTCCGAAGTGGCCGCGGGTGTCGCGTTTGACGAGATCACCCGGCAGTACGATGTCACGGTCGACGACATTCGCGCAGCCATCGCCTTCGCCGGTGACCTGGTCGCCGAGCAGGCGTTCGTCCCGGTTGGCCCCAGCGGGAAGAAATCATAGATGCGATTTCTGATCGATGCGGATCTCCCGCGCACCATCGCCCCCTGCTCGCCGCCTACGGACATGTCGCAATAGACATACGGGACATCGGACTGCGAGCAGCGCCCGATTCGGCTGTCGCGGCGTATGCGAAGGCCCACCGACTTTGCCTCATCACAGCCGATTGGGGTTTCTCCGATATCCGTGTCTATCCGCCAACCGAGTACCCCGGCATCGTTGTCCTGGGCCTGCCGGCGCTGGCGACCGGAGCCACGATCGTGGAAGTCCTGCGGGTGCTGCTGGATCGGCCGGATCTGTTAGACCTGCTGCCCGGCAGGCTGGCAATTGTCGAAGAACAGCATGTCCGCCTGCGGCCTCCCCCCTAAATTGCGCGAAACTCCCCTTCAATGCCGATAGAACCGGCGCGAGTGGTGCATCGGTGGAGCGATCGTGCATAGTCCCAGGTTATCTCGTTGCGTCGTCTTGCTCGTTGTTCTTTGCGCAGCCGGCGGATGCGGCGTCTTTCGTGGCATCCCGACACACGGCGGCGGCAAGCGGTTTGACGAGGAGCAGCGCGTCGTAGCCGGCGCGGTCCGCCAGGCGGTCTCGCAGATCGACTTTACCGGACTCGAAGGCAAGCGGGTTCAGATCGTCATCGAGAGCATCGCCCATGAGGGCGGCGGCAGCTTCACGGCGCCGGGGCTGCAGAGCATCGGCTTGAATGCCTCGATCAACGACTATGCCGGCAACATCATCCGCGTTGCGCCGTCCGAAGGGTCCGTCGGCATCGACGACACGCGCACGCAGACGTCCGGTATCGGCGGCAACCTCAACTGGCACTTCAACCCCCTGTTCAGCACCCACAACGTCTCGACGCACAGCGACCTGTCATATCTGCGAGCCGCCTTGGAAATGCAGGCTCGCCATGCCGGCGTGATCATCGGCCGCGGCGAGCCGGAGGTCATTCTTTACGTCCTGATCGACATCATCGGCACCAATCGCTCACGTAGCGACCGCTTCGCGATGAACGTCGACATGCTCACAGCCACCTGCGAGACGACCTACTACGCCATCGACGCCACGACGCACGAACTCATCCTCCGCGCCCGCCGCACCGCCGCAGCCGCGCAGTACAGGGAAACCCGCGGCCTGGGCATTGGCGGGGTTCACATCGTCCGCTCGATCTCAAGAACCGAGCCGACCCCCTTCACCCCGCATGTGATGGAGTCGCTGGTCGAGGTCGTCACCTCCGGCAAATCCCCCGATACAGCGAAGGTCACCTCCATCAACACCAGCGAGTACCTCCTGGAGTGACCAATCAGGAACGCAGGCGGGATCCGCCCTACGCATGAGCGCATCCATCAACCGCTCGAAAGAGTTCTCCTTCATTTCGATCAGGATCACTTGCTGGGAATCTCGCGGTGAGGGTGCAGTGGCCCAGGCGCCCACGTCCTGCGGCGTTTGATTGCACTATCGCTGCCCCCCAGACACAGGGCACATTGCCATGTGCCCCCTGCCACCCCTTCGTCGCTCTCCACCGCCCCTCACACCCCATACATGATGCATTCCCGCTCGAACCGCTGGCGAGCCCAGTGGTACAGCGCCAGGTCCTCTTTCAGGTAGGACGCGGCTTCGAGGGTTTCGGGGTCTTCCAGGACGCTGCCGGTCTGCTGGTACAGCTCCTCGGTCGTGTTGGCATGACCGGCGGGCATGTCCACGATGTGCAAGCCGACGGCTGAGAGCTTCTTCCGCAGCAGCGCGACGCCACGGTCGAGTTGCTCGACCACACCGACCATGAAAAATCCTTCCAGCACCTGCCGAGCCGGTTCGAGCCGTCCCTCGGCGTCGAACGAGCGGATCTGCCCCATTGGATAGCCAGCCTCCACCACGCCGGCTTCGAAGCGCAGGTAGTCCTGCGGCGTCATCTCCATGAAGTTGGCGGGCAATGCGCGAATCTGCTCGGGGCTGAGCGTCTGATAGTGCTTTCGCGCGTAGCGATAGAACGACAGATGCCGTTCGATCGAGTGCCGCAGGAAGGTCACATAGAGCATCGGCCGCCGCTGAACTTTCGCGGGAAATTCCACGAAATTGTGCGAAGCCGTCACCAGCGCATGGGGCATCTGCGGCACGGTCTTCTCGAAAAAGTCCGCCTTCTGCAGCTCAAATGGGTCGGATGCGTACACCGGCACGAACCGATGCCCAAAGTTTTCGAACAGCAGGTCATTGAACGACGATCCGCCATTTTTCGGCAGGTGCACATGCACCAGCAGCGGATCGGTCACCTCGCCGGGGGATCGGTTGCGCGCGCGGCGCAGGGCTGTGTCGGGGAAGAACTCATACCGCTGGGGCGTGGACAGCAGCGGGATGCGCGTCGGTTTGGGGTCGGGCGGTGGCGTGAGGCGTTGCCAGCCGCGGTCCATCGTGTCAGCCCAGACCTGGTCCGACACGGTATGGGCCAGATTCACCCACCCTTCCAGGTGCGGCCCGAAGCCGTCCCAGAAGACGATCAGGTCATACCGCGGCCGCGAGGAGATGGTTGCCGCCATGTTCGCGTCGCGCATGAGGACCGTCAGGTCTGGAAAGTACCGACGGATCCGCTGATGGGCCTGTTCCAGCGCGGTCATGACCTCCAGGCTGGCCCCGCGCGCCAAAAGCTGGCGCGCGAAAATCATGATGTTGTCCCCCAACAGCAGGACGCGCCGCCCCTTTACCGATCCCACCGCCTGGAAAAAACGCGCGATCGAGTCGGTAAAAATGTTCTGGCCGGGGAATGCGCCTGGTTGGCTGATGGGGGATGCAGTCATCGATGATCCAGCGTCGGTACCTGTCACGCGCGTACTGTAACACGGCCCGGGCGCGCGCCAAAGACGACGGCGCGCAAGATGCGCAGCCGCCGAGACCTGCGGTGGATCGTCGTCCGATTTTTTCGGCGGCGTCAGGCGCGATCGGGGATCAGCACGATCTTGCCATGCGAGTTGTTTTCCATGACCAGCTCGTGCGCCCGCGGTGCGTCGGCGAGCGGCAGCTCCGTCTGCAGCACGGGATTGAGCGTGCCATTGCGCAGCCCCGCGACGAGGGCGGCATGGATGCTTGCCAGTTCGTCGGGCGTGGCGTTGAACAGTACCATCCCACGGATGTCCGCCTCGCGGCCCATGATCTCGCGCGGTGTGATCTGGATCGTGCCGCGGCTGCCGATGACGACGATGCGCCCGCGCTTGGCCAGGACCGTCAGGTCATGCTCGAGATTGACGTTGGCGAGCATTTCGAGCACGACGTCGACGCCGCGGCCGTTGGTGATCTGCTGGATCTGCTCGAGGTAGCCGGCTTGCGTGTGATCGAGCACGTGGTCCGCCCCCTGCTGGCGGACCAGGTCCTTGCCGCGCTGGCTGCCGGCTGTGCCGATAACCGTCATGCCCGCATGGCGGGCCAGTTGGACAGCCGCGATGCCCACGCCGCCGCTGGCGCCATGGACAAGGACGACCTCACCCGGCTTGGCTTGGGCGCGATGGAACAGGGCCCGATAGGCGGTGGCATACGGGATGCCGATGGCAGCCCCCTGCTGGAACGAGACGTTGTCGGGCAGCGGATGGACCTGATCGGCCAGGCACAGGGCCTTCTGGGCATAAGTCCCGGTGATCGAACCGGCGACATAGACGCGCTGGCCAACCTTCAAGCCGGTGACGCCTTCGCCCACGGCTGTCACCGTACCGGCGCCATCGGTCCCGGGGGTAAAGGGGAACTGGCGCGGGCCATAGATGCCCTTGCGGATGTAGGTTTCGACCGGGTTGATACCGACGGCATGCAGCTCGACGACGACCTGCCCAGCGGCTGGGGTCGGGTCAGGCACCTCTTCGAGCTTCATGACATCGGGTTCGCCGAACTGGTGGACGCGAATGGCTTTCATGTTGGATCCCCGTCTAGCGGTGTCGGATTTTCAAATGACCGTTTCAGACACGGAAGTATAGCACGCCCGTCATCCGGGGGGATGATAGGCTCGCCAAGACGCGCATGACGGCTGGAGGGGAAACGTTTGCCCTGCGGCAAATCCATAGCCTGTGTCCGCTTGCGCGCGGGCGATCGAGCGGGTTTCTACGACCAACGCCTGCGCTGGCGCCGCCCAGCCGGCATTGCGACCGGCTGCCACGCGGGTTAACTTTCGGACGTCGGTGGTCGATAATCGATCGGTACGGGTGGTTAAGGGGATGTACGTTTGCAGAAGGTGCTCTAAATGGGACAAGGTGCTCGCAAGAAAGCGCTGATCACCGGAATCACCGGGCAGGACGGGTCTTACCTGGCCGAGTTCCTGCTGAACAAGGGTTACGAGGTGCACGGGATCACCCGCCGCAGCTCGACGTTCAACACTGATCGCATCGATCACCTGTACCGCGATCCGCACGATCCGGAGGCGCGGCTGTTCCTGCATTACGGCGACCTGGTCGACGGCATGGGCTTGCGTGAGATCCTCACGCGCGTGAAGCCGGACGAGGTCTATAACCTGGGCGCGCAGTCGCACGTGCGCGTCAGCTTCGATCAGCCGATCTACACCGTGCAGACCGACGCCCTGGGGACGATCTCGCTGCTGGAAGCCATCCGCGACACCGGCCTGCCGATCAAGTTCTACCAGGCCAGCAGCTCGGAAATGTACGGCAAGGTCGTCGAGACGCCGCAAAGCGAGAAGACCCCCTTCTATCCGCGCTCGCCCTACGCGTGCGCGAAGGTCTACAGCTACTGGCAGACCGTCAACTACCGCGAAAGCTACAACATGTTCGCGTGCAACGGGATTCTGTTTAACCACGAATCCCCGCGGCGCGGCGAGACGTTCGTCACCCGCAAGATCACGCGGGCTGCCACGCGCATCAAGGAGGGCCTGCAGAAGCACCTGTACCTGGGCAACCTCGATGCCAAGCGTGACTGGGGCTTCGCCGGCGACTACGTCGAAGCCATGTGGCTGATGCTGCAGCAGGACGAGCCGGATGATTACGTCATCGCGACCGGCGAGACGCACAGCGTGCGCGAGTTCCTGGACGAGGTCTTCGGCCTGCTGGATCTGGACTGGAAGGAATATGTGAAGGTCGATCCGCGGTACTTCCGCCCGGCGGAGGTGGATCTGCTGCTGGGCGACGCCACCAAGGCCCGCAAGAAGCTCGGCTGGGAGCCGAAGGTCACGTTCAAGGAACTGGCCAAGATGATGACCGAAGCCGACTGGAAACTCGCGCGTCGCGAGAAACTTCTGGCTGAAAGCGGCCACATCGACGTCCCCCCGGCAGGGATGTAGCAGGAAACGACAAGGGCAGCAGGCTTACTGTTGCCCTTTTCTGGAGCCAGATATAAACTAGTTTAGACTAGTTGGAATCGCCATACGGAAAGTTGGAGCCTTCGAAGCCAAGACCCATCTGTCGCGCCTGCTGGCGTGCGTCGAAGCCGGCGAGACGATCGTCATCACGCGCCACGGGAAGGAAATTGCGCATCTCACGCCGCCGGCGAGCACGCAGCGTCGGCCCGACGTTGCCCAGGCCGTTGCCCGCCTGCGCGAAGCTCGCAAGGGCGTCCGACTTGGCGATGATCTGACAATTCGGGACCTGATCAACGAAGGGCGGCGCTGATGCAGTGGGTGGTTGATGCATCTGTCGCGCTGGCGTGGTGTTTTGAGGACGAGAAGAGCGATCGCACCGAGGCGCTGGCGGATCGGCTGCAGATCAGCCCAGCCGTGGTTCCCCAAACCTGGCGGCTCGAAATCGCAAACGCCCTGCTCGTGGCGGCGCGCCGGGAGCGTCTGTCCATCGCCACGCGAACGCAACTCCTGCTGGCGCTTGCGCGCCTGCCGGTGCAGGTAGGCAGTGAAACGTCCGACCGTGCGTTCCAGGAGACGCTGGCATTGGCAGATGCACACCAGTTGACGATCTACGACGCTGCATATCTGGAATTGGCGCTGCGCTTGGCCATCCCTCTGGCAACCAACGATGACGCACTGAGGCGGGCAGCGGAGGCCGTCGGTGTAGGACTGCTTTGACAGCAGGTATCTAATCTTCCGAGAGTTCCGGCAGTTTTTGTTTGAGCTTCAGCACGGGGGTGAAGAGATCGCCGTGTTGGGCCACGCGCTGGAGGGCCTCGTCGGGGGCGAAGACGAGCTGCGAACCTTTCTTCGATTTGCGGGCTGCCTCCAATTCATCCCATGTGACGGGCATCGAGACGGTCGGCGTCTCGCGGGCACGCAGGGAGTAGACGCAGACGGTCGTCTTGTGCTCATCGTTCTGGCTCCAATCGACAAAGACCTTTCCCTTGCGAAGGTCCTTGCGCATCACGGTCGTGATCGTCTTCGGATTCTCCTTCGCTGCCAGCGAAGCCAGCGCCTTGGCGAATGCCTTGGTCTGCTCGAATGTCACAGCCGTGTTGAGCGGCACGTACAGGTGCAGCCCCTTGCCGCCGGAGGTCTTGGCGACACTTTGCAAGCCAAAGTGCTCCAGCATCCCGCGAAGTGTGAAGGCGACGTCAATGCAGTGCAGCAAGGTCCGCCCCTCGCCGGGATCCAGGTCAAAGACCATATGCGTCGGGCGGTCCTTGCGCGATCCCTTCGACAGCAGCACATGCAGCTCCAGCGCCGCCAGGTTCGCCACCCACACCAAAGCCGCTCGATTGTCGACCACGCAGTAATCCACACCCCCCGAGCGCCTGTCGCTGGGGCGGTTTAGTGTGTCTACCCATTCAGGGCGATAGCTTGGGCAGTTCTTCTCGTAGAAGAAGTGCTTCGTGACGCCGTCCGGATAGCGTTTGAGCGTCAGCGGACGCCCCTTGAGATGCGGCAGGATCGCATCGGCGATGTCCAGGTAGTAGCCGATCACCTGCCCCTTGGTGAATCCGGCCCTGGGATACAGGACTTTCTGGAGGTTAGACACCTTCAGCTTGCGCCGCCCGACCTGGATCGTGCTTTCGCTCATGGCTGTGAGCTGCCAGAGCGATGCTATCGGATCGGTGCGACACGGTCAGCCGTGGTTTTCGGCGGGTGATCAGAATCCCGATCAAACCCGCGTGGGCGATTGTTCGATACCACGATAGAATAGCCCCCTGCTGCTTCTGGATGGAGGTCCAACGATGATCAAGTGCATCGCGCCGTGGGTCAGCCGCATGGTCCTGCTGGTGGCGATTGTCGCCGGCGGCTCGCTGAACACCGGCTGCGTCTCTGACAGCGCCGTCATCTCGCAAGCCAATGAGTTCCACAGCAGCTTGCAGCCGACGGTCATCGAAGATCCCGTCCTCCGCAGCTATATCCAGCGTGTCGGCGATCGCATCATCGCGGCTGCGCGCCAGATGCACGACGCAGGCGAGGGCCCGGCGGACTCCGACTGGATGTTCTCCGAAGCCATGCAGTTTCACCTGGTCAATTCCGACACGATCAACGCCTTTACCACGGGCGGCAATCACATGTACGTCTACACGGGCCTGTTCCAGATGGCCAAGTCGGAAGACGAGCTGGCGGCTGTGATGGCGCACGAGTTTGCGCATGTGTACGGCCGCCATGTGCATCAGGGGATGAAGCGGCAGTACACGGTCCTTGGCGGCGCGCTGCTGGCTGGGGTTGCCGGATACGCCGCGGGCGGCAAAGACCGCGGCATGGAGTATGCCGGCTATTCGGCCGGGGCAGCCATGGTCGCCGGGCAGCTTCTGAATATGGGCTTTACGCGCAAGGACGAAGCCGAAGCCGACGAGCTCGGCTTTGAGTTCTATGTCCGCGCCGGCTGGGATCCCGACCGCTTCGGCGATTTCTTCCAGCAGATGATCGACCAGGGGTACGACACGAACGGCAAGTTCGAGGAATTCCTCAGCGATCACCCCAGCCTTGCCAGCCGTGTCGAGGTCGCGCGCCAACGGGCCGCCAGCATCTCGCCCAGCGTGCGCGAGCGCCTGGCGCAGCCGCCGGTCGCGACGCCGCGCGAGTTCGAGGCCCTCAAGCGCCGGGCCCAGGACATCAGCGCCAGCCTGCCCAAGGACAAGACCCTCGCCGGCACGCAGGATCTGCTGCAGGCGTTGCCGCGATCCTGCCTCACCCCGGCTGTCGCCCCCGACCAGAAAGAAGCCGCCCAGCGCCTGGAGGAACGCATGGAAGCCCAGGCCAAGGCTGAGAAGAAGGAACAGGAGCAGAAACGGTAACGGCTTGCGGTTCTTGTCGGGAGTATGGCGCTGCACCCCGCCGCGGGCAGGCGCAACGGCGTCGGCACGCGTGGGTCAGACGATCTTCAAGGGGCACATTGCCCTGTGCCCCCGAACGGGGCTACCGCTGGACGTTGGGGACCGGGACGAGTATTCGGACCCGCTTCGCGTCGCCCTCGTGATTTTGGCGCCTTGGCGGCTGCCGCCGATCCGGTCGATGGCGAATCGTTCCAATCCCCCACCCCTTGCCTCCGCATCGGCGACATGCAGAATTGCGGGCGCAACATCCCAGCCGGCGCGATATGATCCCGCCGCTGACGAAATCCAGACCGATCAGGTGGAGCACTATGGCAACTCAGGTTGAAGTCCCCGCACTCGGCGAATCGATCACACAAGCCATCCTCGTCCGCTGGCACAAGCAGGACGGCGAGCAGGTTGCCGCTGATGAGACGATCTGCGAGCTGGAAACCGACAAGACCAACGTCGATATCCCATCGCCCGCAAGCGGCATCGTCCGTCATGTGAAGGAGGAAGGCGCCACCGTCAGCGTCGGCGAGGTCATCGCCCGCATCGACGAAGGCGGCAGCGAGCCCGAGCCGAAGGCCCCGGCTGAGCGGCCGGTCAAGGTCGAGTCCGCCGGTTCGCCGGCGCCCGTCGCCGACAAAGAGCCCGCCGTGCCCCTGACCGGCAACTTCAGCCCGGCGGTCCGCCGGCTGCTGGAAGAAAACAAGCTCAATCCAGCCGACATCCCGCCCAGCGGGCCGTCGGGGCGCATCACCAAGCAGGATGTCCTCAAGTACATCCGCCTGCGCGAGCAGACCGGCGGCCCCCGCCAGACCGGTTTGACGCCGGCTTCCCAGGTCGCCGATGAACCGGCGACGCCGTCGACCGCCGCTCAGGAGACTGAAGCCGCTGCCCCGCCGATCACGGCTGCCCGCCCGGCGGCTCCCGCCGCCACCGCCTCGGCGCCGCCCAAGCCGGTTGCCATCGACTTCGACGCCTCCGGCGTCCGCAAGGTGCCGATGAGCAAGATCCGCAAGCGCATCGCCGAGCGTCTGGTGCATGCCCAGCACACCGCCGCCATTCTCACCACCTTCAACGAGGTGGACATGACGGCCATCATGGAGCTGCGCAAGAAGTACAAGGAGCAGTTCGAGAAGACCCACAACATCGGCCTTGGCTTCATGAGTTTCTTTGCCAAGGCGGTGGTGATGGGCCTGCGCGAGTTCCCGCGGCTCAACGCCTTCATCGAAGGCGAGGACATCGTCTATCACAACTACGTGCACCTGGGTATCGCCGTCAGCACGGAGCGCGGCCTGGCGGTGCCGGTGCTGCGGCATGTCGAGAACATGTCGTTTGCTCGCATCGAAGCCGAGATCAAGCGTCTGGCAGCCAACACGCGCGAGGGGCGGCTGTCGATCGAGGAGCTCAGCGGCGGCACGTTCACGATCACCAACGGCGGCGTGTTCGGCTCGCTGCTGTCGACGCCGATCCTCAACCCGCCGCAGAGCGGCATCCTCGGCATGCACGCGATCCAGAAGCGGCCGGTTGTGGTCGAAGATCGCATCGAGATTCGCCCGATGATGTACATCGCGCTCAGCTACGACCATCGCCTGGTCGACGGGCGCGAAAGCGTCAGCTTCCTGGTCCGCATCAAGCAGCTCCTGGAAGATCCGGCACGGTTGATGCTGGAGGTGTGAGGGGATTTCACCGCAGAGGCGCGGAGGCGCTGAGAAGTGATGAGTGGTGATTGATGCGTGACAGCCATGCTTCACGCATCAATCACCCATCACCACTCATCTGGTCACGCACGTGCGGGGACGCCCGCGCCACTGTCCGCGGGCCGTTACGCACTAATCACTACTCCCCCCAACAACTGAGATCAGCCAACTACCCCACCGCGCCCTTCGCCCCCTTCGCATACTTCTCGAGGAATTTCTCCTCCGCCTCCACCGTGCCGATGATGAGGATCTGGGCGTCGGCGGGCAGCGGCAGGTGCGGATCGGGATTGACGCGCATCTTGCCATGTTCGACCACCGCGATGACGCGGCAGCCGGTTTCTTCGCGGATCGACGTCTGCGCCAGCTTCTTGCCCGCCAGCGACGGCGGCACGGGCATGCTGACGATGTTCAGCCCCTCAGCCACCATCAGCACGTTCGCCCGCTTGAGCAGGTTCATGATCATGTTGGCTGCCATCATGGAGGAGGACAGCACGAAGTCGGCGCCCGCGCGGTGCATCGTGCTGACGTTACGCTCGAGCGTCGATCGGCAGATGATCTGCATCTGCGGCCGCATGTGCCGCAACAGCAGCGTCAGGTAGATGTTGACGTCGTCGTCATGTGTGGTGATCAGCACAGCCGGCGCTTCTTCGATGCCGGCCTGTTTGAGCACTTCCTCGTCGGCGGCGTTGCCGAGGATGAACTTTTCCGGGGGGATCTGCGGCCGCGGCTGGCGGTCGATGACGCGATAGTCGATCCCCCGCGCCTCCAGCGCCCGAGCCGTCGCGCGGCCGACGCGTCCTGCACCGATCAGGATCACCGGCGCGTCCGAGACGTTGTAGATGACGAACTCTTCGTCGTACGCCTGCAACTGCTGGCGCGAGCCGGCGAGCACAAGCACCGTGCTCGGGCCGATCACCGTATCCGGCCCGGCGATCTCGAAGCGCCCGCGCTCCCACACGCCCACGACGCTGACGCCCAGGTTGGCAAGCTGGTTTTCGCGCAGCGTCTTGCCGACCAGCGGTGTGCGCGTGGCGTTGGCTTCGGCGATGCACAGGTCCTTGACCTCGCCGATCACGTGCGTGACGGCATCGCCGCCGATCGTGCGGCGCGCCAGCGTCTCGCCCATCAGCTCGCCGATCTGCAGCACATGGTTACAGCCGGCCAGCTCGAGGACGGTCTTGGATGTGGAATCGAGCACTGTCGCGATGATCGGCACTTCGGGTGCAACCTCGCGTACGGTGAAGGCGACGTTGGTGCTGACGACGTCGGGCGCCATCGTCACGACCATCGCGGCTTGCGGCGCGCGGGCCAGGCGATAGGTCTCGGGGTTGTCCAGGTCCCCCAGCATCACCTGCAGGCCCATGTCGTGGAGCTGCAGGGCTTCGTCCAGGTTGGGCACGATCAGCACGTAATCGTACTGGTACTGCCGCAGGCGGGAGATCAGCGCAGCCGCCATCGGGCCGTAATGGATCAGGATCACGTGGCCCTGTGTGCTGGCTGGCAGCTCGCGCGGCGCGCGAGCCTTGGCTTGCGCTTCCATCCAGGGGGCATAGAAGAACTGGATGAACGTAAACGGCAGCAGCACCAGCAGCAGCGCAATGCCCGACAGCAGCACCACCAGCGAGAACATCCGCCCCAGATCGCTGTTGAACGTGATGTCGCCGAAGCCCAGCGTCGACATCACCGTCAGCGTCCAGTAGAAGCCGGTGAGGAATGAGTGCTCCCGCCCCTCGGCCAGCATGATGTAGTGGAACAGCAGGCTGTAGACCACCACCATCACCGCTAGGATCAGCAGGAACTGCCCAAGGATACGGATGTTGCGCCGCACCAGCCGGTGTCGCCACAACAGCAGGATCTGTGAGGTCAAACGTGTCATTGGAGCCGCGCCCGCGCTGCGGGCGCTTGGGTCAGTCTACCGGCCGTGCTACCGGGCGACAACGCTGCCAGCCCCAGCCGTCCTGGCCTACAATGGCGACATGCGAATCACATCCACCCTGCTCATCGTCATTTTCGCGGCTGGGGCATACGCCGCTGCACAGGAAGTTCCCAACTTCAAGGTTCGTCCGGGTTACCGGGTCACCACGGCGACGCCGCGGCTTGACGAGGCGAGATTCCTCGAAATGGGCGACGACGGCACGCTGTACGTCTCTCAGCCGCGGCGCGGGCGGATCGTGTCGCTGAAGGATGCCGACGGCGACGGCGTCTATGAGAAGCAAGCCGTGTTCGTGGAGGGGCATCCTTCGGCGCATGGGATGGATTTCGCCGATGGGTGGCTGTGGTTCACCAAAGCACAGGACGGCTCAGCCCATCGCGCGCGCGATACTGATGGCGACGGCCGAGCCGACGAGATCGAGGTCGTGCTGCCGCCGGGATCGGTTCCGGCAGGCGGCGGGCATCCCTATCGCGCGATCCTTGTGGGCGAGGAGTTTATCTGGATCAGTGTCTCGGATCCGAGCAACATGCTCGACGAGCTGCCCAGCGAACGGAAGACGATCTATCGCTTCAACAAGGATGGCACGAACCGCAGCGTGTGGTCGACGGGCATCCGCAACACCGAGAAGCTGCAGTTCCGCCCCGGCACGACCGAAATCTGGGGGCTGGATCACGGCAGCGACTGGTTCGGGCGCGAGTACGGCGATGATCGGCGCCGCCAGCCGATCACGGACTACAACCCGCCGGAGGAGTTGAACCACTACATCGAAGGCGGCTTCTACGGTCATCCGTATCTCGTCGGCAATCGCGTGCCGCGGCCGGAGTTTGCCAACCGGCGGGATCTGATCGACCTGGCCGAGAAGACGATCCCACCGGCGTGGTCGTTCCCGGCGCACTCGGCTGGCAATGGGTTTACCTTTCTCAGCCGCGACTACTTCCCCGATCACCAGGGGGATCTGTTCGCAGCGTTCCATGGATCATGGAACCGCTCACAGCGGATCGGCTATTCAATCGTGCGCGTGCTGTTCGATGATTGGACCGGCCAGCCGTATGGCGCGCTGACGATCGTCGAATGCCTGGACGGCAGTAATGTGCTGGCGCGGCCGGTCGATTGCGTCGAAGCGCTCGACGGCACGGTACTGTTCAGTTGCGACCATACGCAGCGCATCTATCGCATCAGCAAGCAGTAAGCGCACATTGTCGCAGGGCGTTGGCGCGCAAGCCGATCGGAAATTAGGGTGCGCAGCATGCGAGAGACGTGGCAGCGGGCGATGAAATGGGTCACCGGGCACGGCTGGGTCGTGCTGGCGGTGGTGGGTTTGATCTGCCTGGGGGTGCTGGCGTTCATCGAGCTGACGGATCAGGTCTTCGATGGGGACACGCAGGATCTGGACAACCAGGTGCTCCAGTGGGTGGGCGCGCATCGCGGGCCGCACTGGGTGCAGGAGATGGGGCGCGACGCGACGGCGCTGGGGGGATTTCTCATCCTTCTCCTGACGACGCTGGCGTGCGCCGGGTATCTGCTGATGGTGCGGCAGATCCATGCGATGGTGCTGGTGCTGGTCGCCAGTGCGGGCGGGATGCTGCTGAGCTTCGGGCTGAAGCTGCTGTTTGATCGCGAGCGGCCGGCGGTGTTTGAGCATGCGTCGTACGTCAGCAGCAGCAGTTTCCCGAGCGGGCATGCGATGATGTCGGCTGCGGTGTACCTGACGCTTGGCGCACTGCTGTGGCAGATGGTGCCGCGGCCGGCGCTGAAGGTGTATGTGCTGGTCGTCGCGATGCTGATGACGGCATTGACCGGCATCAGCCGGATTTACGTGGGTGTGCACTACCCCACGGACGTGTTGGCCGGCTGGTGTGCGGGGACGGTCTGGGCCCTGCTATGCTGGCTGGTCGCGAGATACCTGCAGCGCCGGGGGGCTGTGGAGCTGGATACAGAGGAAACCCCGCCGCGATCAGATCGAGCCAGGCGTTGATAATGTTGCGTGGCACGCTCATGCACCATGCATCATGCACCAATCATGCATCATTCATCACGAAGGTTTCACCACATCCCCATACGCATCAATGTCCTTCGACGGCACGTAGCTCTGGTGCAGGTGCACAGGTTTGCTGACTTTGCGCAGGCGCATGTTCATCAGTTCGACGCCGAGGCTGAACGCCATCGCGAAGTAGATGTAGCCTTTGGGGATGTGGCCGTGGAAGCCTTCGACCACGAGCATCACGCCGATCAGCAGCAGGAATGACAGGGCGAGCATCTTCATCGTCGGGTGGCGCTTGACGAAGCCCGACACCGCCCCGGCGGCCAGGAGCATCACGATCACCGCGATCACGACGGCTGAGATCATGATCGTCAGCCCGACCCAGCGGGCATCGGGATCGGTCTTGACCATCCCGACGGCGGTGATGACGGAATCCAGCGAGAAGACGATGTCGAGCAGCAGGATCTGGACGATCACGGCTGTGAAGCTGGCAGCCGCGATCTTCGCGGTGGGGTGCTCGGGGTCGCCCTCGAGCTTGTCGTGGATTTCGTAGGTGCTCTTACCGATCAAAAACAGGCCGCCGACGATCAGGATCAGGTCGCGCCCGGAGATGCCGAAGGCGTCGCCGGTGTCCCTGGTCCAGAATGCCGGGATGTTGAACAGCGGCTGGGTCAGCCCCATGATCCAGGCGATGCTCAGCAGCAGGAGGATGCGGATACCCATCGCCAGTGTCAGGCCGAGTGTGCGGGCCTTGCGGCTTTTCTCCGCAGGCAGTTTGTCGGCCAGGATGGCGATGAAGACGACATTGTCGATGCCGAGGACGATCTCCAGGGCGGTGAGCGTCAGCAGCGCAACGATCGCCTCGACGGACCAGAGCGTTTCGATCCCAGCACCAGCGGCGGTGGCGGCAAGCATCTCAAACACGCGTTACTCCTTGTGGAATCTTGTGATCGCGAACATCGCCAGGCACGCTACCACCCGGATGCGAAGTTCTCTATTTTCTTTCGTGTATTTCCCTATAGACGGAATAAATCTCCTGGATTAACGTAGGATATCGGGGATTGTCCGCTCATGCCCGATTTTGAGGGCTGCCGATGTTGGATCGGTGTTATGTTGATAAGCAGCGGTAGCGGAGCCGGACACCACCGGCCGCTGTTGCCATGTTTGGGGTCCTGAGGGGATTGTCCCAACCTGGAACGTGCAGAATGGATGACGCTTCGCCATATGAGGTGAAGCGCAACACCATGCATTTGGGGAACTTGCTGCTATCGTGAACTGTGGCTCGCTCAGGGCGTGGCCACTTGATTGAGAGAGAAACCCTGCCGCGAGGGGCGGCAGGCTGTTGACATCATGGGTGC
>CALEKX010000009.1 GCA_937904525.1 uncultured Phycisphaerales bacterium
TGTGTCTGGTGCCTGATCCTGCCGGCGGCTGCCGGACGTGGAATCATTCCCACTCAATCGTCGCGGGCGGTTTCGATGAGATGTCATAGACGACGCGATTCACGCCGCGGACTTCGTTGATGATGCGGTTGCTCATCGTCGCCAGGATGTCGAAGGGGATCCTGGCCCAGTCAGCCGTCATGAAGTCCTGCGATTCGACGGCTCGGATGGCGATGACGCTGTCGTAGCTGCGGGCGTCGCCCATCACGCCGACCGTGCCGATCGGCAGCAGCACTGCGAAGACCTGAGCCGTCTTGCGGTAGAGGTTGTTAGCGACCAGCTCTTCCAGCACGATCTCATCGGCATCGCGGAGGATGCGAAGCCGCTCGGGCGTGATCTCGCCGATGATCCGCACCGCCAGCCCCGGGCCGGGGAACGGATGCCGCCAGACGATCTCCTCCGGCAAGCCGAGCATCTCGCCCACCTTGCGGACCTCATCCTTGAATAGATCGCGCAGCGGCTCGACCAGCTCAAACCCAAGCTCCTCCGGCAGGCCGCCGACGTTGTGATGCAGCTTGATGTTGGCTGCCGTACCGGCGTAGCCGTGGCCGGATTCGATCACGTCGGGATAGAGCGTCCCCTGCGCCAGGTAGGCTGCGTTGTCGATGCTGGCGGCTTCGCGCTTGAAGGCCTCGATGAACTCGCGGCCGATGATTTTTCGCTTCTGCTGCGGGTCCGTGACGCCCTTCAATTCACGCAGGAACTGCTCGGACGCGTCGCTGACGCGCAGATCGATCTTGAAGTGATGGCGGAACGTTTGCTCAACCAGCGCCCGCTCGTTTTTCCGCAGCAGGCCGTTGTCGACGAAGATGCACACAAGCTGGTCGCCGATGGCCTTGTGCAGCAGCGCCGCGACGACGGACGAGTCGACCCCGCCGCTGAGGCCGCAGATCACCTTGCCGTCGCCCACCTGCTCGCGCACCTTGCGACAGGCATGCTCGACGAAGTTGCCCATCGTCCAGCTTCCCGAGCAGCCGCAGATTTCGTACAGGAAGTTGTGGAACAGCGTCTCGCCGCGCGGCGTGTGCGTGACCTCCGGGTGGAACTGCACGCCGTAGAACGGGATCGAGCGATGCCGGGCGGCGGCATAGGGGCAGGTCGGCGTCGCGGCGATGGCGACGAAGTCGCCCGGCAACTCGTGGACCTGGTCGCCATGGCTCATCCAGACGGTCGTTTCGCGCGGCAGGCCCTTGGTCAGGGGATCCTCAGCCACGATCTGGAGCTTGGCTCGACCATATTCGCGAGCCGCAGCGGGTTTGACCTGTCCGCCCAGGAGCTGGGCACCGATCTGCATGCCATAGCAGATGCCCAGCACTGGCACGCCCAGCTCGAAGAGCTTGGGGTCGCACCTGGGGGCATTGGGTTCGTAGACGCTGGAGGGGCCGCCTGAGAGGATCAACCCCTTGGGGTTCATTTTCCGCAGTTCGTCCAGGGAGATATCAGGGCGGACCAGCTCGGAGTAAACGCCGGCTTCGCGGACCCGCCGGGCGATGAGCTGGGCATACTGCGACCCAAAATCCAGGATGGGGATGACCTCGTCGTGAAGCATTCAGAAGTAATAGCGTCGGAGGGCGGCAAAATCAAAGCATCGACAGCGCCGATGGGCATAGGGTAAAGCGAATCGTCGCGGTGACTTGGCTGTCAGAATGCCGGATGGCGTGTGCGCCTGCCAAGGCCGGCACACATCTTTCTAACGTCCTCGCCCATCAGATTTTGCATGTTTTTGTGATGCCAATTGGGTTCTTCGTCCAGCCTATGCAATGCAAGCCTACGCGAAGTCGGCCAGCCAGGGGCAAGCAGGCGATTTCCGAGAGCGAAGGGCAACGGGCTTATGAGCTGGGCGTCGCCCGCCACGCCCGCCCAAACTTCGCATCGCAACCGGCAATGATGTGACCGGCTGCTCGACTTGGGCGATGCAGCGCAAAGATCACAAAGGCCTGATCTGCGCTATCCCGTGGCACGGATGCCCTCGCCCGTGCATCGAGATAGAACCGCAGAGAAACGCAGATGAACGCAGATCAGAAATCTGCGTTCATCTGTGGTTCCAGGTCTTCCTTTTCGGCATTTGCGATCTTTGCGCTTTTCATCTCACTGTGCGCCCGCCGGGGCAGCCAGCGCTGCGGCGCCGGCTTCGGCGACGATGTGATCGTTTTCGACCGTCGAGCCGGAGACGCCGATCGCGCCGATGATCGTGCCATCCGCGGTCTTGAGCGGAACGCCGCCGGGGAAGGTGATCAACCCGCCATTGGAGTGCTCGATGTTGTAGAGCGGACCGCCCGGCTGGGAGAGCTTGCCGATCTCGCCGGTGGGCATGTCGAAGAAGCGCGCGGTCCTGGCCTTCTTGATAGCGATGTCGATGCTGCCCAGCCACGCACCATCCATGCGGACGAAGGCCTTGAGATTGCCCCCGGCATCGACGATGGCGATGTCCATCTTCGTGTCGATCTCCGTAGCCTTGGCTACGGCGGCTGCCAGGACGGCATGGGCCTGATCAAGGCTGATGTCATGCGTGTGCAGCGGCTGGCCCGGTGCGATCCCGCCCTCATGCTGGGCCATAGCCGACCCGCACAGGCTCCCCAGCATCGCCGCTGCCAGCGTCATCGAGAACACCATCCGCTTCGCAACTGTCGTCCGCAGCATGTGATAACTCCTTCCATGTGATTCCCATGATCAGCCGATGGGCAGGCCCGTTGGCCGCGGCAAATCGCATCGGCTGAGTGCCCAAAGCATAGACCGGACGCAGCCACAGCAAAAGACCGAAAACGCCGCCATCATCGCGTCGGTCCCTCGCCCCGGCGATGCCCGGGCGCAGCCAACACGACATCCTCGGCTATACTTCCCGCCCATGCCGACACGACCGATCACACTGACCATCGCCGGCAGCGACTCCGGCGGCGGCGCCGGGATTCAGGCCGACCTCAAGACCTTCGCCATGCTCGGCTGTTTCGGCACCTCCGCCCTGACAGCCGTCACCGCCCAGAACACGCGCGGCGTGCAGGACGTCGCCATGCTCGAGCCGGCGATGGTCGTCCGCCAGATCGACAGCATCGCCGATGACCTGCGTCCGGCTGCCACCAAGACAGGCATGCTCGGCTCGCGGGCGTGCGTCCAAGCCGTTGCCGGCGCGATCGAGCGGCATGGCCTGTCGCCGCTGGTGGTCGATCCGGTCATGATCGCCAAGGGCGGCGACTCGCTGGTGGATGACGATGCGGTTGAGGCGATCATTCGCAGGCTGATCCCGCTGGCGACGATCGTCACCCCCAATCGGCATGAAGCCGCGCGGCTGGTCGGTTTCGACATCACCGACACCGACGCCGCAGCCCGGGCAGCCGAGATCATCTGCGATCGCCTGGGCGCCGGCGCGTGTGTCGTCAAGGGCGTGCGCGATGCGGCCGGCCAGACGGTCGTCGATACGCTGCACATCCGCGGCGGCGGCGGCCATCGGCTGACGGCTGTCTGGCAACCGCCGGAGCAGCACAACGCCCACGGCTCCGGCTGCACGTTTTCGGCTGCCATCACAGCCTATCTCGCGCGGGGCAAGCCCCTGCTGCAGGCGGTGGAATCCGCCAAAGCGTTCATCAACGCCGCCATCACCAGCCCTGTGCGGTTCGGCGGCGGTGTGTCGCCTGTCGATCACCTGGCGTCGGGGTATCTGGGCTGAAGTTCACCGCGGAGACGCGGAGGTCAAGACATGTGGCATGGGCGCCTTGCCCATGCTGCATGGCATCTGTTGCAAACAAAAGGGAAGAAGCCAACAGCTTGCGCGGCAGGCAATAGCCTGCTCTACGGGCGCGCCAACCAGCGCAAGAGGCAGGCAATGGCCTGCCCTACAAACCTTCAGACTTCAGGTTTTCTCGGAGATTTGTCTGCGTCTTCGCGTCTCTGCGGTGAGTTCCGACGGAAAGATTACCGCCGCCCCGCCACGAGCACGCCCGGGTCCGCGATGCGCGCGACCTGGAGATTGCTGCGGTATCGCTCGGTCATCCGCCGCAGCTCGTCGATTGTCAGCGAGCCGTCGGGCGAGTGGCCGACCAGGCAATGAAACTCGCCGGCATCAAGGAAGCCGGCGACGGGGTGATTGGCTTGCATCGGCAGCGCTACGACCTCGCCGGCGCGCAGGCTGCATGTGCCGTTGAAAGGAACGCTGATGACGGAAAGGGTCTGGCGATTGGAGGGGCGATCGTAGAGCAGGTGGGCTGAGGTCTGCTGAGCCACGCGGCAAACGGCGGCGCCGCGGAACTGCCAACCGTCGGCTGTGGCATCGAATACCCATACGGGCCGGCCGAGGCGGTCTTCAAGATCTTCACGAATGGCGTGGATGTCGTCGCGGGGGGCGTCGATGGTGTGATGATTGGCGTAGTCGCAACAGCGGTCGTGGGTTTTGACCAGGTCGCCGATGAACGACGCCGGCAACCCGCCGGCAAGGGTCACTCCGGGCGGCGGCGCGTCTTCGTTCATCATCTCGACGCCGACCAGCCCCACCGCCAGCACAACGACCGCCGCGGCTGCGTATCCCATCCACGCCGGAAGCCGCCAGCCACCCTCGCGCGCCGCACCGACCAGGCGCATCGGCGCCGGCTCGGACATTTCCACGTCGGATGTGTCGGTATCGGCGGATTCCGCCAGCATCGCGCTGATGCGTGCCCGCAAATGGGTGGGCGCAGTCTCCTGTCCCCAGGCGCGGCGCACGGCCGCCTTCAGGATGGGATCGTCAAACTGGTCGCTGTCGGCGTTCGTCATACTACGGCTGAGGCTGGTTAACAGACCAGCCCGAACGATCGTTTCGCATCGACCGGGTTCCTCCGCGACCCCAGCTCCGGCCGAGCCAAGGTTCTGCAATAGCGAAGTGGTCTTCCATGTATCGTAACCATTAAACCTCCCTGCTCTATTCCCGGATGATGCCTTCGGTTCGGGCAAATTCCTTCAGTTGGGCCGATAACCGCTGACGCGCCCGGTGCAGACGGCTCATTACCGTCCCCAGGGGGATATCGACGGCCTCGGCAATCTCCTTGTACGACAGATCTTCCACCGCCCACAGGAGCATGACGGTCTGGTATTCCTCGGGAAGCTGCTCCAGCGCCCGGACCAGTTGCTGGTCCATGCCCTGGAAGTCGGCAGGATCCATCGTCAGGGGCGTGGATCCGTCGGTCGCGCCAGCCGCGGCTTCCAGGTGCTCCTGTTCGACCGTCACCGGCTGGCGGCGATCGCGATCCGACCGGCTGTAGTGCACGTTGTGCAGGATTCGCAGAAGCCACGGCCGGATGCCATGTTCCTGCAAATCGAAGGTTTTCCAGGATCTAATGGCGCGAGCGTAGGTCTCCTGCACGAGGTCCTCCGCCCGGGCTGGATCCCGCGTCAGCTTGCGCGCCACCCGATACAGCAGATCAAGCTGCTCGAGGGCGAGGCGATCAAACTCGGCGCGGGTGATCTTCATAGCCAAATCCCGAGCGCGGCACCGGGGCGTGGTCTGGGGAGTGTACCCGAACAAGCGGTACCGGTGTAGGCGACGCCCCACCGGCCGCCGATCCCGCCGGCAGATCGGTTCAACCGGCATTAACCGGCTGGGCGCCTGCCCCCGGCATGGAAAGAAGCATCGATCAAGCCGCGAGTTACAGAGCCGGGCTGGTTCGCCGTGCATTTCCACCCTCAGCCGGGGCGAGATTCCCGCGCTGTCCCCGCCCGCGCGCCATACGAATGTTTGACCAATCCGGCCACCCGCCCCGTTATGCCATCCCCGCCCTGCTGCCAATCAGGCAGTCACGCTGCCCTCTCCCGCCGCGTTTGGCAGTAACCGCCTAAACCCCGCCCGCCGACGGCCCGGGCTGAAATCCGCGCAAAATCATGTATACTAACAGCTTACACAGCACAGGCGCCTTCCCCCGCCATTGGTACACGCCTTGTTTATGCCCAATCCGCCGGGTGGAGGGTCTGTCTACCGGAAACTCGCGATGACCCAGGTGCACGCAGGCAATCGGCTGACCGTCCTTCTTCCCGACGAGCATACGGGATGGCACGAGCACGTGCGCCAATTGCTTCAGCCGCAGGGTGTCGAAACCCTGCTGGCTCGCAGCGGTCACGAGGCCCTGGAGATGCTCCAGGCCCGGCGCGTCCATCTGGCAGTGCTCGATGTCCGCATGCCGCAACTGGGCGGACTGCAGGTGATCCGGCTGATCCGTGACCAGGGCGACGACCAGACGCCCGCCATCCTCCTGGCGGATCAGCCCAATACCCACCTGCTGCACGAGGCCCTGGGCATGCGCGTCTTCAGCGTGCTGTCCAAGCCGGTGGACCTGAACCTCCTGCTGGACGCCATGGCACGCGTCATGAAACGCCATTACAGCAGCCGCTGGCCCAGCGAAAGTTGAGAACTCGAACATCAGTCCGCGTTCCGTCGTCCGTTGTCAGTTGTGGACGGATCGCGGCAGACATAATGGACAACTGACAACGGACTATTGGCAAACAAGGAGTTACTGCAATGGCAAAGCTGCGTCCTCTCGGAGACAAGATCCTCGTCAAGCGCGTCGAGGCGGAATCCACCACCAAGTCGGGCATCGTCCTGCCTGACACCGCCAAGGAAAAGCCGAAGCGCGGCAAGGTCCTGGCCGTCGGCGACGGCAAGCGCCTCGATAATGGCGAACGCGCTCCCTTCACCGTCAAGAAGGGTGACGAGGTCCTGTTCACCAGCTACGCCGGCACCGAAGTCAAGATCGACGGCGAAGAACTGCTGATCATGAGCGAGGACGATGTCCTGGCCATCGTGGAGTAAAGTCCCAACCACAGATGAACACAGACAGACCCAGATGAATCCGGGTTCATGCACTATTCATCAGGCATCACCCTGATCAGTCTGCGTCACCCGCATCTGTGCGACAGATAACCTGACAAAGGAGCATTCGATATGGCAGCGAAACAGATTAAGTTCGACCAGGAAGGCCGTGAGGCCATCCTGCGTGGCGTGCGGAAGCTCGCCCGCGCGGTCAAGATCACGCTCGGCCCCTCCGGCCGCAACGTCGTCCTCGAGAAGTCCTTCGGTTCGCCCACCGTCACCAAGGACGGCGTGACCGTCGCCAAGGAGATCGAACTGGAGGATCCCTACGAGAACATGGGCGCCCAGATGGTCAAGGAAGTGGCGTCCAAGACCTCGAACGTTGCCGGTGACGGCACGACGACCGCGACCGTCTACGCCGAAGCCATCTTCGCCGAGGGCCTCAAGAACGTCGCCTCGGGCGGCAACGCCACGCAGATCCAGCGCGGCATCCAGGCCGCTGTCGATGCGATCGTCGAAGAGCTCAAGAAGATGAGCAAGAAGGTCGAGTCCTCGACCGAGGTCGCTCAGGTCGGCACCTGCAGCGCCAACCAGGACGCCCAGATCGGTCAGATGATCGCCGATGCGATGGACAAGGTCGGCAAGGACGGCGTCATCACCGTCGAGGAAGGCAAGGGCCTGGACACGCATGTCGAGCTGGTCGAAGGCATGCAGTTCGACAAGGGCTACCTGTCGCCGCACTTCGTCACCGACGCCGCCTCCATGACGGCTGTCCTGGAAGACGCCTACATCCTGATCCATGAGAAGAAGATCAGCTCGGCTCGCGACATGGTCCCGATCCTGACCAAGGTGGCTGAAGCCGGCAAGCCGCTGCTGATCATCGCTGAGGACGTCGAGGGCGAAGCCCTGGCCACGCTCGTGGTCAACAAGCTCCGCGGCACGCTGAAGGTCGCTGCCGTCAAGGCCCCCGGCTTCGGCGATCGCCGCAAGGCCATGCTCGAGGACATCGCCATCCTCACCGGCGGCACCGCCCTGTTCGAGGAACTGGGCGTCAAGCTCGAGAATGTCGAGCTGTCGCAGCTTGGCCGTGCCAAGAAGATCACCATCGACAAGGACAACACCACCATCATCGAAGGCGCCGGCGACGAGAAGGCCATCAAGGGCCGCATCGAGCAGATCAAGCACGAGATCGACGCCACCACCAGCGACTATGACCGCGAGAAGCTCCAGGAGCGCCTGGCCAAGCTCTCCGGCGGTGTGGCGCAGATCAACGTCGGCGCTGCCACCGAGGTGGCGATGAAGGAGAAGAAGGCCCGCGTCGAAGACGCCCTGCACGCCTGCCGTGCAGCCGTCGAAGAGGGCATCCTGCCGGGCGGCGGCGTTGCCGTCATCCGCGCAGCCGCTCGCGTGCTGGACAAGGCCGCCAAGGCGGCTGCCAACGACGATCAGCGGATCGGCATCGAGATCGTCCGCCGCGCGGTCGAGGCTCCGATCAAGCAGATCGCCAGCAACGCCGGCGTCGATGGCTCGGTCGTGGCGCAGAAGATCAAGGAGTCGAACGAGGTCAACTTCGGCTACAACGCGCTGACCCACGAGTATGGCGACCTGATGAAGATGGGCGTGATCGTCCCGACGAAGGTCGAGCGGACCGCCCTGCAGAATGCCGCCAGCATCGCGGGCCTGCTGCTGACCACCGACGCGGTCGTCAGCGAAATCAAGGAAGACAAGCCCGAACCCGCCGGCGCCGGCGCGGGCGGCATGGGTGGGATGTACTAATCCCTCCCGCCACGCAACGCGTGAAAACACAAAAGCCCACGGATCTGCGTCCGTGGGCTTTTCTCTTGCGCAGCGAACAATGTGACGATCGCCGGCGGTATCGGCCTGGTCGCGGACATCGGGATTGGTGTCTTTTGCCGCATCCCGCCTCGGCAGGAAAGCCTGATCGATCAGATCAAGCCTTCGGCCTCGCAGGCTGCGGCGGTATGATCCATCGCATGGCCCACAACGAACTGCTGAACGTCCTGCTGGCGCACGACCGCTGGGCAACGCGACAGGTCCTCGACGCCTGCGAGCGGTTGCCGGAAACCGCGTTGCATCAGCGGTTCGAGATCGGCCGCGGGTCGCTGCATGACACGCTGACCCACATGGCATCGGCCATCACCGCATGGGCCGACACGCTGGGCGGCCGGCCCCGCCGGCCGCGGATGGACGAAGACGGCCAGCGACGCTCGATTGCCGAGCTGCGAGCCGCCCTTCAGGCTGCGTATGACGCGCTGGAAGCGCAGGCTGCGCAGCATGCGATGGAGGCCCCCGTCACCTGGCGGCTGCGCGACGGGCAGACGCTTCCGACGACGCGCGGCACCATCATCGCCCATGTCGCCACGCACAACATGCATCACCGCGCCCACTGCCTGAACATGCTGCGCCGTCTCAGCCAGGGCGTGCCGCCGACCGGCATCGCCGAGTGGGTGCTGCTGCAAAACACCCCGGCTGGGGCCTGAGCATCGCCCCCCCGCCAGCCAACGGCTGATTGACACCCCATGCCCGCCGTTTTACAGTCCGATTCTCACATGCGAAGCTTTGCGATCCTGGTTGTGACGGCGCTTCTCGTTGGCGGATGCGGGTCGATCGTGGCGGACAATCGTCCAGCCACGCCGGAGATGTTCGCACCGGCTTCGATCCGCCTGCACCCCAACTTCACGCAGGTGCGCGACTGGACCGGCGATGGCCGCCCCGACGGCATCGAGGCGCTGGTCGAGTTCACCGACCGGTTCGGCGATCCGACCAAAGCCAGCGGCACGGTGCTGTTCGAGCTGTTTGCCTATCGCCCGCAGCACCCCGACCCGCGCGGGGCGCGGCTGGTCAATCCGTGGTCCGGTTCGCTGGCCACCGTCGCCCAGCAGCAGGCCCACTGGAGCGGGACGACGCAGACGTACAACTTCCGCCTCGGCTGGGATCAGATCGATCCTGCGCGGACCTACGTGCTGACGGCGACGTTTGAAACCTCTGACGGCCGGCGATTCTTCGACCGAATCGTGCTTACGCCCACTTCCCGGAACCGCGATGGCGTCAGCCCAACCACTCAACCTTCGGGATCTTGATCCCCTGCCCACGCTGCTGCAGCGCGTGCGCAACGAGCTGTCGGCGGCGTTCGTGCCGCAGCGGCCGATCCGCATCAGCCGGGCGCCCGGTCGCCTGGACGTGATGGGCGGCATCGCCGATTACACTGGCGCGCTCGTGTGCGAAGCCACGCTCGACCGCGCAGCCGGCGTCGCCCTCCAGGCGCGCGACGACCGCGAAGTCCAGGTCTTCAGCTTCAACCTCTTCGACGAACATCAGCCGTTTACGCTGCGGATCAGCCTCGATGCGCTGGCGCGCTCGTCGATCGAGCAGCTTCGCCGCGAGTTCGCCGAGCCCGGGCGCCGCTGGGCGGCGTACCTGGTCGGATGCCTTGCCATCCTGCATGAGCAGAAGCTGCTGGATCTGGCCAATCCGTCGCTCCGCGGCGTGAACCTGGCGCTGTACAGCACCGTCCCGCTGGGCGCTGGCGTCAGCTCCAGCGCCGCCATCGAAGTGGCGACGATGATCAACCTGTTGGACCACTATGGCGTCCAGCGATCGGAACAGCCGGCGCCCGGCGCCGTCGATCCGATGCGTCTGGCGGCGCTTTGCCAGCAGGTGGAGAACCGCGTCGTCGGCGCGCCCTGCGGGATCATGGACCAGGTCACAAGCTGCTACGGCCATGCCGGCCAGCTCTTGCGACTGGTTTGCCAGCCGCACGAGCTTCAGCCGCCGCTGGAGCTGCCCGCCGGCATCCGTGTGCTCGGGATCAACTCCAACGTCCGCCATAGCGTCGGCGGCGGCATGTACGGCCGCACGCGCTGCGCAGCCTTCATGGGTCACACGATGATCCTTGAAAAGATGCGCCAGATGGGCACGGAGGCCGGGCGCGAGATGATCAGCGACCCGATGCGCGGCTATCTGGCGAACCTCGAGCTCGAGGACTACAAGAAGTATTTCCGCCAGTTTCTGCCGGAGGAGATCCGGGGGCTGGATTTCCTGGAGCAGTACGGGCCGACGGAAGATACCGTGACGGTGGTCGATCCGGATCAGACGTATTACGTGCTGGGCGCGACGGACCATCACGTCTTCGAGTCGCGGCGCATCCGCAATTTTGTCGAGTTCCTCGAGCAAGCCGTCCGGACGACGCCCCACACGGCTGAGCGATCGGTCCTGCTGGATAAGGCGGGTCATCTGATGTACGCCAGCCATGTCGCCTATCGCGAGGACGCGCGCCTGGGGGCGGAGGAGTGCGATCTGCTGGTGGACCTGGTGCGAAAGCACGAGAAAGCCGGCTTGTACGGCGCCAAGATCACCGGCGGCGGCAGCGGCGGTACGGTGGCGGTGCTGGCCAACCAGACCGAGAAGGCCGACGCCGCCATCGCGGAGATCCTCGCGGAATACGAAAAGAAGACGGGCCGGCATCCCGAAGCCTTCATGGGCACAAGCCCAGGTGCGTGGCATGTCGGGACGGTTGTGGTTGGAGATTGAGGAAGCCACAGATAAGCACGGATGAACACGGATTGCGGGCGGCTAAGCTCCAACCACCAAGATCCAAAGAAGCGCCAAGTTCCAAAGCAGAAACATCCAAAATTGGGATCCGTGTTCATCTGTGGTTTTCTGAAAGAAGATGCTTCCTGACGCCCCTGACATCGTCCGTCGCCTGCGTGCCTTCCAGCGGGAGGTGCGGCAGACGCTGATTGCATCGCGGCGGGTGGCCGGGTTGCATGAGGTGTCGCATGCGTCGGCTGCGGACACGATCTACCGGATCGACACCGAGGTCGAGCCGCTGCTGGAGTCGCTGTGCAACCACTGGGCGAAGGAGCATCCGATCGTCCTGGTGGCTGAGGGGCTGCAGGATGAGGACGGCCATGAGGTGGATGCCCGCGTTTTCCCGCGCGGGGCAAAGCCGGAGGATGCGCCGCTTCGGCTGATCGTCGATCCGATCGACGGCACGCGCGGGATCATGTACGACAAGCGGCCGGCCTGGGCGCTGGCGGGCGTCGCTCCCAACCGCGGGCCGGCGACGCGCCTGCGCGACATCGAGATCGCCGTGATGAGCGAGCTGCCCACCAGCAAGATGGGCTATGCCGATGTGCTATGGGCCATCCGCGGGCAGGGTGCGCAGGGCGTGCGGGAATCGCTGAGCGACAAGTGGTCGGATCCCCTGCCGATCGCGCCGTCGACGGCGGGCGGCATCGATCACGGCTTTGCGTCGGTCTCCAACTTCTTCCCCGGCACGAAGATGCTGGCGTCGGAGCTGATGGAGTACCTCGTGCGCGAGCTGATCGGCCAAGCCGACGTGACGCGCGCGACCGTCTTTGACGATCAGTACATCTCCACCGGCGGGCAGTTCTATGAGCTGATCGTTGGACACGACCGCTTCAACTGCGATCTGCGGCCGCTGTTCTACCGCATCCAGAACCAGCCAGCCGGCTTGTGCTGCCATCCGTATGACTGCGCGACGATGCTCATCGCCGAAGAGGCGGGCGTCATCCTGACCGACGGCCTGGGCAATCCCCTGGATGGTCCGCTGGACACGACGACGGGCCTGTCATGGGCCGGCTACGCCAATCAGGCGCTGCACGACCGCATCCAGCCGCTGCTGACGCGCTTCCTGCTGGAGCGCGGCATCGCCCTGTGACGGCGGGTCCGCTGAGCGACACCGCTCCAAGACAGCTCAATCCGACCCAGCCAGCTTCACAAGCTTGTTGTACAAGCCGAGGATCAGGAACGTCGGCGCCCACTGCCCGACGAACTGGGCATCGTGCGACCGGCCCATCAGTTTCAGCGTCAGCGACGCCGCGATCGATCCGCCGGCCAGCCAAAGGAATGTGTCCGACGGCAGCTTCGCGGTCTGCTGCTCGATGTGGTAGGCGACGGGGCCTTCGCGGTGCTCGGGAGGGGTAACGGTGCGCATGGCTCGCTCCTTTCAGGGGGATGAGAACGGCACGCCATCATCCGTTGATAGCGTCCGGTCGCATCCGGCAAATGCGGTGCCATAGGCATCCGGGAGACGGAGAGACAGAGAGACGAAGTGGCGCAGTGAAACAGCAGGGTCCGCCTTTGGCGGACCCTGATCGTGTGTGGAAATCGTCTGCGCCTACCGGTCGGGCGGCGTGAGCGGCGGCCGATGCGACATACAGCAGATCGCATCATGCGGGCTGTAGGGTTACCGGCTGGCCAGCGGGCCCAGCTCGGTTTCCATCAGCACCAGCTCGCCGACCTGCCCCGGCTGAAGCACGGGCGTGATCGCATAGAGGTTGCCATCGAGCGTGGCGGCGTAGATCGTGCTGTCGATCGTGTTGGTCGCGAAGACGCGGAAGTCGTTCCGCTGCGAGCGGAAGACGACCTCGCCGTTTTCCTTGTTGACCGCGACGATCTGGTTGTCCTGCGTGCGGACGTAGACGCGATCCCGATCTTCCGACAGGAACTGCACGCCGTCGCGCAGCACCCACCTGGGCGAACGGGTGAACTCGCCGCGGATCTTGTCGATCGCCACCAGGCCGGTGCCCGGGACATACTGGAATACAAACTGCTGGCCGGCGACCGGCGGCGTGCGAAGCTGGCCTTCACCGAAGAACTGCCACTTGACCTTGCCCGTGCTGCGGTCCAGGGCGTAAAGCACGCCGTTGACCACCGGCACGTACAGGGCGAAGTCATCAATGGCCAGGTCGGCTTCGATCTTGCCGCGGGCGTCGAACCGGCTGCCCTCCATCGCCCAGACCTGCCCGCGCGACGAGCTGACGGCATAGACGTGATCGTCCTGCCCACCGAAGTAGACCACGTCGGTATGGAAGACCGGCGCGGCGCTCATGGCCCCCTCCGTCATGACGCGCCACACGATCGGGCTCAGCGGAGATTCGGGATCGACCGCGATGATGCGGCCGCCGTTGCCGTGATCGGTGCCGAAGTACAGCCGCTCGTCGCCGTAAACCGCGGGCGTGCTGATGCTGACATCGACGTTGATCGTCTCCTCGCTGCCGGTGCGGCGGTCGTACAGCTTCAGCGCGGTGTGGGTCGGGAAGATGATCCACTGATCAGTCAGAACCGGGGGGAAGAGGCGGTCGTTGCGCGTCGTGACATCCTTGACGAACCGCAGCGTGCCGCTGTCGCGGGCGATGATGTAGACGTTGTTCTGGGTGGTCTGGACGGTCAGGACGTCTTCCCGGGCGTACAGCGCGGCGACGCGCTCCCCGCGCAGGTTGAGGTCATAGCTCCACTGCTTCATGAAGCTTCGCGCCGGGATCGACACCGGCTCAGCCGGGGGCTGGTATTCCGCGCCGGACATGCAGCCGCCCGCGGCGATAGTCAGACCGATCAGGAGGGTCAGAAGGTGGTGTTTCACAGGGTGCTCCTCGTTATTGGCGCGCCGGGGGAACTGGCCGCAAGGATAGCATTGATGGCCTTTTACCGTCAATTCGGGGGTAGGCTGAAGACAGTGCCGGCTGGGTTGGCGAGGGTTGGCGGTTGTCAGGCGGTCGGGAGGTCGCGTGCGTTGCCGCGCCCTGTGGCGGCGGATGGGCCATCGGCCCCCCGCTTGCGCATTTCGTCACCAGAAGGCGGCTGGATCGCCGGGCACATTGCCATGTGTCCCCACAAGGGGTTGTGCCCCCTGCCTTCGCTCTGTCGCTTTGTCGGTCCTTCGGGCCCCCTACGCCGATGCGGCGGTGGGCTGAGGGGGTGCTGCCGCGGCTGCCTCAGGCTGGGGGTTTTCACGGTCGTAGGCTTTTCGCAACAGATTGCGGAGGACCATGAGCAGGGCCTCCGGCTCCATGAACGTACCCGGCATGCGGAGGTAGACGGTCTTTTCGTCGATGACGCGGAGCGTGCCTGGGGCGCCGGTGAGGGCTGCCTGGGCGCGGGAGGCGTCGCGGACAGTCAGGACGACGTCCGGGACCTTGCGGATGATGCTCTCGATCCCGAACAGGCCGGCCAGCAGCCGCAGCTCGGTCTGGGTGATCAGCAGCAGCACATGCCGCGGCGGCTCGCCGAAGGCGTCGCGGATGTCGCGCTGCAGGGCATCGAGCATCTCGAGGCTGGAGCAGCGCGTCAGGCGGCGGTAAACGTCCATCCGCTGGCGATCGGCTGGGATGTACTGCTTGGGGATGAAGGCGCTGATGCCGATGTCGACATGCGCCTCGGGTGTGGACGGCTTGGGCTCGTTCTTGAGCTGGCGCGTCGCCTCCTCCAGGAGTTGGCAGTACATCTCGTACCCCACCGTCGCGATATGCCCGGACTGCTCAGGGCCGAGGATGTTGCCGGCGCCGCGGAGTTCCAGGTCGCGCATGGCGATCTTGAACCCGGCGCCCAGGTGCGAGTACTCCTCGATGGCCTTGAGGCGCTTGGCCGCCACGGGTGTGACCGGCCGGTCGCTGGGCAGCAGCAGGTAGCAGTAAGCGCGGTGCTTCCACCGCCCCACGCGCCCGCGAAGCTGATGCAGCTCGCTCAAACCGAAGCGATCGGCGTTGTTGATGATGATCGTGTTGACGTTGGGGATGTCGAGGCCCGACTCGATGATGGTCGTGCAGACCAGAATGTCGGCTTCGTGGCGGACGAACTTCAGCATCACCTTTTCCAGTTCGCCCTCAGCCATCTGGCCGTGACCGATGAGGATGCGCGCATCGGGCACGAGCGCCTGGATCTCATCGGCGACCTCGGTGATGTTGTGCACGCGGTTGTGAACGAAGTAGACCTGCCCTTCGCGCTGCAGCTCGCGCAGGATCGCCTGCTTGATCCGCTCGCGGTCGTAGGTAAGCACCTCGGTGACGATGGCGCGACGGTTCTGCGGGGCGGTGGTCAGTGAGCTGATGTCGCGCAGGCCGAGCATCGCCATGTGCAGCGTGCGCGGGATCGGTGTAGCCGACATCGTCAGCACGTCGACCATCTTGCGCATCTGCTTGAGGCGTTCCTTGTGCGTCACGCCGAAACGCTGCTCTTCGTCGATGCAGACCAGGCCCAGATCGGCGAACTGCACATCCTTGCTGAGCACGCGGTGCGTGCCGATGAGGATGTCGACCTTGCCTTCGCGCGTGCGGCGAAGGATGTCCTTGGCTTCCTTGCCGGTCTTGAACCGGCTGAGCGATTCGATGACGAAGGGATACCCCGCCATGCGCTCGCGGAACGTGCGGTAATGCTGCTCCGCGAGCACCGTCGTCGGCACGAGGACAGCCACCTGTTTGCCGTATTCGCACGCCTTGAACGCCGCACGCATCGCCAGCTCGGTCTTGCCGTAGCCGACGTCGCCGCATAGCAGGCGGTCCATCGGGCGGGGCATCTGCATGTCCCGCTTGATCTCCTCATTGGCGACGACCTGGTCAGGCGTGGGATCGTAGGGGAACTCGGCTTCGAACTCCTTCTGCCACTCGGTATCAGGAGGATACGGCTGGCCGGTTTCGAGATTGCGGGCAGCCTGGATCTCGATTAGCTCGGCTGCCAGATCCATGACGGCTTCGGCAACCTTGGCTTTCTGCTTCTCCCAGACGCCCGATCCGAGGCGCGACAACTGCGGATGGCCGGAGAAGCCGCCGACGTACTTCTGCACGAGGTTGATCCGCGCAGCCGGGACGTGCAGCGTCGCGTTCTCCGCAAAGCGGAGCGTCAGATACTCCTCGCTCTTGCCGTCCTTGGTGATGGTGCGCATCCCCATGAAGCGCGCGATCCCGTGCGCTACATGGACGACGTAGTCCCCTTCCTTCAGGTCGAGGAACGAGTCCACCGGCCGTGCCGGCGTTACCTTCTGCGCCCGGCGCCGCTGCTCGTAACGGTGGAACAGCTCATGATGGCCCAGCAGTGCGATATGTGACTGGGCGTTGCCCTTCTCGCTGCCTGCCGCCTGCTGCCTGCTGCCTGCCTCGTCCTGCCCCCTGCCTACTGCCCACTGCCCACTGTCCTCTCCCCACACAAACCCCCGATGCAGGTACCCGATCGGCAGGTGAATCCTGTCGCGCAAGCCGGGGGCATCGGCATCGAGGATCTCGATGAGGCGCTTCTTCTCGCCCTCGTTCTCGCAGAAGACGACAACCTCGTGATCCTCCGCCAGCTCGGCCAGTTCGCGGATGGCTTTCTTGATCTCGGTTTCGAAGCGCTGCAGCGACTGCACGGGCAGGCGCAGGTGCGTGACCTGGTCGCCGACGAGGGACGACTGGGCGACGGCCCCCTGGTCGAATTGGCTGAGCTCGATGCGGGCGAACTTCTCGGTCTGCTTGAGCACAGCCGACAGGGGATAGATCCCCTGCTGCGACGGCAGGCGATCCAGATAGCTGCGGGCCTGTTCGGCGATCTCCAACGGCGCCCACAGCACGATCACCGTATCGTCCGGCAGATGCGTGAACAGGTGCGTGCTGCCGCTGACGTCCGGCAGCGTCCCCTTGAGGTCGATCAGCGTGACCTGCTCCAGCCGGTCCTGCGAACCGAGCGTGTCGAGGTCGAACGTTCGGATCGACTCCAGCTCGTCGTCGAAGAAATCAAGACGCACCGTCAGGCCGACCAGCTCTTTGGATTCGGGATGCTCGCCCGGCAAATAGACGTCGATGATCCCCCCGCGGACGGCAAAATCGCCCGGAACCTCGACCTGATCCAGGCGGTTGTACCCGTGATCGGCCAGCCAGACGATCAGCTTCTCCGGCTCGAGCTTCATCCGCGGCCGCAGCGTCCACATCAGCTCGCGAAGCTGATCGTTGGACGGGACCGACTGCATGACGGCATGAATCGGCGCGACCAGCAAGGGAGAATCTGCAGCCTGCGGTGCCCCATCGCTCTGCTGCCTGCCGCCTGCGGCCTGCTGCCTGCTGACCCCCGCCTGTTTCGCTGCCGCGAGCTTGGCGACGAGCTGAAGCCGATTGGCCACCTGCTCCTCGCTAATGTGCCCGAGGCTGCCAGCCAGCTCCAGCGCCGGCACGACCTCCGGCCGGCGGCCATGGAACAATTCCATGTCATCGGCGATGTCGTCGGCTTCGTCGATGTGCCCGCAGAGGACGAGGATCGGCCGCTGCAGCTCGTTTTCCAGCGCAGCCGTCACCGCCGCCAGGCTGCTGCCCCACAGGCCTGACGCACTTGCGACACCATGCTGTCCTACCGCCGCCGCAAGCTCGCGCAATTCGCGCGCAGCCACCAGCCGCGAGAGGGTCTCGTGGGAGGGTACGACTGCCATATATCCCATCATGCTACGCCCGCTGCCAGCCACAGAAAAGTGCGACATCACGGATATCTGCCGGAAAGCCGTAACCCATCCGCTTCGCGATCCCCCTCCGCCCCTGCTGACGGTTGCCCCCGCCTCCCATAGAATGCCCGGCATGTCCGAATCCACAAAATCCTGGCAAGCCCGCATTTCCGAAGCCACCGACGCGATCGCGCAGAAGTTCGTCGAGTCCATCAGTTACGACTGGCGGCTCTACAAGCACGACATCGCCGGCAGCATCGCCCACGCGACGATGCTCGCGAAGGTCGGCCTGATCACGCCGGAAGATCGGGACGCGATCGAAAAGGGCCTCAAGGCAATCGAAGCCGAGATCGACCGCAACGGCCCCAACTGGCCAGGCTTCAAGCAGGAGCTGGAAGACATCCACATGTGCATCGAAAGCGCTCTGACCGAGCGCATCGGCGAACCCGGCCGACGCCTGCACACCGGCCGAAGCCGCAACGATCAGGTGGCAATGGATCTGTGCCTGTGGATGACGGACAGCAGCCATCAGCTCCACGCCGCGATTCGCGATCTTCAGAAGGCCTTTGTCCTTCTGGCTGAACGATCGGCCGACATCGTGATTCCGTCCTACA
This sequence comes from uncultured Phycisphaerales bacterium, assembly GCA_937904525.1. GTDB lineage: Bacteria > Planctomycetota > Phycisphaerae > Tepidisphaerales > Tepidisphaeraceae > CALEKX01. Next base: position 18,641 of record CALEKX010000009.1, read on the forward strand.
CGCACCTTCAGCGCGCTCAGCCCGTCTCCGCCGGCGCCGAGGCACTCGCATGGGCGACCATGTTCCTGCGCGACGAAGCCCGGCTTGAGTTCGTGGCGCAACAGCTCCACCGCTTCAATCCCCTGGGCAGCGGCGCGATCGCCGGAACATCCCTGCCCATCGATCGCCGGTTCACGGCGCTGCAGCTATCCGAAGCGCGGACCGTTGCGGATGAAAACAGCATCGAATGCACCGCCACACGCGATCATGCCGCGGACTTCGTCTACACAATGGCCATGATCGGCCAGCACCTGTCGCGCTGGGCTGAGCAGTGGATCATCTACATGTCGACCGAGTTCTCCTTCATCCGCATCGCCGACCGCTACACCACCAGCTCGTCGATGATGCCGCAGAAGAAGAACCCCGACATGCTCGAGCTGATCCGCGGGCGCTGCGGCAATGTGTATGGCGATCTGTTTGCCCTGATGACGATCCTCAAGGGCCTGCCAATCGGCTATAACCGCGACCTGCAGGAGGACAAGCGCATCATCTTCCGCGCGTATGACACGATCCGCGAATGCCTCACCATGGCGGCTGCGATCGTCAACAGCGCCGAATACATCCGCGAAAACATTGAACCGACACTTGACCGCGGGTTCCTCGATGCCACCTCGCTGGCTGAGTATCTCGTGACCAGGGGCATCCCCTTCCGCACCGCCCACCACATCGTCGGCACGCTGGTCGCCCGCTGCGAAAAGGAGGGCAAACATGCCCTCTCGCAACTGACAGTCGATCAGTTCAATGAAGTGATCGCCACAAAAAGCGACATCCGCGTCGACAACGACATCTACTCCTGCCTGGGCGCCAGGAACGTCGTCAAGCGCTACCAAAGCGCCGGCGCCGCCGGCGGAACACCCTTCGAGGAACAACTGAAACGGTGGAAGGAACGGTTCGGGATGTAAAGAAGTGGAATCTCCAAGTGCGAATCTACAAGTGCCAACGAAGCTCCAAGCAAGAATGGCCACGAAAAAGGCACCTCTTAGAGAAGTGCCTTGGAACTTGAAGTTTGGACTTTGAAGCATCCTTGGAACTTTGGGGTTTGGAGCTTGGGACTTCCCCCACGCGACTCACTCTCTCCCCAGTTTCTCATAGTACGTCTTCAGCGCCCCTTCCCATGCCGGCGGGAGGTCGCCGCGCATTGTGTCGTGGATTTGTTCCTCGAGGCGCGATGACGGTGTCGGGGTCGTGTCCTGCTGGACGTGGATCTGGCCCTCAGCCAGCAGGCGGGAGGTGTCCATCTTCTCCAGCAGGATATCGCGGCGGCGCAGGGCCGTCTGGTAGCGGTTGGCTTGCAGGTCGGACTCGATGCGCCGCATGATGGCGATCGATTCCAGCAGCTTGAAGTTGTCGTACCGGCCGAGGCGGAACTGGAGATTGATCCGCTCGGCGGTGTTGCGGATCTGGGCCTGCTTCTGGGCGAGGCGCTGCAGGTCCAGATCCCGCTGGTTGGGCACGGGGCCTTCGAGGCCCTCGCCGCCCTGGCCGGAGATCTTGCCGCCGCCGGTGGCGCCGCCGACGGGGTCGGTGCTGGTGTCCTTGATCTGCCCCTGCTGGAAGGCTGTCGGATCGAGGCGCGTCGGCGTGTTGCGCCCACCCTTGCCCGAGGCTGTCTCCTCGACGAACTCGCCCTGGCTCTTGCCGGAACGGCCTTCACCGGATCGCCCGCCCATTTCGTTGTCGTTGGGCAACTGATTGCCGGTAACGCCTTTGGCGGTCATGTTGGCGATCGGCCCGTCGACCGCATCCCAGCCGGCGCCTTTGTCGAGGGCATCGGTCCAGTTGGCGTTGGTGTCTTCGATCTCCTCGAACAGATCCTCCTGCTGCTCCATCAGCTCGCCGATCATGTCCTCGAGCTCGGTCGGCAGCTCAGGCATGGGCACGTCCAGGGGCGCGATCGGATCCTCCATCGTCCACTTGATCCGATCGGGTTCCTCCATCAGCCATTTCTCAAGGTTCGATGTGATCTCCTCTGCCAGCTCCAGCCCCGATTCCTCCAGCGACACCGCCAGCTCGATGGCCTGCTTGTTAAGCGCATCTTTAGCCATTGTGACTTCGCTGTACACCTCCATCAGCTCGCGCAGCAGCGATGAATTGGCCATGTCCTGCTCAGCCAGCTTGGAGAAATCGTTGACCTTCTGCTGCATGAAGGCATCGAGCTTCTCCTGCGCCTGCAGGAGATCCTCCAGCAGCTTCCGATCGGTGTCATCCCAGTCATCGACGGGCTTCTTGGCCAGCGCAGCCGTCTGATCGAGGATCCGCTGCTGCTCAGCCATGAACTGCTTGAGATCCTCGTTGAGCTTCTTAAGCACGTCCGCCTGCGTCGGCAGGTCGCCGCCGGGACGCGACGCCTGAGCCAATGTGCCTTCGGGCATCGTTTCCAGCAGTGCGATGAGGCTTTCCAGCGTGCTGATGATCCGCCGCTGCTGGCCCTGAAGCTGCGTGTTGAGCGACAGGCGCTCGGCTTCGACCAGCTCATTGCCGACGGCGGCAGCCAGCTCGATGGCGTCTTTCGCCGGGCCGGTCGCCAGGACCAGCAGCGTCTTGCGGATGATCTCCATTCGCTGATCGAAGTCCGACGTCTCGGCTGTATCGATCATCAGACGACGAAGCTCGACCTGGCCGGAGAGGATCTTCGCCATCGCGTCGAGACGCATCGGCTGGAAGGCGATCGACTGCGACAGCAGATCCTGCTGTCGCTTGAGCATCTCCATCAGCCGCGCCCGCAGGCGGTCCTGCCGCTCCGCCATCTCCTGCGCGATCTGCTGGGGATCGCTGAACTTGATCTCGATAACGCCGGAGCGCGTCGTCTGCGGGCCGCCATCGGCGCCGAGCTGCGCCGTCAGCGCGCGGTTGTCGACGGCTTCGATCTGGATGCTGATCGACCGGCCATGCGCTCGGACATCCGCCGGGACATCCAGCACATGCTCGAGCGTCTGCAGCTTCTCGCTTGCCGGCTGCTGATGCACGACCGTCAGCGGCGCGTCGGCGCTGGTGGACATCAGCACGCGGGCTGACGTGAGGGCGTAGTCGTCCTTGAGGATGGCGGCGAGCTTGATCTCGGCATCGGGGGCAACGGTCGTATTGGCGGTCGGCCAGCGGAGCTCGATTGTCGGCGGCGCGTCGATGATCGCATTGATGGGCAGCGGCGGCTGGGGCAAAGCCGACGTGATCTGCCCCGACGGGCTGGTCAGCAGCGCCTGGAAGGTCGTGCTGCTGAGGACATCGAACGATGCCGTGAAGACCTCGCCGCCCGTCGTTGCGCGCATCGCCTGGGGCGAGGCATCGCCCAGTTGCAGCAGCGCCCCGCCCATGGGCACGTCGATGCTGAAGGTGGCGTCGATGCGGCTGCCCTGGGGGACAGCCAGCGGCGCGGCGGTGAGTTGATCGGGCGTGAGGCGCGTCACAGCGCGGGCGATGCCCGTGTAAGCAGGCGGCGTGACGTCCAGCGTCAGTTCGCGCAGCTTCACATCGGGCACAACCGTGACCCTGTACCACGGCGACTGCGACGAGCCGACCTCCACGCGATAGCGCAGCGACTGGTCGATGAAATCGGCGCGATAGGTGTACAGCAGGCGGTCGGCAGTGTGCGGCGTGGGCGCGAGCACCGCATTGTCGCGGCTGGTGTCGAAGATCAGCACCGCCTCGGGCGTGTGCGGGCCGTAGGCGATGATGCTGATTTCCAGCGGCTGGCCGGCGACGAGTGTCACATCGCCGGGCAAGACCGATTCGATCACCATCTCCCCCTGCTGCGGGACGAACCCGCCGGGAGAAAACATCTGCCGCCAGCCGTGGGCGAACGGAGCGGGGAAGAGCACCGCGATCACGATCGCGAGCCCGACGGCTGCCCCCAGCCGCATGCCCAGAGGCTTGAGATCCGCGAAGCGCACCGCCTGATCGAGCGACTTGCTGCGTGTCTGCGTCAGGACCTCATCAAAGATGTGCGGCAGGAAGGGCGAATCGCGCAGGTCGGTTGCCCGCGCCAGCAGGACGGAGTTGGTCAAGCCGTTGTGCAGGCCCTCGATCCGCTGCTCGACCAGCCGGGCGACCTGCACCGGCTCGGGCCGGATCAGAAGCGGCCGGACGATCCACAGGCCCAACGAGGCGAGGGTCCAGGCGATCCACGCCGTCAGCACCAGCCGGCTGCCCCAACCTTCCCCCGCCAGATGCGCCACCAGCGCCGCCGCCAGCGAAACCAGCAGCCCGACACCCAGGAACAGCATCGCCCCACGCACCAGACACACAACGCGATACTTCTGCCCGATCGCGTCGAGCTGGTCCTCGATCAGGAGGTAGGCGGGATGGTGGATCTGGGTCATGGGCTATGGGGTCGCTGACGTCCTTAGATTGTACCGCGCGGTCCAGGGGAGTGTTGCAGGTAAAGCGACGGTGGGGATGCCATGCGGGGGCTTTGCGGCGCAGGGGTGGATGGCAATACGCCCTCTGACCTGTGGGGCGCAGCGAAAAGGGGCACATTGCCATGTGCCCCTACAGGAACGACTGCCGCTCTTTACCTTGGCCGCCCCGCGTCACCGCTGAGCGACGACCTCGAAGAGTCGCTCGGGATCGGGTTGCGTCTGCGTGAGCTTGATCTCCCGGGACGCCAGAGCGCCGCCGAGGGCGTCTTTCAGGATCGGCTGAAGCTGCTCGAACGCCTCAGCCGTGTTCCGCACGTGCAGGCGGTCGTTGATGCGGAAGATGAGCCGCGAGGGGTCGAACTTCAGCCGCCCGGCGAAGACCTGCTCGTTCTCCAGCCGATGGGCCAGGCCCAGCGCATAGCCGATGATCTGCCCCACGCGCTTGGGGAACCCACCCGCCAGCGGCTGCTTGCGGATGTACAGCAGCCCGCGCTGGCCGTCGGTGTCGTCAATGTGGATGTTGGCCTGGTGCGTGACCAGGACGACACCCGGCCCGTCGACGACGTGCTTGTAGTTGGCGACGTCGATCAGCAGGTGATCGGCGACGTCCTGCTGCTGGATCCACGCATGGAACACAGGCACGAACTCATCGAGCGGGATGTCCTGCCCGGCCTGGACCGGGATCTTCACGGCAAGCTTGTGCGTTTCAAGGGCGGCAAGATCTGGCATGTCTGGTCTACCTTCAGGATTGACTCACCGCAGAGACGCAAAGATCGCAGAGGAAATCCGTAGCGGCATTTCGACTGACGTGCCCTCCGGAATCGCGGGCTGGCAGCCCGTGCCACCCGGGGCGGCCTCTGCGCTGTCTTTTCTCTGCGTTCTCCGCGTCTCTGCGGTGATCCATTAAGACTTTGCTGAGATTGTCAACTGCGTCGGCGCTTCCTGCTGCATTCGCATACGGCAGGCGTGAGCGGCGTCGATGAACAGTTGGGCTTCTTCGATCAACTGGTGAACGGCTTCGTCATTGGCCGGCACGGGGCCGTTGGCGTGACGGTTCAGCAGGTAATTGCCGAACTGGTCACGATGGAACTTGTCGTAGAAGCGCGTCGTGTCCATGAAACGCACGCGGAACTCTTCGACAATCGCATCCGGCGTCGGGGCGACGTCGCGGTTCTCCAGACGAACGAGCGTCTCAGCGGCCTTGAGCATCGCACGATACGCCAGATCGTCGGCTTTGACGTAGTCCTTGGCTTCGTGAGCGAGGTGCGCCTCGAAGGCGTTGCTCTCGGCTTCGGCAAAGCCGAAGTTGCTGACGTCGACGATCTCACCGGCGCACTCACCCATGCCCATGTCGCCGATGCTGAACAGGCGCGGGTCGCCCCAGTCGGTGTAGAACTCGGGGGCTTCAGCGTGCGGGGGCACGGCGATGAACTGGTCGACGATTTCCTTCAGGGTCTTCTTGCCCAGGCGCGTGCAGTAGTCCTGGAACGTCTCATCGCCATTTCGTTCGGCGACGTAGCGCTTCGTGAGCGTCGCGACGAGGTCGGGGATGCGCTTGCTCGGCACCGACCCGATGGCCAGGCCGTACGACCCGCCGTTGTCGCGCCACTTGCCGCCCAGGACGACTTGGAAGTGCGGCACGGTGAAGCCGTTGATGTTGCGGCTGTTGCCGTAGAAGCCGATGTCGGCGACGTGATGCTGGCCGCAGGAGTTGAAGCAGCCGCTGATCTTGATCCGCAGGTTCTTGATGGCCTGATCGAGCGTCAACTGCTGATGCAGCAGCCGCTCGCGCAGTTCGCCCGCCAAGCCGCGCGACGAAGCGATGCCCAGCTTGCACGTATCCGTGCCCGGGCAGGCGACGACGTCGACGATCGTGCCGGCGCCGCTCTGCCCCAGGCCGATCCGCTTGAGATCTTCGTAGAGCGCGGGCAGGTCGGCTTCGGAGACCCAGCGGAGCACGATGTTCTGCTCGACGGTCGTGCGGGCATTGCCGCCGGCATACTTTTCGGCGATGTCAGCCAGCGCACGAAGCTGATTGGCTGTGATATCGCCCAGCGGGAGCGTGATCGTCGCGACGACGTAGCCCTTCTGCCGCTGGGGATAGACGTTGGTCTGATACCAGAGCTGGAAGTCCTCGGACTGCGGCTGGCCGTTGAGGAACGAGCCATCCGTGCCGGGGCCTTCGCGGTAGTTTTCCAGCTCGGTCAGATAGCTGTTCCAGCGCTCGTCGAACGGCAGAGTCTTGCGCTCCTCCTCGACGAGGCGCTTGAACTCGTCCATGCCGAGCTTCTTGATCAGGAACTTGAGGCGGGCCTTGTTGCGCTGCTTCTTCTCGCCCAGGCGGCCGAAGACGCGTGCGATGGACTGCGCGATCGGCAGAAGCTTGCTTTCGGGCGCGAACTCGTACAGCAGCTTGGCTGAGTGAGGCACAGCCCCCAGGCCGCCGCCGACGTAGATTTCGAATCCGCGGATCTCCTTGCCGCTGTCGTCCTTGCGCGTGACGGCAAGCAGGCCGAGGTCGTGAATGTTCAGCAGGCCGCAGGCTTCATGGCGGCAGCCGGAGAAGGCGATCTTGAACTTGCGCCCGAAGTCCATCGTGTCGCGATGGCCGAGCATGAAGCGCATCATCGCCTTGGCGTAGGGCGTGACGTCGAAGGCCTCGGTGTGGCAGACGCCAGCGAACGGGCAGGCAGTGACGTTGCGGACGCTGTTGCCGCAGGCTTCGCGCGTTGTGATCCCGACAGCCGCCAGGCGGCGCATGATGTCGGGCGTATCGTCAATGTGGATGAAGTGGAGCTGGAAGTCCTGACGCGTCGTCACGTGGGCGATGCCATCGGAGTACTCCTCTGCCAGCTCGGCGACGACGCGAAGCTGCTCGGGATTCAGCCCGCCGTACGGCACCTTGATCCGCTGCATGCCCGGGGCGTCCCAGAGCGTCTCGGGGCCCTTGGTCAGTTCGCCCGAGGGATACGGCAGCTCCTGCGTCTTGATGCCGTCATGGCGCTTGCCGTTGTCATAGCGCTGGCCATAGGCGCCGCGGCGGAGGCGCGTCTCGGCAAAGAGCTTTTCCTCGACTTTGCCCTGCTTTCGCAGGATGAGCTGGGCTTCGAACTGGTCGATCTCCGCAGCCCAATCGGGCGGCATGCGGTCTTTAAGTACGTCTTTCCACGTAAGGGCGGCCATCAATGATCTCCGGCGATTCCTGTTGAAATGGTGGATAATAGATAATCCCTCGGTTGCATTCAATGGCTCGGACGGAATATTTTTCCCATTTCCTGTAGATAAATAGGGAATCCACTACGTCCCCCGCCAGATGTACCAAGTGGCGATGGTTCGCCAGGGGCGCCAGGGTTCTGCGGCGGCGGTAACTTCTTTGGGTGTCGGGCGTTGTGACAAACCGAGCACCTTGGCTGCGCCGACGCGCAGGCCCAGGTCATCAACCGGCAGCACGTCCGGGCGGTTCAGGACGAAGATCAGGAACATCTCAGCCGTCCATCGGCCGACGCCTTTGACCTGCGTCAGCGCGGCAATGATCTCCTCGTCGCTCATGCGGGAGAACCGCCGTGTCGGGATCAGCCCCTCCTGAAAATGCCGTGCCAGATCCGCCAGATACCCCGCCTTCTGTCGCGACAGCCCACACGCCCGCACGCGATCCGGATCGCCCGCGAGAAACTCCGCCACACGAGCCGGCGTCGGCCGACGGTTGGGAAAGGCATCGCGAAATCGCGAGAACAGCACAGCCGCCACCTTCGTCGAGATCTGCTGCGTGAAGATTGACTGGCAGAGCACGACGAAGTAGTCGCGCCGGGGATGGAGCGTACACGCGCCCACGCGATCGATGATCGGCCGAAGGCGGCGGTCACGACGCAGGTGCTCGATCGCCGGCGTCCAGTCCGGCTTGCGGGATGGCGGTTCGAACCACATGCTCCCAAGTCTAGGCTCGACAGTACCCTGCGGCGACAGCCGGCCCTACAATAGACGCGCCATGACCGACTCCAAGCTGACGATCTGGTGTAACACCCGTTTCGACCCCCAGGCTGAGGCCCTCCTGCGTGAGGGCATCGCCCCACACCAGTTGATCATCCCCGAGAAAGCCGCGCGTTCCAACCTCGTCGCCACTGAGCCCGATCCGCTGATGTCGCTGGCCGAAATCATCTTCGGCCAGCCCGATCCCCAAGCCGCCCTCGCCTCCGAGCGGCTCCGGTGGATCCACCTGACCAGCGCCGGCTACACGCGTTACGACACCGAGGAGTTCCGCACGGCCGCTACCCGGCGAAATCTGATCCTGACCAACAGCTCCACCGTCTACGCCGAGCCGTGCGCGCAACACGCGGCTGCGTTCGTCTACGCCATGGCGCGCCGGCTGCCGCAGGCGTTCCGCAGTCAACAGACCGATCGCGCCTGGCCGACCGAACCCCTTCGGGAAAGCTCGGTTCTTCTGGGCGGCCAGCGGACACTGATCTTCGGCTTTGGCGCCATCGCCGCCCGGCTGATGGAGCTGCTGGCTCCCCTGTGGCTGGACATCGTCGGCGTCCGCCGTACACCCGTGAAGAACGAGCCGCTGAACATGGTCACGCCGCCGGAGTCCGACGCCCTCCTGCCGCAAGCCGACCTGATCATCAATATCCTGCCGGATAACGCCTCAACGCGGAACTACTTCAACGCCGAGCGAATCAGCCGCTTCAAACGCGGCGTGGTGTTCATCAACATCGGCCGGGGTTCGACCGTCGATCAGGACGCCCTGCTCGCCGCCCTCGACGACGGCCGCATCTCAGCCGCCCTGCTCGACGTTACTTCGCCCGAACCGCTGCCGACGGATCATCCGCTGTGGCGGCATCCCAACTGCGTCATCACCCCCCACACAGCCGGCGGATTCCGCGGTGAACACGAAGCCCTCGTCCGGCATTTCCTCGACAACTTCGAACGCTTCAACCATCAGCGTGAGATGGTGGATCGGATCATCTGATTGTGGGTTGTCACTGGTTGTTGGTCACTTGTCACTCGCCGCAACTTGAAGCGCGACATCCATTGCCAACTTCCACCGCGGCCTGCCGCACGTCGCGCGAGAGCGATTCCGGCACGCAATAGCGCGATTCCGGCACGCAATAGCGTGCCCTACGCGCAGCCGCTGATTCACCTTGTCATCCCACCCCTGCCAACTGCCAACCCCCACTGCAGACTGCCGACTGCAGACCGCAGACTGATCCCTGCTGCCTGCTGCCTGCCAGAAAAAAGGGCGTCTCGCACGTATGCGAAACGCCCGTCTTTCGCTTCAGATGCCTGACTCGCCGATCAGCCATCTGCGTCGATTCGCGTCGATCTGCGGTTCAATCCCGCACTACCGATCGAACTGCGCATCGAACGCGATCGCGCTCGGCTTGAAGTCGATCTTCTTCACGAACGCAGCCGCCTCAGTGGCGCCGTGCTCGCGGTCCATGCGCGAGTCTTCCCACTCGACGCTCAGCGGACCCTGGTAGTTGATGTCGTTGAGCGCGACGATGATCCGCTCGAAGTCGATATCGCCATGCCCGGGGCTGCGGAAGTCCCAGTAACGCCGCGGATCGGCGAACGTCGTATGCCCGCCGAAGACGCCAACCGTGCCGTCGCCCTTGCCCCACCACGCATCCTTCACATGGCAGTGATAGATGCGGTCCTTGAACGTGTAGATGAACTTCACGTAGTCCACATGCTGGTAGCCCAGGTGCGACGGGTCATAGTTGAAGCCGAAGCGCTTGTGGCCCTTCACGGCATCGATCGCCCGCTGAGCCGACGCGATGTCAAACGCGATCTCCGTCGGATGCACTTCCAGCGCGAAGTTCACGTCTTCCTTGTCGAAGGCGTCGAGAATCGGCCCGAAGCGCTTGGCGAAGTCGGCATAGCCCTTGTCCCAGAACGCCTGATCGGTCGGCGGGAAGGCGTAGATGCTGTGCCAGATACTCGAGCCGGTAAAGCCGTTCACCACCGCCGGAAAATCGATCTTCTCCGGCGCGGCATTGCGGAACAGACGTGCAGCCTTGGCTGTGTCGATCATACGCTGCGCCGCCCGCTGGCGAACACCCTCGGGATCGCCATCGCCCCACACCTCATCCGGCAAAATCGCCTTGTGCCGCTCATCGATCAGGTCGCACACGGCCTGGCCAACCAGGTGCGCGCTGATCGCGTAGCAGGTCAGCCCATGATCCTTCAGGATCGTCCAGCGGTTCTTGCAGTAGTCCTTGTCCTTCAGGGCCCGTTGCACGTCGAAGTGATCGCCCCAGGTCGCCAGCTCCAGCCCGTCGTAGCCGAAAGATTTGGCTTTCTTGCAGATGGTTTCAAACGGCAGATCAGCCCACTGACCGGTAAAAAGCGTTACTGGACGAGCCATCTCATTCTCCTTTGGATTGTGCAGGTATGCAGTTCCTCGCAACGGGCATCAAACCCGCAACCGCTGGACGTGTCAATGTCGCTCCCCCGCAAGCGGATACGCCGGGGGCCATGCCCGCCGACCTCCCGATCGCAACAACACGCCACGCCCGCCGCCGCCCGGCGCGACGCGTCCGCCGCCCGCCGCGGAGCGGCTAGCCGTTTGCCAGCCAGGCCGATAAGATCGCCCTCAGCAAACGACACCCGCACGGATGCACACCAAACGCTGGAACATCGCCGATCCCCACCCAGCCGCCGCCGAGCTCGCGGAGCGCCTGCGGACCAGCCCGCTGATCGCCCAACTCCTGCTCAATCGCGGCCTGTCCGAGCCCGACGATTGCCGCGCGTTCCTCTCGCCCACGCTGATGTCCCTCCACCCGCCGGAGCTGATCCCCAACCTCACGCCCGCAGCCGAGCGCGTCGCCCGCGCCATCCGCGACCGCGAAAAAATCGTCATCTACGGCGACTACGACGTCGACGGTATCACCGCAACCAGCATCCTCTGGCATGCCATCACGCTGCTGGGCGGCGTGGTCGACTACTATATCCCTCACCGGATCGAGGAAGGGTACGGCCTCAACAGCGACGCCATCGCACAGATCTGCGACGACGGTGCGCGCCTCATCGTCACCGTCGACTGCGGCGTAACCGCCATGCCGCCGGCACAGGTCGCAGCCGAACGAGGCGTCGATCTGATCATCACCGACCATCACGAGTTCCACGCCGATGGCGACACCGCATCCCTCCCCAACTGCTACTGCGTCGTCCACCCCCGCCTGCCCGGTACCGCCTATCCCAACCCGCATCTGTGTGGTGCGGGCGTGGCGTTCAAGCTGGCCTGGGGCATCGGCCAGCAGATCAACGGCCCGCGCGTCAGCAGCGAGTTTCGCAACTTCCTGATCGACGCCACCGCCCTGGCGGCGCTGGGAACGATCGCCGACGTCGTGCCGCTGGTCGGCGAGAATCGCATCCTCGCCCACTTCGGCCTGGGCGGGCTGAAAGCCAGCAACCTCACCGGCCTGAAAGCGCTGATCGCATCAGCCAATCTCACGGGTCAGAAGATCGACAGCTATCACGTCGGCTTCCGCCTGGCGCCGCGGCTGAACGCCTGCGGCCGCCTGGGCCATGCGCGCCTGGCTGTCGAGATGCTCACGCGAGCCGATCCCGCGCGCGCGATGGAGATCGCCAATTACCTCGAGCAGCAGAACCGCGCCCGCCAGACGCTCGAGCGCAAGATCCTCGATCAGGCATGTGCCCAGATCGACGAGCTGCAGATGATCGAAAACGGCTGCCGGGCGTTGGTGCTCGGCGCCGAAGGCTGGCATGCCGGCGTGATCGGCATCGTCGCGTCGCGGATCGTCGACAAGTTCCACCGCCCGACGGTGATGGTCGCCCTCAACAACGGCCACGGCCAGGGATCCGCCCGATCGATCAGCGGATTCCACCTGGCACGGGCACTCAGCCAGTGTGCCGACTGCCTCGAAGCCCACGGCGGCCACGAGATGGCAGCCGGTTTGAAGCTGCAATCCTCGCGCTTCGAAGACTTCCGCCACGCTTTCTGCGACTACGCCGCCCGCGAGATCACCGACGACATGCTCAAGCCGGAGCTGCGCATCGAAGCCCTCGCCGAGCTGCGACAGATCAATGCCGCATTGGTTGGCGATCTGAAACGCCTGGGCCCCTTCGGCCAGGGCAATCGCCGGCCGGTGCTCGCCTGCCGCGAGCTGGAGGTCGTCGCTCCGCCGCGCCGCGTCGGCAAGAGCGGCGATCACCTGCAACTGCTTGTCCGCCAGGGGAATGCGCAGATGAAGTGCATTGCCTTCAACTTCGCCCACCTTGCGGAGATGCTGAAACCCGGCATCCGGATCGACCTGGCGTTCGAACCGACGCTCAACGAGTTCAACGGCTACAACACGGTCGAGCTGGAGGTGAGGGACATCCGGTTGCCGGGGACATGTTGATTGGTGAGTGATGCCTGAGGCTGTTGCAGGTTCGGCTTCACCGGACCGCTCGCCGGGGCTCAACGCCGGGATTCACCGCAGAGACGCGGAGACACGGAGAGGGCACGCCCTCCGATCGACCTAAGCCCATTTACAATAGAGACTTACAATCAGGCTAAGCCGGCAGCCCCACTCGTTTCGCCCCCAGCCGACCCCCGCCCCAGACCCTAACTGATTTTTTTGTGTGTTACATTCTGTTGCATTCTGTTGCATCCCGGCCTGCCCCACGGACGCAACTGTCATCAGACCTCTGCACTCTACCCCAACAAACACAAAAGTCAAGCAAAAGTTAGGCATCCGTTCCCCCACCCCTGTCCCCCTTCGTCGCTTCGTCACTTCGTCGCTCTCGCCTACCCTCACGCATCAATCACCAATCACCGCGCCCCCGCGTCTCAGCGGCAAACGACTCCTGCCGGACTCCGGCATCAACGCCACCACAAGAAACACAGCCGCGATCATCAAGGTCATCCACCCCGCCCCGGGGAACATCGGCTGGATGATCTGCGCCACCTCCGGCAGGTAAGTGCCCCGGCGGTCCATCACATGCCACATCGCGGCAGCCGACATGAACGTCAGCAACAGGTGCAGCAGCGTCATCCCGAAGCTCACCCCCACCAGGATCGCGCTGAACGCGGCTGCGTACATCAGATATCGCTCGTGCATCTGCACCATCACGGCGTACATCATCAGCCACGGCGCCGCGATCGCGATCAGCACGCGCGGGCTCCGCCGCCATGCCTGCATCGCGGCTGCAATTGCCAGCAGGACCACCAGCCCCCCATACACCTGCCGCATCGTGATCTGCAGTGTCTTGCCCGACCACACCACCACATCATCCAGCCGCCAGCCGTAGTAGTGGGCCAGGATCCCGCCCAGGTTGTACACGATCCCCGCGTGCATGCCGCGATGATGGTCGGTCCCATACAGGAAGCCGATCTTCAGCCATGCCAGGCTGCCCCCGAACATCAGCGCCCCAAACCACAGCCCCATCGTCACCAACGTCGCACACCACAAACCGATCGGCAGTTCCCGCGGCAGCGCAACCGCCAGCACAATCACCCCCAGCACCAGCCCCCCCATCCAAAGCGACCCATCGGCAAATCCACTCACCCACGGCCACAACACCAGCACCGCAGCCGCAACGATGGCTGACACGATCATCGCCGGCTTGCGCCACCGCCAGGCGATGACGACATCACCCTCGGCGTGGTCGGCGACATCCGCGCGCCGCTTCCATACATATCGTCCCACCCACCAGCAGATCACCCCCGCCAGCGCAATCGTCACCAGCCACACCACATGCGGTCGCTCTCCCACCAGCCATACTGCCGTGCACAGCGACATCCCCAGCGCCACCCCCACCAGCGCCCGCAGCACATCCAGCACACGCCCCTGAAACAGCGGCCACAGCGCCAGCACCGGCGCCCCCAGCAGCAACTGCCCCTTGAACATGCACCCGACGCCGATCACAACACCCCCAACCATCCACCAGCGCCGCGATCCAAAATACGCCGCCCACAGATAGAACGGCACCATCCACACATCCCACTGCGGCCACGCGTGCGCGTTGACCAGCACCGCCAGGTTGAACCACAGCAGCAGCGCCGCGATCAGCGGGCACCAGATCGCATTCCAGGCTCCGGCGCCGCGGCCCTGCGTGCGCCAGTAGCGCACCAGCATGAACGCACCCGCCGCCCCCAGCGCGCCCATCACGGCGTTGAAATGCAGCAGCGGCCACAGGTGCTCATCGCGCCAGGCGTTGTCGCCTTGCTCGATCACCGATCGCGCCCATAGCGTCATCACCAGCAGGCGCCCGGGCGGATAGTCCAGCCCGTACTGCCCGCTGAAACGCGCCTCCGGCCGGCTGGCGACGAAGTCGTAACGCTGCACATACGCGCGCAGGACCTCGCCCAGCGTCGGCGGGCCATCGCCTTCATGCAAGCTGACCGCCTGACGGTAGATCGCCCCGCCATGGCCGAATGCATTGTTGATGTCCCCCTCAAAGCGGACGGGCGCGGTGGCGAGAAACAGGTAGGCCCGCAACTCGACGCCGACGATCACGGCTGCGACCGCGATCCAGATGACGGCGATCCATTGGAGCGTCCGGCCGAGGCTGATCCGCCATCCCCCTGCCGGCGGCGCGGACGCGGGCGCCGGCTGGTCAGCAGCGGAAGCGTCGGTCAGGCTGGTGGTGATCATCCTCCCACACTACCCCTTGCATGGGCCGGGTGTTGGCGCGAAATGCGACGGATGCAGCGAGGTCAAGCCGACTTCGCTGCCCGTCGTCCCGGCCGGCCGGCGCGACCGGGAACGCGCGGACGGCCGAAGGCGTCGGTCTCGGTCAAAACGCGCGACTTGCGCGATGCGTCGAACAGCAGTTCGTGACCGTTGGCCCCTTCCTGCGCCTTTCGCTTGGCTTCGAGCGCATGCTCCAGCCGCTTGCGGGCATATTCGACATACTCAGCCGACTGATCGATGCCGACATACTGCCGATCGAGCAGCGCGGCGCTGACCACCGTGGTCCCGCTGCCGTTGAACGGATCCAGCACGATGTCGCCGGGATTGCTCGAGGCCTTGATGATCCGATCGAGAACCGCCAGCGGCATCTGGCAGCCGTGCCAGCCTTCGCGCTCCTTGAACGTCCCGCAGACGCGCGAGACGTACCACGTATCGCAGCCGGGTGAGAACATCTCCGGCTCAGCCGCCTGGGCTTCCTGCGGACGCAGATACCACGTGTCGTCCGGCAGCTTGCCCTTGGGATTGGCGCGGGCATCGGCGTAGGTCGTCTGGCGGGCGGAGGCGACGCGAATGGCGTCAGCATTGAAGGTGATGTTGCTTAGCCCCGCCTCGGGTTTCGACTTGGTGAAGTAGAGGATGTGCGTGTGGCTCTTGGCGAACTTCTTCCTGGTCTGCTGGCCGAAGGTGTAATGCCAGATGATCCAGTTCCGCATGTGGAACCCGATCTCGCGGCGGGCGATCACGCACAGGTCGGCAGCGAACTCATCGCCGATGGCCAGATAGAAGCTGCCCGTCGGCTTGAGCGCGCGATGCACAGCCTGCATCCACTGGCGAGACCAGTCCAGGTATTCCTTGACGTCTTTTTCGTCGTCGTAGCCGTGATACAGGTAACCGATGTTGAACGGCGGATCGGCAAAGCACAGGTCCACCCACTCGGCAGGGCCTTCGTTGAGGATCTTGATCGAATCGCCCTGGATAATCTGGTTGGTCTGTACCATGCCGGCGGCATTATAGAGGGATCCGGGATCGGCGCACATTTTGCGCCCCGCTGACGCCAGTTTCGTTCGCCGCTTCCGGGCGATCTTATGCAAACCTTTCTTGTAAGCCTCTTTGCGCGTCTTTGGCATCATACGTACGTCCTGTATCGCAGGCCTCTGCGAGTCTATAATCCCTGCCTCGCGGTGATTTTTCTATGGATCCCTCGCTGCTCCGCCTGATTGACGCCAACGCCAACCGTGCCCGGGAAGCCTTGCGGGTGCTGGAAGATTATGCGCGTTTCGTCCGCAATGACCACACCACCGCGCAGGCGCTCAAGCAGCTTCGCCACACGCTGCGCGAGGCGCTGGCAGGCGTGCATGACGCCGCCATCCTCTGCCGCGATACCCCCAACGACGTCGGCACGACGATCAAAACTCCGACCGAGCTGTCGCGCGCCGATCTGCCGGCTGTCATCACCGCTGCCGGTAAGCGCGTGGGCGAAGCCCTCCGCGCCCTGGGCGAATACCTGAAGACCCTCGATCCGGCCTCAGCCGCACAGATCGAGTCCGCGCGGTACGCCTTCTACGACATCGAGACGCGCATGGCGCGGGCCCTGCACCCGCGGCAGCGCGTCGCGGATGTGCGGCTCTATGTGCTCATCACGGAATCCTGCTGCGCGGGGGACTGGTATGAGACGGCCGTCGCAGCCATCGACGGCGGCGCCGACGCCATCCAGCTCCGCGAAAAGGAAATGGACGGCGGGGAACTGCTCGCCCGCGCCCGCCGCCTGGCGGCGCTGTGTCGGGAGAGGAATGTCCTGCTGATCATCAACGATCGCCCCGATATCGCGATCCTCAGCGGCGCCGATGGTGTGCATGTCGGCCAGGAGGACCTGCCGGCGGCGGAGGTGCGAAAGCTGTTGGGCCCCGGCAAGCTCATCGGCGTCAGCACGCACTGCATCGAGCATGCCCGCCAGGCGGTTGCGGATGGAGCCGATTACATCGGCGTCGGCCCGGTCTTCCCCAGCTCGACCAAGCCGCGGCAGATCCTCCCCGGCTTGGCTTACGCAAAGCAGGTGGCCGAGCAGATCGACCTGCCGGCTGTCGCGATCGCCGGAATTACGCTGGAGAACGTGTCACAGGTCCGCGCCACCGGCCTGCGCGCCATCGCCGTCACCTCAGCCGTCACGCGCGCCCCCAACCCCCGCCAGGCCGCAGCCGCCCTGCGCGCGGCGATGGCGTGAGCGCTCACCCGCCAGACGCTTCCTTCATCTAGGTCACAATAGCAAGTGCGACCATCATCCCACTTCCCAGCAGGCATCGCAGGAAGTACGGCCCGCACGTCTCCCATCGCGTCAGGACGTAATACAGTGCATAGAAGGGCACGAAGATGTACGCGAAACCATGAGCCACACCTTCCTGGAACGCCGCACCAAGTATCGCCAGCCCTCCCCAC
>CALEKX010000010.1 GCA_937904525.1 uncultured Phycisphaerales bacterium
CCGGCATCTGAATCTCGAATCTCAAATTTCAAATCTGAAATCTCCGATCCCCCCCTCCAAAGTCCCAGGAAGCTCGAAACACAAAACACCAACCAACAAACCGTTCGACGCCCCGCGTCGAGCCCCCGCGAGTGACAAGGGACCAGGGACCAGTGGCAAAACAAAAAACACGGGCTTGTGGCCCGTGTCGCGTTTCGTTCGGATGCCTTGTCCCAGCCGTTACTTCAGCAACTGCGCCCGGAAGGCGCTGGTGGGGAAGTACTGGCCGATGCCGGCGGCGCTGTTGGGAACGTCGCGGACGATCACGTTATCCGCGGGGATCTTCAGCCGATGCTGGAGCGTCGCCACGAGCTGGTTGAGCACCTGAAGCTGCACGTTCGTCGGCATGGCACGGTCAAAGTCGCCGACCAGGCAAATGCTGATGCAGGTAGGATCGATGTAGCCGGCGCCGGCGGGGGGCAGACCCGACTGCTGCTGCAGCCAGCGCTGGCTGATCTGGATCTCGCCGTCGGCGGCGCCGCGGCCGTTGCCGATCACGAAGTGATCGCCAATGTTGCCGTTGACATCCGCCAGCGTGCGGGCGTTGCCCTCATGTGAGCGGGCGTGATGGACATAGATGTACCGCCAACGGCTGGCCGTGGCGGGGGTCTGCGTCTGGAAGATCGCGTCCAGCGACACATCGGCGCGCGACGCGTACAGCGGGTTGATGGTATCGGGCTTGAGCGGTTCCTGCTGAAGGGCAAACAGCAGCGCGCTGGTGCCTGTCATGAACCCGATCAGGGTGAGAAAAACCATCAGCGGGCGCCGGCCGGCGGCGTCGGCTGCGCTGGAGGACTTGCCTGTCTTGCCCGAGCGTGATGATGCGCGACGTTGAGTGCTCACAAGCGTCCCTGCAGATCAGGAGTGGTGCTACGACGACTGCGGGGCGGCAGGTCTGATAAAACGGCCGCTCCCCATCCAGTCAGATCATCGGCTTCCGTTCCGATGCGGCTTTCATTTTTCCCCGGTGAAATCGGCCTGCGTGGGGCACATCACACCGCCGCAAGCCCATACAACCGTTTACTTCGTCATTTCCCGCAGCGTCGCGGGGGTCACAGCCACGAACTGCCCGCCGTGCGCCTCGGCGACGGCCTTCATCGGCCCCACCATGCCGTCGGAATCGATCGACACGCAGTGCAGGCGGATATTGCGGCCCTCGACGGCGGATCGGACGGCAGCCACGAACTCATCGCCAAGCTGCCAGTCCTTGGCGGAGACGATCACGATCTCGTCCGGTTGCGGCTGAGCCGTCATCGCCTTGCGGATGGCTGGGCCGATGTCAGTATGCCCAAAGGCATAAACGTCTTCCAGTGCCTGCCGCGCCGGCAGTACAGCCTCCGGCCCAGCCGGCGTCGGCCCGGAGGTCGGGAACAGACGCTCGCTGCCGTTGTCCCAGAAGATGATCTGATATCGGCGGTCCCGGCCCAGCGATTCGATCGACTGGTACGTTGCCTCCTTCACCAGCCCGAACGACGGCGCCGACGCCCCGCCCCGGTCCAACAGGTAGATCACCGTACGCCCGCTCAGCGGGATTCCCACAAAATTCGGCCCCTCGACCGCCCCAGCCACGGCCCTGCCATTGCCGTTGCCGACCGCCGACGCGGTTCCCTCGCCATTGTCCCCCAGCAGCAACCACAGCATCACGCCGATCACGATCAGCACAGCCACCCCGGCTCCAGCGAGGATCGGCAGATGCCGCATCGCCGCCGCGACCGGCGACGCGGTCTGCTCCACCGGGGCGGACTCGCCACCCGACGACATCGTCGCTGATGCCCCTGCCGACGGCCGGCGAAGGCGGCTCGATGTCAGCCCGCTGCTGGCGATGATTTCCCCCAGCTCGTCCAGGCCCGATCCAGGCGCCTGCGCGGCCGCCTTGCGGGCTTCGTACAGGCTGCGCGCCTTGCCGCCTGCCGCTGGCTTCGCCACGGCGCCGCTGGACGGTCCCGCATCGCGCGGGCGCGAGGGGACAGTCTGGATCGTGCCGCAGTACTGGCAGCGGCACACGCCGCCAGCAAAGGCATCATCCATCGTGAGCGTCGCTTTACACTTTGTGCACTTGATCGTGATCATGCGTCGGGGCGCGGTTTCGCCCGCAAGGGCTTACCACGCAGGCCAAAGGTAATAGAAACCGGTCGGCAACACCGAACGTGTCCCCGGCAACTCCAGCCGCAATACGCCATCCTCCGACGGTGCCGGATAGCTGGCGTAGATCGACCCTCCGTATCCGTACGGCCGTCGATACAGAATGATCGACGGATTCTTCACATCAGCGAGCTCAGCCGCCAGATCGATCGCATCCTCCAGCGTGCCGGTCGCATCGACCAGGCCCATCTGTTTGGCCTGCTCGCCGCTGAAGACGCGCCCGTCCGTCGCCTTCGCCAGCGTTGCAGGATCGGCGATCGTCCGATGCCGTTTCACGACATCGACAAAACGGGCGTGATACTCGTCGACCATCTGCTGCATCACAGCCCGCTCCTCGGGGCTGAGTGCCTTGAACGGCGAGCCCATGTCCTTCAGATCGCCGCTCTTGATGGCTTCAGCCCGAGCGCCGATCTTGTGCAGCGTTCCCTCGAAATTGAAGGTGTGGAAGATCACGCCGATGCTGCCGACGACGCTGGTCGGATGGGCGACAATCCGATCGGCGCCGAGGGCGACGTAGTACCCGCCGCTGGCGGCCATTTCCTGCGTCGATGCGACAACCGGCTTACCGGTCGACTCGCGGAAATCAACGATCGCCTTGTAGGCGATGTCGGAGGCCGTGACCGTGCCGCCGGGGCTGTTGATCCGCAGGACGACGGCTTTGACGGCGTCATCCCGCTCAGCCTGCTCGAGCTGTTGGATGAAAAGGCTGAGCTTGTTTTCCGTCGGCTGGAGGAACCCGCCCGAACGGGCGTTGATGAGCATGCCGTCCAGCTCGATGATCGCGATCTTGGCTGGCGACAATCCCCGCCCGCGCCGCACCTGCTCTTCCTTCAACTGATTCGTGTTCGCTACCGGCGTGATGAGGAAGCTGGGCGTGCCACAGCCAGCCAGAAACGTCAACAGCGTCAGCAGGGCAATCATCCGCATGGTCATTCCCATCGATAGGCAAGAGTCGATTCGATTTGCCGGACCCCAGCGTCCGCAGGGGCATCATACCATCGCGGCGACAGGAGGGCAGGGGGGAGTGGGAGAGTTGGGATGTGAAGCAACGAAGAGGGCTCAGTCGTAGGGTCCGCCGTGGGGGACCAGCAACAGGGAAATCGACGAAGCGACGAAGGGGAGGGAGTCAGAGACGAAGAGACGAAGCGATACCCGCTCGGTGTCCCGCCGCTCCCCAAACACGCCTTGTAACCGGCGTCCCTGGCCGCCGCTGGTGCAACCACCCCCGCAGGCCAATCCCGATCCCCTTGCGAACTGATCACTAATCCCTGATCTGCAATTGAATTACCACAACCAGGGTGGCATTTGCCGTTTCGTCATTGAAATAGGATATACATATCCTATTCTACCGTTAGTCTACTTTCCTCGGAGCCGAAACATGATCGCCACGCCTCAACGCCCGCAAGTGACCATCGATGGAAACGAAGCCGCCGCCTCGGTGGCGTTCCGATGCAGCGAGGTCATCGCCATCTACCCCATCACCCCTTCCAGCACGATGGGTGAGCTGTCCGACGAGTGGGCGGCGCGCGGCCGCAAGAACCTCTGGGGCCAGTTGCCACGCGTCATCGAAATGCAGTCCGAAGGCGGCGCAGCCGGCGCCTGCCACGGCGCCCTGCAGGCTGGGTCGTTGACCACGACCTTCACCGCCTCCCAGGGCCTGCTGCTGATGATCCCCAACATGTACAAGATCGCCGGCGAGCTGACGCCCTTTGCCATGCACGTCTCAGCCCGCACGCTGGCGACGCATGCCCTGTCGATCTTCGGCGATCATTCCGACGTCATGGCCTGCCGGCAGACCGGCTTTGCGATGCTGGCATCCGCCAGCGTGCAGGAAGCCCACGACATGGCCGCCATCGCCCATGCCGCAACCCTCAAGAGCCGCGTGCCGTTCCTGCACTTTTTCGACGGCTTCCGCACCAGCCACGAAGTCTCCAAGATTCAGATGCTCACGGATGACGACCTGCGCATGATGATCGACGAGCAGCAGGTTGCCGCCATGCGCGATCGCGCCCTCAATCCCGATCACCCGGTCATCCGCGGCACGGCTCAGAACCCCGACACCTTCTTCCAGGCGCGCGAAGCCTGCAACCGCTTCTATGACGCCTGCCCGCAGATCGTCCAGGAGGAGATGAACCGCCTGGCGTCGCTGACCGGCCGGCAGTACCACCTGTTCGACTACATCGGCGACCCCGAAGCCGAGCGCGTCATCGTCATCATGGGCTCGGGCGGGGAAACCGTCGAAGAGACCGTCAACTACCTCAACAGGCTGGGCGAAAAGGTCGGCGTCGTGAAAGTCCGCCTCTATCGCCCGTTCTTCGCAAAGGCCTTCATCGATGCCCTGCCGAGCACCGTCCGCAGCATCGCCGTCCTCGATCGCACCAAAGAGCCCGGCGCCGGCGGCGAGCCGCTGTACCTGGACGTCGTCAATGCGATGTGGGAGCACGGCTACGCCAATCGTCCGTGTGCCCAGCCGCTGGTGATCGGCGGCCGATACGGCCTGTCGAGCAAGGAGTTCACCCCCGCGATGGTCAAGGCCGTCTTCGACGAGCTGGCTCGCCCCGAGCCGAAGATGCACTTCACCGTGGGCATCGTCGACGACGTCACCCACCTGTCGCTGAAGGTGGATGAGTCGTTCAACATCGAGCGGGATGACGTCTTCCGCGCCGTCTTCTTCGGCCTGGGGGCTGACGGAACCGTCGGCGCCAACAAGAACAGCATCAAGATCATCGGCGAGGAGACCGACAACTACGCCCAGGGCTACTTCGTCTACGACTCCAAGAAGTCGGGCGCGATGACGATCAGCCATCTGCGCTTCGGCCCGCGGCCGATCAAAAGCCCCTATCTCATCGGCGAGGGCCAGGCCAACTTCGTCGCCTGCCACCAGTGGACGTTCATCGACCGCTTCGAAATGGTCAAATACGCCCGTCCGGGCGGAACCGTCCTGCTCAACGCGCCCTTCGGGCCGGATGAGGTCTGGGAGCAACTCCCGCGCGAGGTGCAGCAGACGATCATCGACCGCAAGCTGCGGCTGTTCGTGATCGACGCCTACAAGGTCGCGCGCGACAGCGGCATGGGCGGCCGCATCAACACCGTGATGCAGACCTGCTTCTTCGGCATCAGCGGCGTGCTCGATCGCGAGGATGCCATCGCCCGCATCAAGAACTCGATCGAGAAGACCTACGGCCGCAAGGGCCGCGAGATCGTCGAGCGCAACTTCGCAGCCGTCGATCACTCGCTGGCACACCTGCATGAAGTGAAGGTGCCCGCGACGGTCGCCGGCGACCGGGTGATGGTTCCGATTGTGCCCGACAAGGCGCCCGATTTCATCAAGCGCGTCAGCGGCGTCATGCTCGCCGGCAAGGGCGATCTGCTGCCGGTCAGCGCGTTCCCCGTCGACGGCACCTGGCCGCTCAGCAGCAGCCAGTGGGAAAAACGCAACCTGGCTGCCGAGATCCCGGTATGGGAGCCGGATCTGTGCATCCAGTGCAACAAGTGTGCGATGGTCTGCCCCCACGCAGCCATCCGCGCCAAGGTCTACGATCCGGCCAAGCTCGATGGCGCGCCGTCGACTTTCAAGAGCATCGACTACAAGGCCGCCGATCTGCGCGGCAACAAGTACACCATCCAGGTCGCTCCCGAGGATTGCACCGGCTGCACACTCTGCGTCGAAGTCTGCCCGGCCAAGGACAAGGCCCAGCCGAAGCGCAAGGCCCTCAACATGGCGCCTCAGCCGCCGATCCGCGAATCGGAGCGCGACAATTTCGACTTCTTCCTCAGCCTCCCCGAGATCGACCGCACGCGCGTCCGCCTGGACGTCAAGGGCAGCCAGCTCCTCCAGCCGCTGTTCGAGTTCAGCGGCGCCTGCAGCGGCTGCGGCGAGACGCCGTACGTCAAGCTGATGACGCAGCTTTTCGGCGATCGCATGCTGGTCGCCAACGCCACCGGCTGTTCGAGCATCTACGGCGGCAACCTGCCGACGACGCCGTATTGCACGAACGTCGATGGCCGCGGTCCGGCATGGGCCAACTCGCTGTTCGAGGACAATGCCGAGTTCGGCCTGGGTCTGCGGCTGGGCGTTGATGCCCTGCGGGCGCGGGCTGAGCTGCTGCTGAAGGGCCTGGCGGCGCAGATCGGCCAGAACCTGGTCGATGAGCTGCTGGCCGAAACCTGCGATGACGAAGCCGCCATCCAGAAGCAGCGTGAGCGGATCGTCGCCCTGCGGCAGAAGCTCGCCGAGATCGATGCGCCCGAGGCGCGGTTGCTGTCGCAACTGGCCGACTATCTGGTGCGCAAGAGCGTCTGGATCGTCGGCGGCGACGGCTGGGCCTATGACATCGGCTACGGCGGTCTGGACCATGTGCTGGCCAGCGGCGCGGACGTGAATGTGCTGGTGCTGGACACCGAGGTGTACAGCAACACCGGCGGTCAGCAGTCCAAGAGCACGCCGCTCGCCGCGGCTGCCAAGTTCGCCGCAGCCGGCAAGGGTACGCCGAAGAAAGACCTTGGCCTGATGGCCATCAGCTACGGCAATGTCTACGTCGCTCGGGTCGCCCTGGGCGCCAAGGATGTCCATACCGTCAAGGCGTTCCTCGAGGCCGAGAGCTATCGCGGCCCGTCGCTGATCATCGCCTATGCCCATTGCATCGCGCATGGCTACGACCTGGCGCGCGGCCTGGATCAGCAGAAACTGGCCGTCGATACCGGTTACTGGCCGCTGTATCGGTTCGATCCGCGCCTGCTGGCGCAGGGCAAGCCGGCAATGCAGCTCGATTCGCCGGCGCCCAAGGCCGATCTGGCTGAGTACATGCGCAACGAAACCCGTTTCCGCATGGTCGAACGCACCAACAAGCAGCGTTTCGACGAGCTGACGGAGCTGGCGCGCGAGCAGATCAAGTCGCGCATCGAGCTGTACCAGCGGCTGGCGTCGGGCGCCGCCGTCGATGGCAAGGCATGATTGGCGCATTGCGAGACCAGACAGCAGGAGCAACCGTCATCGGTTTTCACGACACTCAAAGAAGTGCGAGGCGCATATGGAAATGACCACCAACTATCTTGGCCTGACGCTCAAGCATCCGTTTATGCCCGGCGCCTCGCCGCTGGCGGATGATCTGGATACCGTCCGCCGGCTGGAAGATGCCGGCGCCGCGGCGATCGTCATGCACTCGCTGTTCGAGGAGCAAATCGCCGGTGAACGGCTGGCCTCGATCTACCACATGGAGCTGTACGCCCACGCCCATGCCGAGGCGCTCAGCTACTTCCCCGAGCCGGATGAGCATCGCTTCGGCCGGCATGAGTACCTGGATCACATCCGCAAGCTCAAGAAGTCGGTCGACATCCCGGTGATCGCGTCGCTCAACGGCACGACCCCCGGCGGCTGGACCGATTACGCCCGCCTGATCGAGGAAGCCGGCGCTGATGCGCTGGAGCTGAACGTCTATCACGTCGCGACCAACCCGCAGGAGAGCAGCGCCGACGTCGAGCAGCGGATGATCGAGACGGCGGAGCTTGTCTGCAAAGCCGTCAGCATCCCCGTGGCGGTGAAGCTGTCGCCGTTCTTCACGTCACTGCCGAACGTCGTGGCGCGGCTGGACGAAGTGGGCGCGCGCGGCGTGGTGCTGTTCAACCGCTTCTACCAGCCGGATATCGACATCGTCGAGCTGGAGACCAAGCCGGTGCTGCGTTTCAGCGACAGCGCGGAGCTGCTGCTTCGCCTCCGCTGGCTGGCCATCCTGTCGCGCAAGGTGAGAGCCGACCTGGCCTGCTCCGGCGGCGTGCACACGCCCGAGGATGCGATCAAGGCCCTGATGGCCGGCGCCTGCACGGTCCAGGTCGTTTCGTCGCTGATGCGCAACGGCATTGAGCATCTGACGAAGCTGATCGAGGGCGTGAAGCAGTGGATGACCGAGCACGAGTACCGCTCGCTCCGCCAACTTCGCGGCAGCATGTCGCAATCGCACTGCCCCGACCCGCAAGCCTTCGAACGCGCCAACTACATGCGGACGCTGCATAGCTGGCGCCGGGCCGAAGGCGTTGTGGTGTAACCGACGACCGAGGTAGGGCACGCTATTGCGTGCCGAAGCTTAAGTAGGGCATGCTATTGCATGCCGGAGAGGTGGCAGTCTGCAGCCCAAGCAGGGCACACTATTGCGTGCCGCAGAGGTGGCAGTCTGCTGTCTGCGGTCAGCAGTCTGCAGTCAAAACACCAAAACACAAAACACCAAACAACCAAACACAAAACATCAAGCCAACACCATCTCCGCAATCCGCAGATCCATCTGCGTCGTGATCTTGATGTTTCGTTCTTCGCCCTCCACCAGCCAGACGGGCAGGCCGATCAGCTCCAGAAGCTGAACGTCGTCCGTCACCTGCGGCAGAGGGAGGGGGCATTTGGCGTAGGCTTCGAGCAGGTCCCTGCGCCGCATGATCTGCGGGGTCTGCATGGCCCACAGCTCATGGCGGGGAATCGTTTCGATCACCCGTGCCGGCAGCGAGCCGGCGGCGCGCTTGATGGTGAGCGTCACGGGCAGCGCCGCGACGGCTGCGCCATGCTCGATCGCGCCGGCAAGCGTGCGGTCGATCAGCTCCTGCGAGACCAGCGGCCGCGCGGCGTCATGCACAGCCACCCATTCGATGTCGGCTGGCACTTGCTGGAGGGCATTGAAGACGGTTGCCGCCCGGCAATCCCCGCCGGGGGCGAGAATGATCCGCTCATCGGCGATGGGCGAAGCCTGCCGTCCGCCCAGGACGATGCACGCCACATCGCGGCGGATGGTGAAGGCGCGAATGGTGCGGGAGAGGACGCTTTCGCCGCGCAGGGGCTCGGCGAGCTTGTCCCGTCCGAAACGTGTGGCGCTGCCGCCGGCTGGCAGGATGACTGCGAAGCGTGTCATCGCTTACCGTTCCCGTCCCGCCGGCTCGACAGGGTCCGTCCGTCCGCGGCCGCGGCCTGCCGGGCCTTCGGCATCGCCATTGCCAAGCCGGCCGAAGATCATCCGTCCGGCGCTGGTCTGCAGCACGCTGGTGACGGTGAACTGCACTTCCTGCCCCACATGCGATCGGCCCTGCTCGACGACGACCATCGTGCCGTCTTCGAGGTAGCCGACGCCCTGACCGGATTCCTCGCCCGGCTTGATCAGCCGGACCGTCATCCGCTCGCCGGGCAGGACCATGGGCTTGAGCGCGTTGGCCAGGTCGTTGATGTTGATCACGTCGACGCCGCGAAGCTGCGCGACCTTGTTGAGGTTGAAGTCGTTGGTCAGGACGCGGGCGTTGATCTCCTGCGCCAGCGCCACCAGAAGCTGGTCGACATCGCCCGACGAATCGTTGGGCACGTGGTCATACAGGATCACTTCGACCCGCTCGTTGGCTTGCAGGCGCTGCAGCACATCCAGGCCGCGGCGGCCGCGGGCTCGCTTGAGCTTGTCGGCGCTGTCGGCGACCTGCTGCAGTTCCTTCAGGACGAAGCGCGGCACGACGAGCTGGCTTTCGAGGATGCCGGTCGAGGCGATGTCATTGATCCGGCCGTCGATCAGCACGCTGGTGTCCAGCAGCATCTGCCGGGCGCCCTTGGTCTGCTTGGAGAACTCGACGTAGGGAATGACGAAGCGGAAATCGTCCTTGGTCTGCAGGATGAAGCTGATCGCCAGGTAGCAGGTGATCACGCCGATCAGCATGTTGATGAAGTTGGCGATCGTCGATCGCTGGGCGGCGGCGATGTCGAGCCCGCGCTCGTTGAGTTGCGGGGCGATGAACTGCTCCATCAGCAGGTTCACCACGAAGCTCAGGGCATAGGCGATCAGGATCCCGACCACCAGCCCGAAAAACGTCCCGGAAAAGACCGCCAGCTTGCGTCGTGGGCTGAGGATATCGATACAGACAAACAGCACGCCCACGACCAGGGCGACCATCATGGCCAGCCAGGTCTGGTCGCCCCACATATTGGTCTGCGTGGCATAGAAATACCCCACGGCAGCCATCAGCAGGACAAACAGTGCTCGCAAGACGTGCAGAACCATCAAACCTACCCCGATCGGCGAGGAAAGGACATCGCCATCATAAGAGATGCATTTCGGCTAATCCATCGGCAAAGCTACGGTCCTGACGTCGGCGCGGCAGCGGCAGGATTATGACACTGCAGGCGGTATCGGCGGTGGCGTCGCCTGCTGATGCTGCTGAAACAGGCTGGCCAGCTCGGGGACCTGCCCAGCCGGCGTCCAGTTGGCCATGCCCGGCTTCCAGACGAGCGTCTGGGGCGTGACCTGGCCGGCTTCGATGAGATTGGGGAACTTCAGCACATCGAACGGTCCGGCCTGCTGGCCGTTGAGCACGACGTGGTAGGCCGTGACCTGCGGGATCGGCGGCGGCTGGACAGCCGATCCGCCCTGGGCCATCGCCTGGCCGAGCGTATTGGCCATCGCGAAGCCCATCCCCATGCCGATGCCGGCGCCGGCGGCGCCGCCGGGATTGTTGGCAGCCGCCTCCATCGACCGGCCGGCCTGGAACTGCATGTACTTGCCCATGTCGCCGATGATGCCCATGCTCGTCCGCTGGTCGAGCGCCTTCTCCACCTCCGGCGGCAGCGAGATGTTCTCGACATGCAGCGTGACGACCTGCAGGCCGAACCGCTCGAAATCCGGTTCGATCCGCTGCCAGATGAACTGCGCGAGCTGGTCGTAATTGGCTGCCAGATCCAGCACGGGGATTTTGCTCTCGGCCAGCGCATCGCCGAACCGGGCGACGAGCATGTCGCGGAGCTGATCGCCGATCTCATCGACGGTAAACCGGCCGTCGGTGCCGACGACATTCTTCAGCAGTGTCGCCGGATCGCTGACCTTGATGCTGAAATTGCCGAACGCCCGAAGGCGCACCGGTCCGAACTCCGGATCGCGCAGCATGATCGGGTTCTTCGTGCCCCATTTGCGATCCGTGAATGTCCGCAGAGAGACAAAGTAGACTTCCGCCTTGAACGGGCTGTTGAAGCCGTACTTCCAGCCCTTGAGTGTCGAGAGAATCGGCAGATTCTGCGTCGAAAGCGTGTAGGTGCCGGGGTTGTTGAACAGATCCGTCAGCATGCCCTCGGTGATGACCGCGGCCATCTGGGATTCGCGCACAATCAGCTTGGCGCCGTTCTTGATCTGGTTGTCATAGCGGGGAAAACGCCAGACCATCGTCTCGCGATCGGCTTCGATCCACTCGATGATGTCGATCAGCTCGCCGCGCAGCTTGTCCCACAGGCTCATAGCCGGTCCTCCCGTCTAAGCATTTCGGCTGCCGGCCATCCCGCAAGGGTGCAGGATGGCGCCCACCACGATTGTTCAGGATAACAGGCTGCTCAGCCAGGCAAAAGGAACAACTTGCCAGCGGCACCGTGATGGAGATGCGAAAAGGGCAGGAGATCGCAAGTTCCGGCGATCATGGTGCAGGCTCATGTGGTGGCATGATGAATGCCGTGCGATCTGTTCCATCGACGCCAGCCGCCTGCTACACTGGTCGCTTCAGGTCCCAATCCACCCGGAGGTACGCATCAGCATGAGGGATGTCATCAGTCGGCTGAGGGGGCTCGTTTGTGTGCTGGGATTCTTGCTGGCCGCTGCCTCGGCTGCTGTCGCACAGGAAGTCACCGTCTCCATGCTGCATGGCCTGATCTACCCGCCTCAGCAGTGGGCGGGACTTCTGCTCGGTCTGCGCAACGACACCGATTCGAACTTCGATGGGTATGTCGCGTTGACCGTCCGCAGCGAGCGGGGGGACAGCGAGTATCAGGTGCCCGTGCACCTGCCCGCCAGAAGCCGCGTGCGCAAGCATGCGTATGTCGTGCTGCCGCGCGATGTTCCCATGACGGCGGAGGAAAAGCGCAACAAGCTCGCGCCGACGGTTGTCTCAGCCGAGCTGCGCGATACCACCGGCGCACGAAAAGACCAGAAGCCGCTGCTCGGCCGCCCGCTGGGCGAGGGTGGCGAAGGAACCACGCTGCTGCCGCCCGCCATCACGCTGGTCATCACCAGCGGCACCGGTGAAAGCCATGAAGCCTTCGAAGGCACGGGGTTTTCGCACATCGTCCAGAAGGCCCGCCGTTACGCCACATCCACGCAGACACAGGCGCCCAAGGAGTTGCCGCGTCATCCAGCCGGTCTGGCTGCGGCACGTGTCATCGCCCTGAGCGATTGCGACCCCGATGAGCTCGACCCAGCCCAGCGGCATGTCCTGCTGGAGTATGTCCGCCGCGGCGGCGTACTGGTGGTTGCCGCGCCCGACCCGCAGATCGTCGGCCGGAGCTGGCTGATGCATCACCTGCCGGTGGAGCTGATCGGTTCGCGCCTGGCCGATCGCATCAAAGGCCACGACGCGCCGGAGCTCGAGCTGACCGGCTGGCTGCCTTTGACCGAAGCGCTGGCGGCTGAGGGGCAGATTCTGCTTCGCGACGATCACTACGTGCATGCAGCCTGGCGCGAGATGGGGCTGGGGCGGATCGTTTTCACGAGCTTCCCGCTGTCGGGTCTGAAGGATCAGCCGGCTGCCGAAGCGCTTTGGCGGCTGCTGCTGACGCCGCCGTACGAGCCCGTTCCGTGGAACGTCACCAGGCTGGCGGACACCGACTCCATCGGCGACGCCAGCGCGGTGCGCGACGGCATCCTCAGCCGGATGATCGGCCGCAAGGTCCCGGCATGGGGGCTGGCGGCGAGCATCGCCGGGGTCTATGTGCTGGGCGTGCTGGGAGCGCAGGTCGTGCTTCGCGGCGCGGCTCGGCCGAGGGCATTCGGCTTGACGATGGTGCTGGCCGGCATCCTGACGGCTGGCCTGGTTGTCGCATCGCAGATCCGGCAGCAGGACACTCAGCCCATGTCGGCTCGCATCGCGACGATCGACATTGGCGGCGATGGCGGCGGCCAGCAGCAGGAAGTCGCCGTCTTCGTCGGGGCCGATGACCCGCAATTCTCGCTCGAAGTCGCCCGCGAAGATGCGGCCCTTCGGCTGCTGCAGAGCTTTACGCCCAACGATCGTCCGCTGGTGCGTCAGCTTCCGTTCGCAGCCGTGCGGGCGGGCATCATGCCTGAGAGCTATCAGCGCGTCTGGACCGCCGTTGGCGGCGTGGATCCGTCGCGCCGCGTCGACGCGGTGGGGCGTTTCGATGAGAACGGCCTGACCGTCACCATCGAGAACGAACTTGGCGGTGCGCTGCAGGCGCCGCGCGTGCTGTGGGGATCGGCGGCGATGTCGCTGGGCGAGGCGATCCCACAGGGCAATGTCCAGCGGCGGGCGCAGCGCGGCGATCAGCAGTCGATGCTGGTCAGCGATCAGGACGCTCTGCGGCAGGCGGTGCTGGCGGCGCTTCGCCTTCGCGAAGCCGAGGGGCTCGTGGCCCGAGCCCTTGAGGACCCGGCGCCGCTGGTGGTCGCCTTCGCCGATGACACGGTCGCGCCTGCCCTGATCAAGCCCGCCGGGGAGATGGACGTGATGCCGCGATCGCAGGTCGTCGTCCGCACGCCGCTGCGGATCGAAGCCAGCCAGCCGGGGCAGACGGTGCGCGTGCCGTCGCCGCTGATGCGCCTGACGCCCGGCCCGCTGATGGCCCTACCGTACGATCCTGCGAACAACGAGTGGATTCCGTCCGCCAATACCGGCAACTGGGTGGTCGGATTCACGCCACCCAGGGGCATTGGCCAGCTTCGGCCGATCCGGGCAACGCTGGACGTCAACCTGAACACGCCCAGCCATCGCGTGACGCTGCGGGGCCAGCAGATGCGCAATGGCCGGCTGCAGGAGAACCGCAACGGCAAGGTGCTGGCCCAATGGACGCAGGCCGTCGGTCCGCAGGATCTGACGGTGGATCTCGATCCCACCGACGCCGATGCCGACGGCACCATCTGGCTGCTGCTGCAGGTGGAACCAGCCGGCGAGAGCATGACGCCCGGGCTTCAGCCGCAGTGGTGGATCGAGTGGCTGCGCGTCTCGTATGAAGCGCAGGTGGTCGGCCCGCCGCCGGCACTGACGCTGGACGGCGCGATCGCGTCATCGACGCGTGATACCGCCGGCAACCCACAGCCCAACAATCGTCCCGCCAGAAGATAACAGATGCACCCTCGCCCCGCGGGCAGGTGCCGGATGTAACAGAGGACCGTAATTATGACTACGCAGGTGCAGGACGTTCCAGGTCGTCAACCCTCGGTCGTGGATCGATCCAGTCCGATCCTCAAGACCGAAAACCTGACCAAGCAGTACGGCGACAATGTCGCGCTCAAGAACCTGAACATCACGATCCACAAGGGCGAGGTGTTCGGTTACATCGGGCCCAACGGTTCGGGCAAGACGACGACGTTCCGCATCCTGTGCGGGCTGCTGGATCCGACATCGGGCAAAGCCGTCGTCGCCGGCAAGGACGTCACCGGCAACAAGGACCTGATCAAACAGGTCGTGGGATATCTGCCGGACAACTTCGGCGTCTATCCGACGCTGCGCGTGTGGGAGTACCTGGACTTTTTCGCCGCGGCCTACCGCATTCCCAAGAAGCAGCGTGCCGAGCGCATCGACACCTGCCTGAAGATCGCCAACAGCTATGAGTTCAAGGACAAGCTGATGGGCCAGCTTTCGCGCGGCATGAAGCAGCGCGTCGGCATCGCCAAGACGCTGATCCACGATCCACAGGTGCTGATCCTGGACGAACCAGCCGCGACGATCGACCCGCGGGCGCGTATCCAGATGCGGCAGCTCCTGCGCCAGTTGGCTGATCTGGGCAAGGCTGTGCTGGTCTCCAGCCACATCCTGCCGGAGCTGGCGGATGTGTGCGACACCGTCGGCATCCTCACCAAGGGTGAGCTGATCGCCTGCGGGCCGGTGCATGAGATCCTCAAGACCGTCCGCCAGCGGCGGGTCATCGAGGTCAACGTGCTCAAGCACGTCGAAAAGACGCGCGAAGTCATCGCCCAGGGCCCGGGAGAATGGGAGCTGGTCCACCAGGACGGCAACCGCCTCCGCTACGAAGCGCAAGCCGACGACAAGCAACTGGCGACGGTTCTGTACAACCTGGCGAAGAACGGCATCGCCGTCACCAACTTCGCCGACGTCCCAGCCGACCTGGAAGACGTGTTCATGTCGCTGACGAAGTGAGGCCACGCGAGGCAGTGTCCACGATCGTTTGTTGGGTTAAGGATGGCGCAGCAGCCTGACACATTCAGCCGGCGTGATGATGACCACGCCCCGATAGCTGCCGACCGGCAGCAGATGCCGCCGGTCACCGGTGATGATGTGTGTTGCCTGCCCGACAACCGCACATTCGATCACCAGGTTGTCCTTCGAATCGGTGGTGATCTCATGGCTGCCCCCGCGAATGGGGCTGATCACGATGCTGATCTGGCGAATTCTCCGGGAGATCTGAGCGGCTTGTTCGGGCGTCTGATCGAATTTGACGTGCAACTTTTCGATGAACTCGTCGAGGATCGGCTCGCAGGTGAGCGATGTGATCAGGCCCTGTTCGGCGGCCGCGAGGCACTGCGACGCGGTTCCGCCCGGCGACAGCCAAGCCGAGATCAGCACATTCGTATCAAAGACCGCTCTCACGGCCGATCCTCGTGGATCAGGTCATCCACGAACTGCATGCGCTGCTCGTCGGTGAGCAGGTCCCAGTCAAGGCCACGCGAACGGGCGGCGCGCCGCGCAGCGGCGGGGCCGTCTTCCCAGCCGGGCCAATCCCATGCCAGGACGGTGGCGGCGATCTCTGCCCGCTGCTCCTGCGGAAGCTCCCGCAGCAGTTCCAGCACTCTGTCTTTCTGGTTCACTGCCATCGTCGGTCCTCAGTCGTATTTTAGCTCAGCAGGCCTTTGCCTGCACAGGAAATGTCGATGAACCCGGTACTTCTCAAAGATCTGATTGGGCTGCTGCGGCTGAAGCGGGTCGCGGCGATCCAGGTGTTTTTCCTGCTGGTGCTCGGGGTCCTCGTGATGCTGACCTGGCCGCAGTCGGGCGTGCTCACCGGCACGTTCGGCGCGGGATCGGCTGAGGCAGCCGAGGTGGCGTCGGCGGCACGCGGGCAGGACCAGCTTCTGCTGTCGCTGGTGCTGGGGCAGATCGTGCTCCTGCTGCTGTTCGTGCCCGGAATCGCATCGGTTGCGCTCACCAGCGAGAAGGAAGCCAACACGCTGGAGATGCTCTACGCCTCGCGCCTGTCGCCGGCGGAGATCATCTGGGGCAAGGTGGGATTCGCCATCGCCTTTCCGCTGCTGCTGCTCCTGACGGCGCTGCCATTCGTGGCGCTGCTGTACTTCCGCGGCGATGTGCGCCCGTCGGATCTGCTGTGGTCGTATGTGCTGCTGTTTGTGACGGCCGTGATGCTGGCGATGGTCTGCCTGATGATCTCGGCGCTGTGCAAGCAGAGCTCGACGGCGCTGGTGGTTTCGTACATCGCCGTGCTGGTCATGTGCGGCGCGGTGCTGGTGCCGGCGGCGATCATGCTGGCCAGCCAGGGCGGCCTGGTCGCGCAACTGCTGCACTACATCCGCTCGCTGTCGCCGGTGGCAGCGGCGCTGGCGCTGCTGGCGCCGGATCAGTTTGACTTCAGCGGACGCAGCCGCGAATCGCTGATGTCGCTGTGGACGGTCTTCCTCCCGGCGGCGATCAGCGTGACGATCATCTGCTTCTGCGTGCTGGTCGCCAAGCTCCGCACAGCCCCCAACGCGGCTGAGGGATTCGGCCACGGCGCACGCGATGCCCAGCACTCGAAGCTTCGCCGCGTGCTGTACCTGATCGACCCGAAGAAGACGCCCAAGCCGTTTGGTCGGCTCAATCCGGTGATCTCCAAGGAGCGTCGCACCAGCCAGCTCCGCAGCGGGCGGTGGATGATCCGCATCTTCTACGCGTCGCTGCTGATCTCGCTGCTGCTGTCGGCCATGGCTCTGTACGGCGGCGACATGCATCACGCCAACCTGCTCAACTACGTAGCAGCCATTGTCGTGATGTTCCAGGTCGGCCTGGTCGCGCTGGTGAGCCCCAGCCTCACCAGCAGCACCGTCAGCACCGAGCTGGAGACCGGCACATGGGAGATCCTTCGCCTCACGCCGCTGAGCGGGTGGAGCATCTTCTGGGGCAAGTTCCTGCCGGCTTTCATGCCGGCGCTGCTGCCGATCATCGCACTGCTGCCGGCATACGGTGCGCTGTGGTACATCCAGCAGGAGTACCTGCAGTACTTCCTCAACATCATCCCGATCGTCGTGCTGGCGACGGCTTTCTGCTGCACGCTGGGATTGATGTGCTCGACACTCTTTGCCAGCACGGCTCGGGCGACGGTGACGGCATATGTGGTCACAGCCGCGATCTTCGTGCTGCCGATGATCGCCTGGTGGGCGTCGGGCGTGGTGCTGTCGGAGCGCGTGGCGGCGCACATCGCGTTTGTCAGCCCCGTGGTCGTGGCCGTCAACCAGCTCAAGGAAGCCTGGCCGGCGATTGCGGAGTATCGCCTGTACAGCAAACACCTGTATCTGATGGGCGGCATGACGGTCGCGACGCTGATCGTGGCCTGGCTGCGCCTGGCTGTGCTGATGCGTCGCGGCTGATTCAGCCCGATCCGCGCCTCGCGCCGCGTTCGCGATCCATGGCAAGACGAATCCAGTGGAGTTCGATGACATGATGCCAACTCGTTTGCTCAGCTACTGCGTGGTGAGCCTCATCGGCGCGGCGATGCTGCCGGTCGCCACGGCCCAGCCGATCCCGTCGGTCACCGATCTGCCCGACGAGATTGTCGTGCCGTACGACAGCCCGCAGCTCACGCTGCCCCCGGCACACCCCCGATCCGGCGCATCGGCGCGCACAGCACAACTGCTGGGCGAAGCCTTCGCCCGACCGGGCACGGACGTGGCGCGGCGCGTCGAGCTGATGATCGATCTGGGCCGGACGGCGCTGCCCGAATGCGTGCCGTTCATCCGCCAGGGCCTGCACGACACCCACCCGCAGATCCGCGAAGCCGCAGCCACGGCTGCCGGCATCAGCCGCATCAATGATCTGCAAGCCGATCTGCTGACGCTGCTGAAGGATGCTGAGCCGGCTGTCCGCTCCGCCGCCATCAAGGCCCATGCGAAGCTGACCGTCGATCGCACCGATGCCTCGCCTGCCGTGCTCGCGGGGCTGAAGGATGAAGATCCGGTCGTGCGACTGGCGGCTGTGGCCAATGTCGCGAACTCTGCCGAGCTGGCGGCGCTGCGAGACGTGCTGCCGTCTCTCAAGGGCCAGGCCCGGCTGGCGGCGATCGCCGCGTTCGAACGTGTCGCTGACAGCGGCATGGCTGATGCCGTGGCGCCGCTGCTCAACGAAGATGACATCGGTGTTCGCGCCGCAGCCATCGAGGCGTTGGGCGCGATGAAGGCGACCTCGCAGGCGAGCGCCATCGAGGCATTCCTGAAGGCTGACCATCCGACGCTGCGCCGCGCGGCGCTGCGGGCGCTGCCGGGCGTGATCCCGGCGGATCGGGCGCGCCAGATCGGTGAGTCGATGGTGGCCGATCCGGATTTGTCGGTGCAGACGGCGGCTGTGGCGCTGGTGGCGCCGGTGCGATCGGTGCAGATCGCCGAGGCGCTTCTGGAACGGCTGAGCAGCCCGTATCTGCCGCTGCATGATGCCTCGCTGGCGGCGCTGGCTCAGCCGGCGGATGACAGCGTTCGCCAGGCGATCATCGATCAGGCCGCGAAGATGCTGGACATCCCCAACGCGCGGCGCCGGCAGGATGGTTCTTTCCTGCTGGGCACGTTTGCCAGCAAGGCGAACCTCGAGGCTCACATCAAGCTGGTGGAGACGCGCCGGGCGCCGCTGGAAGAGGTCGACGGTGCGACGCTGGCGCAGGTCGCCCAGTCGCTGGGGCAGATCGGCGATCCGGCAGCCATTCCGGCGCTGCGATCGGTCGTGCAGCGCGGCACGCGCTTTCTGCAGGCGATCGTGAATGCATCGGGCAATCCCGATGATTACCTGGCCAGTGCGGCTGTGTCTCAGGCACTGGTGTCGCTGGCACAGCTTCGCGATCCGGAGATCGTGAAGCAGGCGATGGGCGTGCTGCGGATCGAGACGGCGATGCTCCCGGCTGAGACACGCGCCGCCGCGGCGTGGGCGCTTGGAGAAGCCGGCAATTCCAGCGATCGGGCGGTTCGCGAGGCGCTGCTGAAGGTCTTGCAGGAAGAGGGCGAAGGCGCTCCCGCGATCTTCGAGGCCGCCAAGGCGGTCGGCCGGCTGAAACTGGCTGATACCAGCACCGAGCTGCGACGCGTTGCGGAGGAAACATCCGTGCCGCGCAACCGTTGGGTCGCGCTGTGGGCCATCGCCCGCATCACCGGCCAGGTCGAGCCGTATGTCACGCCCTTTAAGCGATTCGACGCGACCGTGGCGATTGAGGATCGGACGAGGTAGTTGCGATCTGGGATCTTGGATTGCGGATTCTGGGTTTCAGTTTTGAGATCTGAAATCTGAAAATTGAAACCTCAGATCTGAGATCTGGGTTCGACACCGCAATCCGATTGCCATTCGCCGGGTGGCGGCTCTTTGGCCCAATGGCACCCCGCGCGCGGGGATGCGTCCGCAAAAGCTGGTCTTGCGGACGCATCCTTCCGATCGCGGTCGGGCGCGCTTCCGGAGAAGCGTGATTTACTCGTACGCCGGGCCGAGCACGGTGTAGAGATTGTCGCCCGCCTGTATTTCGACCGAGGTGATCGGCGCCTTGGCGGCGGCGAACGTCTTGCCGGTGTTGTCATACAGGCCGCTGAACGGAATCGTCACGCTGGAGTTGGCGGGGATGCTGTCCAGGCGATGGATGAAGGCCTGGTTGACCCACAGCTTGGCGTCTGTGAGCACCTCACCGGAGTAGTTGTAAATCCGGATGGTGTTCCGGTCGTGATTGACGACAGCCGCGAGGGCACGATCGGTGGAAGCGTCGAGATTACGCGGATACTGGTTCTGCTCGGATGCGGCATACGCAGCCATCTGGGCTTGACCGGTGCGGTCGCGGTTGCCAAATCCGACGGGTTCGACGCTGGCGGCGCATCCGGTGAGACCAGCGACCGCCAGAAGAGCGAGTGAACGGCGAAGCATGTGATGCTCCTTTCCCGAAAAGGGTTGAGTTTTGTGGCAAGGCACTCGAACGATGGTTAGCCGTACTAGAAAACGCCATGCCGGACGGGGCCGCACGGGCGCGGATTTGCGCCTATGATCGGTTTTCACGCGTGTATAACGGCTGATTCCGCCGTAATCTCACGCCCGGCGGCCGAAAAAGATGTGTTCGCCTGGAATGGATCAGTACGTTATTGTTTTGGAGGATGCTCATGGCTGAGCACGACGGAGTTGACGTACAGATAGACAACTTGTCGTCCATCGGGCGCAAGCTGCTGCGCTTCAATTTCAATGACAAGTATCGCCGGCTTGTGGTCGATGGGGATGGCGATGAGGATGCGCGCGCGATGCTCGAAACGCTGAAGCCTGCCGATCTGCTGGGGGTTCCGGTGACGGATCACAACCACGCAGCCGGCGTGCTGGCGGGGATGTGGCTGTGGCATGACTGGCTGGATGAGGCGCATCGCATCTGCCAGGCGATCGAGACGCCGACAGGCAGCTTCTGGCATGCCATCATGCATCGCCGCGAAGGGGATTTCTCCAACAGCAAGTACTGGTACAACCGCGTCGGCGAGCATCCGGTCTATGCCTCGATTGCCGCGCACGCGGGAACGCTGCTCAATCCTCTGCCGATGGACAAGTCGCTGGTCCGCCTGACGCACAACGGCTGGAACCCGCATGTGCTGGTGGATCTCGTGCAGGAGGCAGTCCGCAGCGGCGATGAATCGCGCAAGTCGTTGTTGGCCAATCTCCAGCAGATCGAATGGCGGATGCTGTTTGATCATTGCGTGCGCGAGGCGACGGCGAGGAACTGAGAAGACAGGAGAGAGACGGCAGCCGTTCGTAGGGCAGGCTATTGCCTGCCGCAGCAGCGATCGTTCGGTTGATCCCGGCACGCAATAGCGTGCCCCTGCGTTGCTGCCTGCTGCCTGCTATTTCAGCCGCACTGGTACGCGCCTCGCATATCGGCTGGCCATGGCCCAGTCCTACTCCTTTTTCTCGACAGCCGATCGCGCCGCCCCTGCCAGGTCGCGCGCGAAGAAGAAGACCGTCCTCGTCACCGGGGCAGCCGGGAACATCGGCTCGTACTTCGCCGCTCATGCCCATCGCCGTTACAAGCTTGTCCTCATGGAGCGCGAAGGTGAAGACGTCAGCCAAATCACGTCCTTTGGCAAGGTGATCTTCGGCGATGTGCGCGACCTGCTGTTCATGCAGAAGGCCTGCCGCGGCGTCGATACGGTGCTGCACCTGGCGGCTGATCCCAGCCCCAGCGCCGATTGGGAGACGCTCAAGGAGATCAACATCGGCGGCACGTACAACACGATGGTGGCTGCCAAGGCCGCCGGCGTGCGGCGCGTGATCTTCGCATCGAGCATCCATGCCGTTTCCGGCTATCCAGCCGACTATCAGGTCCATACGGAAGAGGCGGTCAATCCCGGCGATCTGTATGGCGTCAGCAAATGCTTCGGCGAATCGCTCGGACGCTACATGGCTGAGCAGGAGGGGCTGTCGGTGATCTGCCTGCGCATCGGCGCGTTTCAGCCGCACAGCAGCGCGGTCGCGGCGTCGGGCGTGGGCCTGCTCGACGCGTGGGTGTCTCAGCGGGATCTGCATCAGCTCATCGAGCGATGCATCGACGATCAGCGGCTGAAGTTCGCGATCTTCCACGCGCTGTCGGACAACCGCTTCAAGCGGCTGGACATCACCGACGCGCGCGAGCTGGTGGGATATGATCCGCAGGATGACCTGACGGAAGTGAACCCTCAGCTTCGCGGCCTGGAGTTGGATGAAAAGGTCGGCTCGCATAGCCTGCGCGATGGGCAGAAGTCGGGGATACGGAAGGAGCTGAAGAAGCTGGGTGGGAGAAGACAGTAGACAGAAGATAGAAGACAGAATGCAGACTGCAGAAGGCAGAAGGATGGCCGTGCGGACGCGTGCTGTCTTCGCGCATCAATCACCGATCACCACGCATTACTCACACAAAACACCAAACAACAAGACACAAGACACCACAGCGATCAATATTTCCGCAGCCGCACCTCGTGTCGCTGGTGGTTGACCAGCCAGTACCGCAGTGCGTCGATCGGATGATCGTTCACACCATCCTTCAGCGGCTTCTCGCCGGTCTTCTCGCCGTAGCGGTAGCTGCGCATCGCCTGGATGAGCTGCTTGCAGCGGGGATGGATGAACAGCGTGGGTGAGCCGGCTGCGGGCTGGAGGCGGGCGCGGATGGCTTCCAGGCCATCCTGGATGCTGCTGCCGCGCGTGCGGACGGTGTATCCACGAGCGCGCAGCAGTTGCACGTTCGATCGGCCGGTCTGTTCGTTGGGCGCATTGCCGGCTGGGTCGCATGCGATCGACTTCTCGATCCGCCACGGGCGCGATTCGATGTCATCCAGCAGATCACTCAGCAGCCGGCTGGGCGCGATCAGCTCGTCGATCACGTGCACGACGCGTCCGTCATCCGCGATCCACAGACAGGCAAACGGATTGCGATAGCCGAAATCCATCGCCAGCGAGATGCGGCCGTTCGGACACGCCTCTTCGCGCACATGCACCGATGGATCGAACATCGGAAAGACGCTCAGGTGCGTTGACGGCCGCAGGCAGAGCATCTCCGCCTGCCAGCGGTCCATGCTGACGCGCTGCTTGATCGAGATTGCGTCATCGATGTGGAAGAACCCGTCGCACTTCGTCTTCGCCACGCCGCGGCAATCGTCGTACAGCGCGCAGCGGATGCACTCGCGCTCGGGCGGGCATCGCTCGAGAATGTCCAGCAGGCACCAATGGAGGACAGGCTTGCCGGCGGCGCGGGCCTGATCGACGATCCGCTCCATCATCCCGCCGGCCTGGTGCATCGTCGACAGTGCCTCGACCGATCCGCGCACAAGCTGCGACGATCCCGGCGGCAGTTCAGCCGATCGCGTGACGAACTGGGCTGCCGACCAGATGTCGGGATTGAACAGCTCGATCTCGTCGCATCGCAGCTTCTGCACGCGCTGGCCGCGGACGGCTCGCTCGGATTGGGGCAGCGCCGCAGCCTGCGAGCGGTTGGCCAGCACGATGCGGCGCGTGCGCGTCCGGCTGACGATCCTGGCATGCTGCTCAAGATCAGGCAGCAGATGTTCCCACAGGCGCAGGCTCTGCTCGAGGCTGCCGCCGAGGATGCGCACCTGGATGCCGGGTTTGTGCAGCAGGTCGAGCAGCGTCGCAACGGCTGCCAGGCGCGTCTTGCCGCCGCCGCGCGGCGCCCAGATGACCAGATCCGGCGCCGGCTCGAAGTACGCAAGTCGCAGATACTCCATCGGCGCGTTGTGATGCGCGCAGACGGGGCGCACAGGGATGCTGAGCTGCAGATGCTCCGCCACCCAGCGGCGAAGCTCATTGACGGATGTGCAGGGCGTCGTCAGGTTCGAGTCCATGGGGTGCTCCTGTCAGGGGGGATGACGAGGTGGGCGAGCAACGGAGCGCGCCTACGCATGCGGTGTGTCGTGCGTCGGCGACATGAGCTGGCGGTCGAAGAGGAAGTGAGCCGGGCGGTTGGGCTGGTGGCTGTCGATCCGCACCATGCCGGCGCGTTCGAAGAACGGATGCACATGCCCCATGCGCGCGATGGCTTCGACGAAGCGCGTCGGGCAGTCTCGCAGCACGCAGCGGACGAGGATCGTCGCCAACCCGATGCCGCGAAACTGCGGATGCACGATCACGCGGCTGATCGTGCGCAGATGT
The DNA here is from genome assembly GCA_937904525.1 of uncultured Phycisphaerales bacterium. Taxonomy (GTDB): domain Bacteria; phylum Planctomycetota; class Phycisphaerae; order Tepidisphaerales; family Tepidisphaeraceae; genus CALEKX01. Next base: position 23,986 of record CALEKX010000010.1, read on the forward strand.
GCATTGGCGAAGGCAAGCTGGCGTTCGTCGTCGGCTGTGAGATCGCGCATCATCATCTGCCTGAATCGCCCGCGCGGCGCGGGATATGACAGGACGGCGACAGCCACCGGCCGCGTGGGCTGATCGAACGATCGGCGATGGCGGATCGTCCACACGCCGGCGCACGTGGCGGGGCGAGTCGGGCAGTAGTGGAATCGCTCGAGGGCGAGATAGTCAGCCCATTGGCCGGGGCCGATCGTGAACTCGCCCGGAATGGCGGGAATGTGCAGGGATTCGGGAGGCATGGGCAGAGTTGCGACTGCTGTGGACGCGATCGCCTGTGGGACGGACGAGGCGCCCGTGCCACGATGGTTGGTCAACGGGACCCGTTGTTGACGGCGATCTTCCCGAAATCGCAGGTGATGACGCGATCGGGCTGGAGGGCGTGGATCAGTTCGCGTGAGGTGGCGCAGACAGCGGCGAGATTGGGTGTGTGCGCGAGGATGCGTCGCAGGGAGCGGGCGACGACAGCGGCTGTGATGTCATCCAGCAGCGCGCCGAACTCGTCGCACAGGAGGATGGCGTGCGCGTGGCGATCAGCCTGTGCCAACCCAAGCGCCAGGCGGAAGCGCCATCGCTGGCCGTCGCTGAGCTGCGCGGGCGATTGCAGGTAGCACCAGGCTTCGCCCAGCCCGCATCGGCCCAGCAGACGCAGCACGTCGATCAGCGGGCGATCGCCAAAGCAATCGACCAGCGGCTGATCGGGCAGATGCAGGCGATCGAGGTCGATCAGCGCGGTGTGCGGATGCGACCGCCGCCAGCGACGCTTGAGCCGCCGCAGGAGCATGCTCTTGCCCGATCCGCTCGGACCGTGGATGAGCGTGATCTGTCCCGGTGGCGGTGGGTCGATGCGAAGGTCGGCCGGCGCGACGGCAGGACGCTTGGCAGGATCGAGGTCAAACCAACGGGTGACTTGCGCGACGTTGGGGGAGGTGAGTGTGGGCATGAAGGGTCCTCCTTTGGGGGGGTAGGGTTCGACTTGGTGGAACGGACGGGTGTGCGCGGAAGTTCCAAGTTCCAACTACGAAGTTCCAAGGAAGCTCCAAGGATCAAGGAAGAAAGTGTCAAACGCGGAGATCTGTGGGATACCTCGTAGGGGCGGATGGCAATCCGCCCTCCGGTGGCGCAGTTGAGCAGACGAGACTCAGCACGCCTGCGGACGGAGGGGGCACATTGCCATGTGCCCCTACAGCAGTAGGCAGCGGTTCTGACCATTCGATCACCTCTTTGCATCTTTGAGCTCTCTGCGATCGTTGCGCTCAAGCCTTCGCGCCCCCTTCGGGAACTTCGCGCCTTCGCGGCCGCCGTTCTCTCGGGTGCGAGAGAGGTGTTACAGGCTCCGATGATGAGCCTTGGCCCAGCCGCGTACCTGGTCGAGCATGACGCGGACGCGGTAGAGGGTGATCTGGTGCAGGTCGGCGATGCGGGCCATGGACTGCCGTTGGACGAAGTAGGCGATGCCGACCTGCCAGAGTTCCTCGGGCAGTTGCTGGCGGCCGCGGTCGATCAGGGCGATGACCATCGGCTGCTGGAGGCGGCGGATGAGTTTCTTGACGTGTCGCGCGGTCGTGCCGGGATGCAGTCCGCGGAGCTTGGCGATGGCGTAGACCGGGAGCTGGCGCACGAGGACCAGATCGAGCAGGGCCTGGTCGGTCGGCAGGAGGAAACGGGCTCGGCGCATCAGCGCATCGATGGCCCGGTCCGCCAGGGGGCGGGGGGTTGAGAGCAGTTGTTCCTGGAGCATGGTGGTCGCTTCCCTCGACCGATCTTGCTGAACGTGACCCGGCGGGATGCCGGGCGGCGGGGCGTGTTCAATAACCCCAAAACAACCCTAACTATACCCAAAGTTAGGGCAGTGTCAAGTCTTTCCTTGCATTTTTTATTAGGATGATGTAAGAGTATGGCAGAGGGGAGTTAGCCAACGGTCAGGTAAGGGGTGTCAATGCAGGGCGGCGCCGCGGGATGGCGGCGACGTCCATGGGCGGCCGCGCCTCGGGAGAACGGGCGGCGGATAAATTGTAAGCCAGGCATTGGAAATGGTTTGCGTGTCAAATGCCCGAAAGGCGGACACATGATTGAGGCACTGGGAACCAAGCTGCGGCGGCAGCGGCGGCGGCTGGGGTTGACCCTGGACGAGCTGGCGCAGAAGGCCAGCATCTCCAAGCCGTACCTCTCCCTGATCGAGACCGGCCGGGTCCCCAATCCGCCCAGCGACGAAAAATTGCGGCGGCTGGAGAAAGCCCTCGATTTTAAGGATGGTGAACTGGTCAGCCACGCCCATCTGCACCGCACGCCCCGCGACGTGCGGGCGATGCTCATCAAGCTGATCCGCCAGGGAAAGGCCACGCCCGTCGCCGCCGCGGCGGGTGCATCGGCAGCCGAGGGGGCCACGGGCTCAAATGGTTCCCATGGATCGAACGGGTCCAACGGGGTGAATGGGGCCAATGGGTCGAATGGGTCCAACGGCTCGGCGCATTCGTCCAGGGCCCGGCCGAAGTTCAGCCAGGGCATCGACCTGGATGATGCGTATCTCAGCGGCGTGCTGCAGCAACTGGTCGACCAGTCGGCTGGGAACGTCGAGACCATTGCCACGACGACGCAGGCGATTCCGGTGATCAACAAGATCTCGGCTGGGTATCCGCGGGATTTCACGGATCTGTCGTATCCGCCGCGGGTGGCGGATGATTACGTCGGCTGCCCGGATGTGCAGGATCGCGACGCGTTCGCCGCCCGCGTGCATGGCGACTCGATGCGTCCCAAGTATCAGGAGGGGGATATCGTCATCTTCTCTCCCGCAGCCGGCCCGAAGAACGGCGACGATTGCTTTGTCCGCTTCGCGTCGGGGCAGACGACGTTCAAGCGCGTCTTCTTCGAGTCTGACAAGGATGGCAACCCGGTGATCCGCCTCCAGCCGCGGAACGAGCGCTACCCGCCGCAGATCGTCCCCAGCCAGGAAATCGCCGGGCTGTACAAGGCGATCTATCGGTATCAGCGGGTGGATGGGGATTAGGGGGCAGTCTGCGGTCGGCAGTCGGC